>SUVJ01000058.1 GCA_015062045.1 Akkermansiaceae bacterium
GGCAGGAACATTAGTTCCGGGACCAATCACACGCCGAGAAACCGCCGTATGCCATAAAAGGCACGTACGGTGGTGTGAGAGGGGGCGAAAGCCCCCTACTCGCTCATACTTGTAACACTTCAATCATTGACGCGGGGCTGCGGGGCTGATATCCTGAAACCAGAAGGGATACCACCATGCACTCGTTAATAACGTCAATTCTCTTATACATGATTACGCTTGGTCATAGCCATGCGCAGACGGCCCCCCCCGTATTTCCCGAAAAAGAAGAGGCCTATTGGGGTCCGTATGTACCCCCAAACACCATCCTCGGTTTCGCATGGGATGTCAAAAAAACGAGAAAGGGAGATTGCTCGGACATAGGTAAACGCCCTCAACGCCAATGGCAACTGTGGCATCAAATCTTCTGTGGTAAAAATAGAAACGAACTGCTGAAAAAATACTATAGGGCAGAGGCTTACCTGCACACAAACTATTGGTACCAACCCGTGATACAGGCTGCGTACGCCTGCATACTTTACGAAACAGGGGCAGAAGATAAACCCTTGGAAATATGGGAGTTCCAACCAAACGCCATCATAGCTCTGTACGAGGGAAAAATTAAAGCACCTACAAGCGGCACCTTTCGATTCGTCGGTACGGCGTATGATTATATGCATGTGTGGGTAAACGGCCAAACCGTGCTGGAGTGCGGCAGCTTTATTCCGGCCCTGTACGATGGTAAGCGGGTGGACTCCTGCAAGCTCCGACACGCCCCGGCAGTACAAGAAAAATTTAAAAAATTTCGCCCGCAATATCAATTTATCAGCAACAGACCGGAGTTTGAGCAACAAAATCAGGAATTAGGAGGCATCGTCGGCGGAGCATTCTTTCATGTTGAGGAGGATGAGGTCATTCATTTGGAAGTTGCCGTCGTATCCGCAGACAGCAATCAGTTCGGCTACGTACTATATATTGAAGAACAAGGGGTTGACGAAGAGAAGGCCGAGTTACCCCTCTTTCGTACGCACAATCTGATACCCGACACAATATCTGCACGCAAAAGTCGCTATGCAAACGAGCAAACTGCCCCCATTCCTTTTAGTGAAGACACTTGGATATGGGAAACGGCAGAATAGAGACATACGTGTTGGAACAATTATCATGCCATACATCCGGTAAACATGTGCAATAGAGACGCCTTATCCTGCGAGATGGCAATGGCATAAAATCATACTGTCGCAATACGGAATTGACGCGCACGCACAGTAGCCCTAGAATGGGGGGCATGAAGACAATATGGTGTATGGTACTGATGTTGTTCGGGCTGGGCATGGCACAGGCGGCAGAGCTCAAGATAGCGAGCCTGCACCCGTTGCTCAGCGAAATGGCACGCAGCATCGGCGGGGATGCCGTGGAGGTGGTAGACCTGTTTCCCGAGAACGGAGATTTGCACAGCTTTGCCCCCGGCAGCAAGCAACTGGCAGCCGCAGCAGATGCCGACATGCTGTTGGCCTGCGGCAAGGGTATAGAGCCGTATTTGGCAGAGTTGGCACAATCCATGCGCCCCGAAACCGTCATTGTGGGGTTGGGAAGAGATATACCTAACGTGTACCTGCCGAACTCCCGCCGCCCGGATCCGCACTGGTGGAACACGCCGGAGAATATGAAGCGCGCCTCCCGCACCCTGTTGGCGTATCTGCAACAGGCAGCCCCCGCCAAAAGTGACCAATTTGCAGCAGCTCAAAAAAAATATGCAGCCGGCATGGATACCCTCACCCGCAAGGCGCGCTTACAGTTCAGCCGCATACCGCAAAACCGCCGCTATCTGGTAACGGGGCATGCAGCACTTTGCCATTTTTGCAAGGAGTTTAACTTTACCCCCATCACCATACACGGTATCTCTAAAGAGAGCGAGGGAGACACCGCCACACTGGCCCACCTGCTGACAGATTTACGCAGTAAAGATGTACGCTGCATTTTCACGGAGGTGGGAGCTTCCCCAAAAATTCTGGAGGTGATTGCAGAGCAATTAGGTGTGCCGACCGCCCCCTTGGTGCTGGATGGCATTTTCCCGGGGCAACAAAGTTACGAAAAACTTTTCCTGCACAACGTTAACACTATCAGCAAACAACTCAAATAAATGAGACCCGGGTTCACATTCTGCCTGACCTTACTCGGCGTGTTGCTGGCCGGCGTGCCACTGCTGTACCTCACCCAAGAGGCCCCACGCCGCCAAGCAATGCCCCACCCCATGCAGGAAACACCCACCACGGATAAAACATTTGTACGCGTTCAATTCACAGGCACCCCCACAAGCTGCATATTGCGTTTTGAAGGGCAAGACCTTGCAAGCATGCCGGCAGGCACAACCTCTCCGTGGGAAACAAAGCTTAACCTGCCGAGCACACAGCATTCAGAACTGGAGGCAGAGATTCAATGGCCGGAAAACAGCCCGGAAAACGCCGTAAGCATCACCCTGGAACCCGCACAAAAGGAAGCCCGCACCTGCACGCATTGGACCGGCGCAGACGGTACCCTGCTGCACGACCTTTTCATCTTCACATGGTAAGCGAACACGAGCATATATGCTGGGGTAACGACCACAGCCACCACCACCACGGCGGGCATGAGCTGGCCGTGCAGCACGTATCTGCTCACTACGGCGAGGTAACGGCTTTAGAGGATATCTGCTTTTCCCTGCACTGCGGGCATACATTGGCACTCATAGGCCCCAACGGCGCGGGTAAATCCACCCTCATCAACCTATTAGCCGGGCTGCAAAAACCGACACAGGGGCAGATACTATGGAACGGCAAGCCCCTGCATGACACGCGCCATGAAATCGCCTACATGCCGCAACGCTCGGAGGTGGATTGGAAGTTTCCCATCACCGTAAGAGAATTGGTGGAAATGGGGCGTTACCCTGCCTTGGGGCTTTGGCGCACCCCAAATAAGCACGACCGTGAAATTGTGAATAAAGCACTGGAGGCCTTGCAATTATCCTCCCTGCAAAAAAGGCAAATCGGGGAGTTATCCGGCGGGCAGCAACAACGCGCCTTTTTAGCCAGGGCTCTGGCACAAGAGGCACACATACTCTTGCTGGATGAGCCCTTTACCGGGCTGGATGTTCCCGGCATGGAGGCCTTGGGGGCCTTGCTGCAATCCCTGGCAAGTGAAGGGCGACTCATTATTGCCTCTCATCACGACCTCAACAGTGCCCCTCACATTTTCAGCCACAGCTTGTTACTGAAGCAACATGGCATAGCATTCGGCACCACAAAAGAGGTACTCACCCCGCAAAACTTATTGACGGCGTTCGGTAAACAACAAATCACCACCACAAAATGAACGAGTTTCTGCAATTTTTAGGGGAACCCATAGCCCAGCGCAGCCTGTGGGCATGTGCCGTAATCGGCTTTGCCAACGGTTTTGTCAGTGCGCTGGTGGTGCTCAAACGCTCTTCTCTGCAAATCGGCACTATCTCCTGCGCCTTGCTGCCGGGCATTGCATTGGCTATTCTGCTGTTCGGGCTGGTGCAAATGAGTATTTTGATAGGAGCCGTTATAGCGGGTTTGTTAGTGGGGCTGGGCTCACTCTTTGTATCCCGCACCTCCAAGGTGGATCATGATACGGCGCTCTCCATCATTCACACCACGGGCTTTGCCATCGGTTATATCATCTTGGTGCGCTTAGGTTTACAACAAAAGGTGGATGATTGGTTGTTCGGCAGTATCATGAGCATGGGTAACTCAGATTTATGGATAGCCTACGGCATCAGTGCCATGGCCGTGCTGGGTATCACCGCCCTGCACCGCCCCTTGCTTATCTACTTATTTGATGCAAAGGCAGCCGCCGCCATGGGGATTCCCACACGCGCCTTCAGCTACGGCATATTTGCGCTGATTATTCTGGTGTTGGTATCCTCCCTGCAAGCGGTAGGGGCCTTTTTAACACTGGGCTTACTGGTAGCCCCCGCTGCCACCATGTACCTGCTTACCAACCGAGCCTCCCTCATGTTTTGGGGCGGCGGGCTCATCGGCGGTGTCGGCTCCGTGCTGGCATTTTTTCTATCATACCCCTTGGGGTGGCACTTGGGTGCCACCATCATCGTGGTGCTGGGCTGCATCTTTCTATCGGCTTACATCTTCTCCCCTAAATACGGATTATTACGCAAGAAACGCTGATTTTACTTGCAAGCTGCCCACTGTTTATGGTAGACTGAGTGTGTATGAAAATGACTTTCTCCCATCAACTTAAAAAAGGGTTCACCTTGGTAGAACTCCTCGTGGTCATTGCCATTATGGCAGCATTGGCCGGTGTTTCCTATCCCATCATCACCTCGATGATTGAAAACAGCAATATTACCGCAGCCAACAAGGTTTGTAAGGATATTGTAAGCGGTGTGCAAGGTTTCAAGGATGACAACGGAGACCTGCCCATCAACTGGGATAAGGTGGATGAAAACGCCCAAATTATCGTGCTGACCACAGATGGTGAGAACGATGCAGACTTTACGCACATCATGTTCAATACAGAGGTCGGTAAAGAGGTTGCCAACACCAACAAGCCCTACATCAAGGCTGACACCGTTGAAGACAAAATGGGCGGTTTGTATGAAGAGGGCGAAACCGCAGGCCTTTACGACCCGTGGGGCGAGCCCTATTACATCTTCATGCTGCCGGATGCCGAGGGCTCTTTGACAGACCCCTTCACCAACACCGTGCTGCGCAACCAATGGTGCATTGCTTACAGCACCGGTACGGACCGCGCCGGTAAACACCATGATGTAGACCAGCCCCGCGCCAAGACAAGCAAGACAAACAAGAAAAAATCCACCAAGAAAGACAAAAAGAAGGATAAGGACGAAGAGGAAGCACCCCTCAGATACCCGGATTACACCGAGGAAGAGCAAGAGTCTATATCTGACAACGTATACTCTTGGAAGAAAACAGATGATTAATTAGATGAACCCGTTCATAACAGACGACGTACGCATCACGGACATACGTCCGTTGATATCCCCCGCTATTCTGATGCAGGATTTTCCTGCCAGTCCTGAGGTTGGTAAAGTAGTATATGATGCGCGAGAGGAATTTCAGCGCATTCTGAAAAAAGAAGATGACCGCCTGGCGGTAATGGTGGGGCCGTGCTCCATACATGACACCGTGGCAGCCATAGACTACGCCGGCAGATTGGTTGAAGCACGCAAAAAGTATGCAGAAGACTTGCTGCTTATCATGCGTGTTTATTTTGAAAAGCCGCGTACAACCGTGGGCTGGAAAGGGCTTATCAACGACCCGTTTATGGACGGCAGCTACAACATTAACAGCGGGCTGCGCATGAGCCGTGGGCTCTTGTTGCGCTTGGCGGAAATGGGCGTGCCTGCTGCTACCGAGTTTTTGGATGTTATTACCCCCCAGTACATTAGTGACCTGATTGCCTGGGGTGCCATCGGGGCCCGCACCACAGAGAGCCAAGTGCACCGTGAGCTGGCCAGTGGTCTTTCCATGCCCATTGGATTCAAGAACGGCACAACCGGCTGTGTTCAAGTTGCGGTGGATGGCATTGTGAGCGCAGCGCACCCGCACTGCTTCCTTTCCGTCACCAAGCAGGGTGTATCCGCCATTGTATCCACCAGCGGTAACGACAGTTGCCACGTTATCTTGCGTGGCTCTGCAGATGGCCCCAATTACTCAGCAGAGCATGTTGCCAAGGCTTGGGAGATTCAGCAGCGAAGCGGAATCAATAATCGCCTCATGATTGACTGCTCTCACGGCAACAGCCACAAGCGTTGGCAAGACCAGCACCTGGTGGCAGAATCCGTTGCTGCGCAGCTCGCCGCAGGGGATGACCACATTGGTGCCGTGATGATTGAGAGCAACATCTACTCCGGCAACCAAAAGTGCGATGGTAACGGGGCCCTGCAATACGGCGTAAGCATTACAGATGCCTGCGTGGACTGGGAGGGCACCGTCTCTATGCTCGACACCCTGGCTGCGGGTGTACGAGCACGCCGCGCCGCCAAAGCCCGATAAATTACTGATATATGGTTTAGCCGCCGCTGCGTACACAAGCGCAGCGGCGGTTGCTTTTGTTGCAGGCACAAATTAGGCTTGATAGAATAAGCATTAGGCATTACAATGTCTCCGTCAAAATGGATTACGCACCGCTGATAGAAAAACGCCGCCAACGCTTGGAGGAATTGGAGCAGGAGATTGCCGACCCTGCCTTATTTGATGACCGCAACCGCGCAGAAAGCATCATGCGCGAGCACCGCCGCACCCAAGCCCTGATGAATACTTGGGCAGAGCTCTGCCAAGCCAGGGAGCAGAGAGATGAGGCGAGCTGCTTGGTGTCATCCGATGATGCAGATTTAGCAGAAATGGCCGCAGAAGAGCTGGCAGAGCTGGAGCCCCGCATCGCCAAGTTGGAGGAAGACGTGCAATACAGCCTGTTGCCCCGAGATGAGACGGAAGACCGCGATGCCATCATCGAAATACGTGCCGGCACCGGTGGGGATGAGGCGGCCCTGTTCGGGGCAGATCTATTGGGTATGTACCAGCGCTATGCAGAGAGCCGAGGCTGGAAATTCGAGATACTGGATGCCAGCCCCAATGCCATTGGCGGATTCAGAGAAGTGACGGCTCGCATCAGCGGCGAGGAGGTGTTCCGCTATATTAAATATGAAAGCGGGGTACACCGCGTGCAACGCGTACCCGCCACGGAAACCCAGGGGCGCATTCACACCTCCACCGCCACCGTGGCCGTGTTGCCCGAGGCAGAAGAGGTGGATGTAGAGATTCGCCCCGAGGACCTGCGCATTGAAACCTGCCGCTCCGGCGGTGCGGGCGGGCAGCATGTGAACCGCACGGAATCCGCCGTGCAGATTTTCCACCTGCCCACCGGCATCATGGTGCGTTGTGAAGAGGGGCGCTCCCAGCTTAAAAACAAAGAAACAGGCATGCGCATTTTGCGCGCTCGCCTCTTCGAAATGAAGCAACGGGAGGCGCAGCAAAACTACTCCGCACAGCGCCGCGCCCTTATCGGCTCCGGTGGTCGAGAGGAAAAAATACGCACTTACAATTTCCCGCAAAATCGCCTTACGGACCACAGAATAGGCTATACCTCCTACAACCTGGATACCGTGGTGGCCACCGGTGCGTTAGAGGATATTATTGCCCACATGCAACATGCAGAGATGCAAGAGCGTATGGATGAGCTCAAATAACACGCACCATGAAAACCATACAAGAGATCCTCAGCTCCGGCACGGCATATTTGGAGGCTCGCGGTGTGGATGCCGCACGGCACTCCATGCAAAGCCTCTTAGTACATGTGTTAGGATGCAGCAAGACTTGGCTTTACCTGCACCATGACGACCCGCTGAGCGAAGCCCAACTTGCACCGCTGAGGGAGCTGTTGCGAGAGCGCGGCAAAGGTGTGCCCTTGCAACACCTGCTGGGCACCACAGAGTTTTACCGCCGAGAGTTCCGCACGGATGCCCGCGCCCTCATCCCCCGCCCGGAGACCGAGGAGCTGGTGGAACTTGCCCTGCATACCGTTAAGCCGCAAGAAAATATGCGCGTGCTGGATATGGGGTGTGGCTCCGGCATCATCGGTATTACCCTCGCCTTAGAGCTGGCAAAACACCATCCGCAGGTGGTCATGGCAGATATATCAGACGCCGCCCTTGCCCTCACGCTGGAAAACGCCGCGGCTCTGGGTGCAAAAGTCAGCACCTACCGTAGTGATTTGTTTAAAGCCTGGGAGTCCAACCATGACAACCCCGTCATCCCCCCTACCCCTTTTCATTTGGTATTGGCAAACTTGCCCTATGTGCCGGATGCAGAGCCGGTATCAGCAGAGGTAAGCCATGACCCCGCAACCGCCCTGTATGGTGGGCCGGATGGTTTGGACATTGTACGCAGATTCCTGCAAGAGGCATTACCGCATTTGGCAGAAGGCTGCTTGGTAATGCTGGAGGTAGGGCATGACCAAGGGCATATCACCGCAGAGCTCATGGCAGAGCTGGGCTACACCGGTTGCCGCGTCCTTACGGATATAAGCGGCAAGGCGCGTTTCCCCATGGGCTATGCCCCGGCAAAACAGCAACAACCCACCGTTGAGGAATGAGCGAGATTGAGTATTTCATCTTTTTGCCCGTCAAAAAATTCATTGCCGGCACAGCCAAAACGGCTCGGTATCTTTTACCGTTGATATTATTGTTTGCCGTTACAGAGCTCATCCTCATTATATTCTTTGGTATGGTTGGTGCCGGCATCGTCTTCGGCAAAGCATCAGATCTTCTGCTCAACATCTTTATTGCGTTGTTAAGTATACTCGGCTGCTGGTGTCACCAAGTATTATTAGCCGGCAGGGGCACAGGTTTCACCCGCTTTTTGTGTGCATTTGCCATTATCATGGCATGCCTTATGCTCCTCTGTGAATCATACACCCTGTTTACGGATAAGCTCTTGCTGGCAAAACAAATGCAAACTCCCATTATCGTTTCCACCATTTTATTTGCAACAACACTTATCAATATACCCAACATGGCAGCAGCCCCCCTCAGGCTGCGCATCTTGATCCCGTTGTTTACCTTTGGCGTTTCAGCCGCATGCGTAACAACCGTTATACCACCTATCTGCCTTATATTCAAAATCATCATTTTGTGTATCGGCATCCCCCTGCTCCGTCAATTACAGCATATTGCCCCCCTGATTATCAGCATGCCACCTGCGGAATAACAGCCCCGCTATAACGTTCCGGGCAAACCTGCCAATGTGAACCCGCACTGCATTTGCCCTCATAACAGGGTGTTTAGCCGTCATTTACAAAAGCAGGGGCATATACCACGGCATACCCCCTGCTGTTCAACACAAACCGTAACAGTGCTTATTTGGCGGCAGAGCGCGCAAACTCATGCTCACGCTCCAAATGCTCCAGTCGAGTATTCATTTCCTTAAGCTCGGCAGTAACATTTTGCAGGGTGTCCATGTGTTTATCCACAAAGGCGCGCATATCCATATACATACCCAAAGCGCAAGCCATGGCAATAAATGCCATAACCACGCGGGGTTGCTCTTGTATGTAGCGCAGCAAATACGGCAGTATTTTCTCACCCTCTACACGTTTACACATGTTTATTTGCGGTGTGGTTTCGGTTCAACAATAGAGACATGCACGGCAATATCCCCCTGCGCGCTTTGTGTATACCCCGCCGTGCAGGAGCTCAACAAGCCACAAGCCGCCAAAGCCCCTATCAGCATGCCGGCTATAATTTTTGCCCAGCATTCCTTAATGCCCCACCCCTCAAGTAAAGACTTGAGCCAACTGTACTTCTCTTTTGTATTATTCATTGTTATGTATTTACACCTACATGGTGTTTCAAGCTTCTATATACATATTTTGTATGCATTTGCGAGAAAAAGCGGGCACCCGCAGGCACTTTTCACGATTTTGTCATACAGCTGCATAGTTCTTGACAAAAGGCTCAGAGTCCGCTACCTTACGAGCCAAGAGCACTTGATGCACGTGCTTTTTGTATAACAACGCTGTCCACTCAGTTTTGCCGTACCACCCCATGCCCCAGCTGTCGGGAGACAGAAAACAGATATCAATATACACTGATCATGAACCTTAAAATATACACGGATAATATAGAGGAATTGGCACAGCGCCAGATTACACGCCTGTTGGCACAACCTGCCTTTGCGGGGTCAAAGGTACGTATCATGCCGGATGTTCACGCCGGCAAGGGATGCGTTATCGGCTTTACCGCAGATTTAGGAGAAAAGGTTATCCCTAACATTGTAGGCGTTGATATAGGCTGCGGTATGTATACAGTTGTCCTTGGTAACAAGAAACCGGACTTTAATATGCTGGATACCGTGATACACCGCCATATACCATCCGGTATGGAGGTTCACCAAGAAGCGCGAATCCCCTTCGAGCAGATGGAGTCTCTGCATTGCTACTCCAAACTGCTCCATGTACCGCGCTTATACCGTAGTTTGGGTTCTTTGGGGGGTGGTAATCACTTTGTGGAGGTAGATGTAGACTCCTCCGGGCAATATTATCTGGTTATTCACTCCGGCTCCCGAAACCTGGGCCACCAAGTGTGCGAGGCATACCAGTCTGAGGCCATTGCTATTCATGCAGGTGTGGCAGACCGCGCAGAACGGGAGGCCGCCATCATTGCAGATTATAAAGCAAGCGGGCGGCATCGAGAAATCCAGACGGCTATCAACGCCCTCAGGGCAGAGTGTGCGGCTGCTCGCCCCGAGATACCGCAAGATTTGTGTTACCTGGAGGGTGAGGCACGGCTGCGTTACCTGGAGGATATGAGAATTTGCCAGCAATTTGCGCTGTTAAACCGTGAAACAATGGCAAAAATCATTATCGAGCACCTTGGGCTTAATGTTCAACATGCCTTCCATACCACGCACAACTATATTGACCATGAGAGCAATATCGTGCGTAAGGGTGCTATCTCCGCCAAAAATGGTGAGAGACTGCTTATCCCCATCAACATGAGGGACGGTTGTATTTACGGCGTTGGCAAGGGTAATGAAGACTGGAACTACAGTGCCCCGCACGGCGCAGGCCGTATCATGAGCCGTAAACAGGCTCTCAAAAATCTGTCTCTGGATGAGTATCGAGCCTCCATGTCCGGTATTTTCTCTACCAGCATTAACTTGGATACACTGGATGAAGCCCCCATGGCCTATAAAGGCATGGACGAGATTTTAAGCCATATCTCACCTACCGTTGAGGTGGTGGATATATTCAAGCCTGTCTACAACTTCAAGGCAGCAGAGTAACGTTATTCTGCATCCGGCGGCCTTACTTGCGCAACCGCAACACCGGCCATGCCGGCAGCCGCTGCGGCTTGTAACCCGGGTTGGGCATCCTCAAATACAACGCATTCTGCGGGGGGGATGCCCATTTTCTCTGCTGCAAGCAAAAAGATATCCGGGCAGGGTTTACCACGGCCGGGGGGAACATCATCCGGGGTTACAATGATATCAAACAACTCTGCAATGCCGGCAGAGCGCATCGTGTTGAGTGCCCCGTGGCGCACACTGCCGGTACCAATGGCATAGGATATTCCCCGCTCTTTTAGAGAGCGCACCAAATGCACGGTCTCGGGGATGATGGGCAATTGCTCCGTCTCCAACAAGTAATCGTATCTCGCCCGTTTTTCAGCGGCAACACTCTCGGGGTCCATGTTGAGTCCGTAAGTGCGGTTAAGGTCTGCCACAATATCCGGGGCAGCCATACCGCCATGAGCCACAAACTCATCCCACAAAAAAACGTGTGGCGGGGCCCCGTTGTTACGCAGGGCATGCAACCAAGCACGGTGGTGGGTGGGCATACTGTCCACCAAAGTGCCGTCCAAGTCAAAAATATAGCCGCCGTATACTTTATCGGGCAGAGTAACCCGCGCAGGTGCAGAATCAGAGGTCATATTTCTTTACAAACTCTTGCAGGTTTTCATCCTTACCAAAGATAACGAGAACATCCCCCTCCTTAAACTCCAAAGAGGGCTCCGGCATATCGATAACGGGTTGATCCGGGGTGTTGAGCACGTCGTCTATGTCCGTCTCAGCCGTTATCTTACCTCGGCGTATCGTCAACAGGTTGATTTGATGGCGTTTGCGCATGTCTACACCCATCAGCGTTTTACCTATCCATTCCTCCGGCAGTTTAACCTCTGCCAAGGAGTGGGTGGCATCTATTTTACGCAAGCGCATGAGCCCCTCATTAATAAAGAGGTCCGCCAAGCGGCGGGCGGCCACATCTTCTACCCGGAATAAGTCTTTTACGCCGATAAGTTTTAACACACGCGCCTGTAAATCATTCACGGCACGTGCGTACAGGTTTTTAACCCCCATTTCCTTAAGCTGTGCAGTAATAATAATACTGCGCTCCATAAAGTTCTCACCCACGGCAACAATAACATGCGTGTCATCCCCCACCAGGTCCAAGCGTTGCAATACGCGTATATCCGTGGCATCGCCCACGCGGGCATCGGCAACATAGTTTTTTATTTCATCCACTGCACTTTCCTGTCGCTCCAGCACAGTGACCTCGTAGCCGTTGTCTGTAAGGTAAAGGGCAAGTGCCTTGCCGAATTGGCCTAATCCTATAATTACGAATTTCATAATGAGATGATGCAGTATAAAGGGTTTATGAGAGAGGCAGCCTGGTTTCCGGGTAACGTATGGGCGACGGCTCTTTCTGTTTAATGAATATCAGCATGAATGTGAACATGCCAACACGCCCGAACAACATGTTAGCACACAAAAAATACTTGGAGGCCACGGTCAGCTCACCCGGGTTAATAAGAGAATACCCGGTTGTGGTAAAGGCACTTACCTCTAAAAACAGTAGTTTTATGGTGCCGTTGTATGAGTTTGCCACTGAAGGCTCTAACAACATGAGCACCATGGTGCTGCATACTATCCAGAACGTGGAGAGCACAACGGTGGCCATGGCGCGCTCTACTGTGTTGCGGGCTATGCGGCGCTTGTGCAGCTCCAAATCATGCTGTCCGCGCAGCACGCGTATGACCTCCAGCAGGCAAATGATAAACAACGGCGCATACACACCACCACCGGTGCCGGCCGGGTTGCCGCCTATGAACATGAGCGCACACAAAAATATATGATACACCGGCCCATAGCAGCTGATATCCGTTATATTAAAACCGGCAGAGCGCCCTATGGTATTCCAAATACTCTCCCATATATTATAATCCGCCGAGGCAGAGTGTTGCGAGGGCTCCAACACAGAGAGTAAGCTCAACCCCACTGTACCCAACAGCATCACAAATATGGTGGCGCGTATCACTAACCAGGTGTGTGTGCTCCAGCGCACCGGATTCGCCTTGCGTGTCAGCTTGTTGCGCAAGCGCGTGTAACACTCCAAATAAACGCCGAACCCCAGTGTACCCGCCAAGGTTAACAGCATCATAACAGCTTGCACCGCTTTATTATATCGCACACACTCCTCTGCCATGTTGTCGGGGAATAATGTTATCCCTGCATTACAAAATGCTGATATTGCGTGAAATAACGAGCGGAACCACAGCAAATCCTGCGGCACCCCGGGCACCCCCTGCCACAGTAGGTATAATATACAAGCCCCGATAATTTCTACGGAAAAAGTAATGAAAATAACCGTTTTGATGAGAGCGGGGATGATATTAACCCCTTGTTGATCAAGCAAGGCAGAGATAGCCAGGCGATCCCTCACCGCCAACTTTTTACCCACCAACAACAGCACGAAGTATGAGAATGTCATCACCCCGATTGCCCCAACCTGTATATTAAACAATACTACCAATTTACCCAGCGGCGTGAAGGTGCTGCCCACATCTACACTGGTCAGCCCGGTAATGGATATAGCAGAGGCACAGGTAAAAAAGGCATCCGTAAAAGAAATAGGCACAATACATGCACCCGGGGTAATAAGTATAAGCGTGCTTATCATCACCATCGTAAGCATGCCGGAGAAGAAAACCACGGCCGGGGCCCACCTACTGTGTGTAGCCTTTTTCCCGATTTTTTGTTTCTCCTTGATTAAAGCGCGTATGTTAATGCATGCGTATGTACCAAGCAAAAAACTGAGAATCATGCTGGCTCTCAATGAATTATCCGGCAAAAACCCGAAAATGCCTCCGGAAAAAACAAATGAGGCAACCAAACCTGTCAGTAGCTGTAACCACAAAAATCTAACCGGTTTATTATGCCGCCATATCTCGCTGAAAAAATGAATAATAACCGCCAATGTGTTAAACCATACTACCCCGCACAGCAAAAGGTGAGACCCCTCCATAAACAGGGCTCGCTCCGCCTCTACCGCACCGAAACCCGCCACAAAAGCCTCCCACAGTACAATCAACATGGCCAGCATACCGGTGATTACCTCCGGTAGCTCCAAAATGCGAGACTGTTTACTGTTGGTCAACATACCCATGTGCGCCTTATTATATCATATTCTTGCCAACGGCGCAAGTGCTGACTTTTAAGTATTTATTGTAAATAGATTACATCACTCCTCCCCCATCATGTGAGACCGCAAGGGCGAACTATCATGCCCCGCTATCATGTAATACTATCATGCGAGCACCGCGAGCTATCATGCAAGGCGCGCAGCGCCGCGCAGTAAATTCATAGCCCACGCGGGCGAATGCCCGCCGAATTATTGAGCCCCGTTAGGGGCGGCAGCCAATAGGCAGGCGCGTTCCGTCTTCGGGCTGAGCCCTACGCCGTGACAAAGAAGCGCCTGCTGACTAACGAAATACAAATAGAACCCCGACTTTAGGAGGGGTGGCAGCAAAAGCGTGGCATATGTATAACAAGCGGAATTTATAAAATCACCCCTTATATTTTAATCCCCGGTTTAGCTGCCACCCCGCCATTCGGCGGGGTTCAATGTATTTTTCTTTGAATAACAGGGGCTTACGCCCCTGCCTATTGGCTGCCGCCCTTACGGGCTCTATTATTCGCCTCGCTCGCGCGAGGGTCTCCCCCTCCATGTTCGCCCGCAAGGGCGAACTATCATGCCCCCGCTATCATGTAAAACTATCATGCGAGCAACGCGAGCTATCATGCAAAGCGCGCAGCGACGCGCAGTAAAAATTATTGCCCTCGCGGGCGAATGCCCGCCGAAATCACAAGCCCGCTCTGCGGGCGTCATTTTATTTAGCGAGTGGTGGAGCCGCGCAGCGGCGCAACCACTCGAACCGATAAAAAATAAATTTGAACCCGTGAAACGGGTGACAGTTAAGTTACGCTCATCATTATCACGCCATCCTTTTTACCATTCTTCGCTACTTGAACTGTCGCCCCCATGCGGGGGCTATCAATAATGGCAGCTACGCCGCATGTCAATACACCTCATTGCCCCAATATTTCGTCCTTCGGATTTCGTATTTCCTACTTCCCTTCCCCTTCGCATTTTTACTTTCTCACCTAACACACTAACTGTTATTGCTTAAATAACATACCTCATTTCAAATGAGATATACACAATTACATTCATTTATCAGTACATTATGACTGTTGGTGTGTTTTCATCTGAAAATAAACAAGTGTTTTCAGCTCTTCATTTTTGTTAGATGAGAAACATTCTAAAAAGCCCTGTTATTCCTCTTCGGCCGGCTATAGATTGTGTCACATGCACACGTCTCTTTTCCTGTTTTGTCAGGAGAAGCGAGTAGGGGGCTTTCGCCCCCTCTCACACCACCGTACGTGCCTTTTATGGCATACGGCGGTTTCTCGGCGTGTGATTGGTCCCGGAACTAATGTTCCTGCCGCAACTCTTTTATCTCTCCTCG
>SUVJ01000059.1 GCA_015062045.1 Akkermansiaceae bacterium
GAGGAGAGATAAAAGAGTTGCGGCAGGAACATTAGTTCCGGGACCAATCACACGCCGAGAAACCGCCGTATGCCATAAAAGGCACGTACGGTGGTGTGAGAGGGGGCGAAAGCCCCCTACTCGCTCTACTCCCTCACCCCCAAAAACTCTGCCAAACGCCGCAAATAATCTTGCTGCACCTCACTGCCGGGCTTGTAATAATGCTCCCGCTCAATCGCCGGATCATCATGGCCAACGATGTGGCGCACCAGCTCAGCCGGGCAGCCACAATCCAACAAAAACGTTGTCGCCGTAGTGCGCAACGAATGAAAAGACTTGCTTTGAAAACGCCTTGCGCGCCCCGCACGCTTAAACTCCAGCTTAGCAGGCTCCACAATGCCGTAATCCTGCAACAACTTACCGAACTCAATGCTGAGCTTGCTACTTTTATCCCCCGCTTGAGCATACCGAAGCTGAGCGTACGGGAACACCCACTCACTCCAATCACCCGCCGCCACCTTGCGCCGCTCCAACAACGCCCGCAGAGGCTTAATCAGCGGTTTAGTCATCGGCTTATTTGTCTTGTAAGCCCTCACCTTCACCAACCCGCGCGAAAAATCCACCGCATCCCACCGCAACAACGCCACCTCACTCAACCGCAAACCGCCCAGCAACATACACACCGCCACAAAATCCGGCCACTCATCCGGCAACACCTCCAGCATCCGCTGCACCTCCTCCCGCGTAAACGGCTCGCGCTCACTCGCCTCATTCAGCGCCCACTTTGGCACCCGCACACCCCTAAACGGATTCACCTCTATCAACCGCTCTGCCACCGCCCTATTAAACAACGCCCCAATCACCGCCAAACGGCGGTCCACAGAACTCCCGCCCACCTCATCCAACGCCGCCCGCACATAATCCTCTGCCATCGCACGCGTAAAACGCCCCAACGGCATATCCTGCGCCCCCGGCACCAAGCGCAGCAAACTCCCCACCGCCACCGTGCTGTTATTGTAACTCTTCTGCTCCCGCCGCCCCGCCAAAAACGTCTTGGCAAACTCCCCCAGCGTCACCGGCTTGCTACCCCCGCCACACGCCACAGCACGCACCGCACTCAGTGCCAACTCTACAGACATCTGCCCCTTATCCGTCCCCTCCATACCATCCGCCACCCGTTGCGCCAGTTGCTTCAACTGCTTGGCCGACATCCCCGCATCCCGCGGGGCAGGGCTCACATGCACGCGCGTGCTCCGCCGCACCTCCTTACCATCCACCCCCAGCCAGCACCCCACCCAACTATTACCGCGTTGTATTAACCATGCCATATCTCATTTTCTCCTTTACTTTTCTACTGTTTGCTTTTATATTCTGACCATCGGGGCTGCAACTGTACAACACTGTACATCCCCCGAATTTGTCCTATAAATTGTACAGTGCACACATTACCGCACATTTCCGTAACTTGCAACACAAAAACACACAAAACCTACATTTTTCAACAAAAAAGCCCCGCATGCGCGGGGCTTTTTAAGCGGATGGGGTGAGATTCGAACTCACGGAAGGGATTAACCTTCGGCGGTTTTCAAGACCGCTGCATTAAACCGCTCTGCCACCCATCCGTGTACGCAGCAATGCGGTGCGTGTGTTGATAGTAGCCGAAAGGGGGTGAGACTGCAAGCTTTTTTACTTATTATTACGCAATTATTAGTTTTATTAAAGAAAAAGTTATAAAATTTGAACAAAATGCGAAATGGCGGTGTCCATAACTGCATGGGGCGAGAACAAGCCCTGCAAACAACAAACAGATAGAAAGACTAAAACAAATGAAACAATATGTAAAGAGATGGGCCGCGTTGGCGGTGTTGGCACTGGGTGTCATGTCTGCTCAGGCAAATGCAGCAAGTGTAGCGGTTAACTTGAGCGGCGCAGGTGTGCAGGTTGTAGTAAATGACAACTGCAAACATGTCAAGAAGCACCAAAAGGTAGTCAAGAAACATGGGCACAAGATGGACCGCCGCAAGGCTATGGCTCGTCACCGTGTAGATAAGTGCCGTTTTGATGACCGTGGCAGAAAGTTCGGTAAAGGTAAACGTTAATGGTTATGGACGACACAGATATTGCCCCCACCGCTACAGAAACAAGTCCGCCGCTGCATGTTTGGTAAAGATTCCACATGCAGCGGCGTTTTTTGTGTAAAAGGAATCAGCTTCTGCTATAGAGGGTGGAGACAAATCCCTCAAACGGCTCCAACTCTTTGCGATGGGGGAATTGATTTTTAAACTCGGGGAACCAAGTGTCTGCCTCCCATTCCCCGGCTACCTCAGACACGTAAATACCTTGCATGAGCGGCAGCATCAGCTCGTATATTTGGGCCCCACCAATTACCATTACCTCCGGGTGCACCAGTTCAATGTTATTGAGCTCTGCAAGGTCATGAATCACAAGGGCGCCTTCTGCCTGATAGTTTGCAGAGCGGGTGAGCACAATGTTTTGTCTGCCGGGCAGGGGACGCCCCAAAGACTCCCATGTTTTGCGCCCCATAAGGATGGGGTGCCCCATGGTAAGGCGTTTAAAGAGCTTGAGGTCATCCGGCAAGCGCCAAGGCATAGTGTTGTTGAGGCCTATGGCACGGTCTGCCGCCATGGCTACAACGCCTGTGTAGGTGAGTGTCATACAGAGATGGGGGCTTTGATGTGCGGGTGGGGGTCGTAGTTTTCCAGCGTGAAGTCCTCGTAACGGAAACCATCAATCTCTGTCACCTCGGGGTTAAGGCGCATGGTCGGCAGCGGGCGCGGGGATCTGCCGAGCTGCAGTCGGGCTTGCTCCAGGTGGTTGTTGTACAAGTGTAAATCACCAAAGGTGTGTACAAACTCCCGCGCTTCATAACCGCAAACTTGCGCAGCCATCATCAGCAGCAAGGCATAGCTGGCAATGTTGAACGGCACACCGAGAAAGAGGTCGCAGCTGCGTTGGTAGAGTTGCAGGCTCAGCCCGTGTTTTTCCCCCTCCTTTTGTGCGGGAATAACGCAGAACTGGAAGAGGCAGTGGCAGGGCGGCAGCGCCATGTTGTCTACCTCTGCCACATTCCAGGCGGAGACAATGTGGCGGCGGCTCCACGGGTTGTTTTTCAGCCCGTCAATCAGCTTGGCAATTTGGTCGATGCTGCCGCCGTTGCCATCCGGCCATTTGCGCCATTGGCTGCCGTATACGGGGCCGAGGTCCCCGTTTTCATCTGCCCATTCATCCCAAATGGTAACACCGTTATCTTGAAGGTATTTGATATTGGTGCTGCCTTTCAGGAACCACAGCAGCTCATGAATAATGGAGCGCAGGTGCAGTTTTTTTGTGGTAAGGCAGGGGAATCCGTGGCGTAAATCGAAGCGGGTTTGACGTCCGAACACGCCGATGGTGCCTGTGCCGGTGCGGTCATTTCTGCCCACGCCGTTGGTCAGCACATCATCCAGCAGCTCAAGGTATTGTTTCATAAACTTTTACAGGGAGAGCGCGCTGCGAATTTGCAGGGCGTATTTTTCTGCACGCTGTGCGATGGTGAGCTCCAAGTCGCGGTAGAGAATACCGCGGGATACATTGATAACGGGCGGGGCTACACGGGTGCCACCCGTCAGGGCACTCAGGTCTCCGCCTTGGGCCCCGAGCCCGGGGATGAGCAGGGGGGCATCGGGCAGCTCGCTGAGCAGCTCTGTGCTGGCGTTGGTAAGCCCCATTACCATGCCTACCTCGGTAGCGGCACCTTCTGTGCGGGCTCGCTCTACCATGTCACCCACCAGCTGGTATACTTTGCGCCCGTTGGCCAGCACTTGGCGCTCAATGTCCGCAGAGCCTGCGTTAGAGGTAACGGCCAGCAGGTATACGGCCTTGCCCTCATGCCCCAGGAAGGGCTCCAGTATATCATAGCCCATAAAGGGGTTGAGCGTTACGGCATCCACATTCATGCGCTCAAAGTAAGCCTGTGCATAGTATTTTTGCGTTTCGCCGATGTCGCCTCGCTTGGCATCCAAAATCACGGGTATGTCTTTGGGCATGTCTTTGAGCAGGTTTTCCAGCATTTGAAGCCCCGGCAGCCCCATGGCCTCAAAATAGGCAATGTTGGGTTTGTAGGCGGCGGTGTAGGGGGCGGTTTCTTCTACCACTTGGTGCAGCCAAGCCTCCAGCTCAGCAAGGTTTTCTGATTGAGGGCGGGGGTCCAGCCCCACACAGAGCGCGGAGCGGGTGGCATTGATGCGAGCTTGGAGTTTTTCTGTGAATTTCATGGTGTGTGTTGTGTTAAAAATTATAGACCGAGTTTTGTGCGGAAGTAGGCGATTGTTTTGTCCAGTCCCTCGCTGAGCGGAATGGTGGGGGCCCAGCCGAGCTTTTCACCGGCAAGGGTGATGTCGGGGCGTCGCTGGGTGGGGTCGTCAGATGGCAGGGGGCGTTGCACCAGCTTGCTTTGGGTCGGTATTTTCTGCAATACCAGCTCTGCCAGTTGGCGTATGGTAAACTCCCCGGGATTGCCGATGTTGACGGGGCCAACAAATCCGGCCTCGTTTTCCATCATGCGCACCATACCTTCAATCAGGTCATCCACATATTGGAAGGAACGCGTTTGGTGCCCCTCTCCGTATATGGTGATATCTTCTCCACGCAAGGCTTGGCATATAAAGTTGGACACCACGCGGCCGTCCTCGGGGTTCATGAGTGGGCCATAGGTGTTGAAAATGCGTATCACGCGTATATCCACCCCCTCGTGGCGGTGGTAGTCGAACATGAGGCTTTCTGCGCAGCGTTTGCCCTCGTCGTAACAGGCGCGTATGCCGATGGGGTTGACATTGCCGCGGTAATGCTCCGGCTGCGGGTGCATTTGCGGTTCTCCGTATACCTCTGAGGTAGATGTTTGCAGAATGCGCGCGCCGTGTTTTTTAGCAAGCTCCAGCATGTTGAGAATACCCAGCACGCAGGTTTTGGTGGTGAAGATGGAGCGGTTGCCTTGGTAAAAAGGCGGGGAGGCGGGGCAAGCCAAGTTGTAAATGCGGTGCAGGGGCGTGTCGCAATCCCACGGCTCAATGACATCATGCTCAACGAATGAGAAAGCGGGGTTCTCCATCAAATCTGCAACATTTTCGAGAGACCCGGTGTAATTGTTATCCAGACAGATGACGCGGTGGCCGTCTGCAATGAGCCTGTGGCAAAGATTCGCACCCACAAAGCCGGTGCCGCCTGTAACAAGAATATTCATGCTGAGCCCAGTCTACCTTGAAATGCCGTAAATTGCAAGCAAAAAGGTTGACTTTGCCGCGGGAGTAAGGCATGATGGTGCGTGCAGATGAAAGAGGCGTGTTTCAGTGAGGCTCAGGAGCAGCGAATCCTGCAAATGTTCGGCAAATCTCAACTGCGTGCCGGGCAGCGTGAGCTTATTGCAGCCGCCCTTGCCGGGCGCAATGTGTTGGGAGTATTGCCGACCGGGCATGGCAAAAGCCTGTGTTATCAAGCTGCTGCTGTGTTGCTGGGGGGTACATCTGTTGTGGTGTCTCCCCTTATTGCCCTGATGCGAGACCAAGTGCAAGGCCTCAAAAAAATAGGCATTGCGGCAGAGCGCTTTGATTCTACCCTTGAGCCCGAGCAGCGAGAGGCTTTGTTGGCTGCGCTTTCAAGCGAAAAAATCCGCCTGTTGTTTGTTGCCCCCGAGTCTCTGGAGAATGTTGATTTACAGCGTGCGTTGGCAGCAACATCACTCATGTTGTTTGTTGTGGATGAGGCTCACTGTGTGTCCGAATGGGGGCACAGTTTTCGCCCGGATTACCTGAAACTGCCGGATTTGTTCCGCCGCATGCGTTTTCGCAGTGCCATGGCTATTACAGCCACCGCAACCTTGCGCGTGCAGCAAGACCTGTGTACACATTTCGGTGTCGCCGCGGCAGATGTATTCAGTATCTCTCCCTATCGCCCCAACATCATCCGCGAGGTGGTGGGTGCGGCGGATAAGCTGACCTGTGTTTGCCGTTTTTTGGAGAACTCCGCAAACCGCCCCGCTGTGGTATACACCCGCACCCGTAAGGGCACGGAGGAGGTGGCCGCCCTGCTGCAACAGCATGGGTTCAATGCCGTGGGCTACCACGCCGGTATGAAAACGGAGACCCGCGAGTCCCTGCAAGATGCCTTCCTCCATAATGAGCGAGATGTGCTGGTGGCTACCATAGCCTTTGGTATGGGTATTGATAAGCCGGATATTCGCTCTGTTATTCATTATGATGAGCCTACATCCCCCGAGTCCTACCTGCAAGAATCCGGCCGTGGCGGCAGGGACGGCAAGCCTTGCCGCTCTCTCGTGCTGATGAATGAGGCCGGGTGCATAGATGCGCAAAACCGCATTTACGCCGCAGAGCCGGATGCCGAGGGCGTGCAACGTGCCGTGCGTTGGCTTATGCCGCAGGGGGCTCGTGCCGTTTCTCTGTGGGAGCTTGGCACCACCTGCGATGTGCCCGATGATGTAGCCATGCGCGCCCTGTGGCATTTGGATAAAATGGGGGCTGTGCGTATTGAAGAACGTGGCTACAAGTTTTACAAGGTGAAACCTCTCTTTCCCTTGCAGTCCATTCTTGATGGCAGAGATTCCACAGAATCTGCACGCCTCTCATGGTTGAAAGAGCACCCCGAGGGAGAGGTGGAAGACGCCGCCCTTGCCTGGAATTGCAGCTATGCAGACGCCATGACCCAACTGCGGGAGTGTGAGGCCTCCGGTGAGTGGCGGCTTACCTTGCGGCAACAGGCTCTTTACTTGCGCACATACGCCCCTGCAGATGCCCGCGCCTTGGCGGCGGAACTCTCTACCGCCTATGTCCGCCGCAGGGATGCAGATTCAGCACGTTTTCACACCCTTAGAGAAATGCTCTGCCAAGCCCCTTGCATCAACGCTGCGTTGGAGTCGTACTTTACCGGCTGCACCATGCCCCCATGCGGGCATTGCTCTGCCTGCAAAGGCAAGCACCCGGTGTTGCCGGTTGCCCCGCCTCCTCCTGCGCTTCCTCCGCAAGGGGAGCTGCCTGAGCTGTTTAGGGATAATCAGCGTAAGCGCTTTCTGCTGGGGCTTGCTTCCCCCGGTTTAATGGCTCGCCGCCTTTGGGCGCATGAACATTACGGCGCCGCTTCCGGTAGCAAATGGGCAGATTTGTGACGGGAAGTACCATGTGGTTAATTTCGCTTTTATCGCTTCTCTATTAGATGTTATAAAAGTTAATTTTTAATAAATAATCCTTGAAAACATTTTAAAATCATGCTATTTTTATGGTGCTATGAGAAATGCCACCATCACCCCCGAGCAAGCCCGCCGCGAATACTATCGCTTCAGAGAAGCACGCATGTTCTGTGCTCGCAGCGAAGCCCGCATGATGAGATGGAATTATGCCTACCGCAAGCACCACGCCTATTGCCTGCTCAAAGAATTGAAAAACATCTATCCCCTTGTAAAAATTATTATTACTAACAAAGATAAAATCTACATCTCCAAGCAAGTAATGGAGAACTTGCTGGAAGATGCGGCATGGCTTGAAAAAGTAAGAGCCGAGGCCGAAGCTGTACTGAACAGCTGACATATCACTCCAAAAACTTTTCGGCTTTATCCCAGACGGATTGAGCGGCATCTGCACAGATAAAGGCCGTTTTACCGCCGTTTTGGGCGCGGATGTAGGCGGCGGAGCCGCGCAGGGAGTCGCGGATGTACTTGAGATTCCACATGCAGTCCGACATGGCGGCAAGGCTGTTATTAAACTGGCTGGAGTCTACCAAAAAATCAAATTTTGGGGACCTCTAAAAACTCGGTTTAATCCATTTATTTTGAATTTTGCGAGCGTAAGCGAGCCAAACTATTGAGCCCCGGTGAGGGGCGCCATAAAATAGCCCGGGCGTGGAGCCGCGTCAGCGGCGGAACCCCGGGAAATATGCAAAAATAAATACGAACCCCGCAGGGGTGGCATAATGTTGTGCATTGAATTGAGGCGTTATATGTATTTTGCCCCATATTTAAGCCACGCATTATGTCACCCCTCAACCGGGGTTCCTATTTGTTTGTCCGTTTCCCCGGGGTTCCGCCGCTGACGCGGCTACACCGCCGGGCTACCATATATCGCCCCTCGCCGGGGCTCTGATTTCGGCGGGCATTCGCCCGCAGGGTATCCCCTACAAATTACCATTTATCGAGTTTTTAGAGATGCCCATTTTACGATTTCACCCATTTTTTTTACTTGTATTTTTTTGTTAAAGGTATAGAGTCAAGTCATGTCAACGCCTAGGGATCCCTTTAGTATTTTTTTTGATTGTTTTTTCAAAAAGCCAAAAGAGTCATTAAAACACCCCCAAAACAGAAAGAACGGCCATTTTACGGACGACATAACTCAAGATGTTATCATAACGCTGTGTGTTTTTATTTTAATATTTGCCGTTATTTTGCTATTCTTTCTTTATTCTTTAATTTTCGGCTAATCACCTACCGAGCAGGTGGCGTTTAGCGAGGGTTTCGATACGGGCGGAGCCGTTCTTGGGGGATGATGGATCGAGGGGGCGGGTGTTTGTCCGGCGGCCTTGCGTGATGCAAGGTAATTGGTGTCGCTCTTATACCCTCAAATAGGCACGGTGGCGGTGGAGGAAATACAGGAAGAGCCACAGCAGCAGCAAACAGAGCCCGTTATATATCAAGGCAGCGGTGTGGGGCTCGAAGGTGCGGGCATAGGCGGAAAATGAAGATGAAAAGCGGCATCACTAAATCTCATGCGGTAAATCCGGCCCCGAACTCTGCATGCGTGAGCTGCTTTAAGAGGAGTGGAAAAAGCCAACAATAAGGTAGCACCACCACAGAGCATCAACATATCGAAGCCTCGCAAAGCATCAATGCTGTTGATGCGTCAGTATAGTGGGTGGCTATTGGTGGATGGTGGCATGGGCGGGCGGGGTATCAAAACTCCGGCATATCGCGCAGCGGCGGGGCTTCATTGCTGCCGGGGGCTGTCGATTCCTTGGGGCGGGAGCCCGGTTGCAGCACGGACTCCGGCTCATCGGTAATCGTGGCATCCACCCCATCAATGGTTACCTTGGGTTTGCCTGTTGCGTCTGCAGGGGCAAAGCAGTTATTGAGGGCGGCCTGTAATTGTTGGTTGGGGAACCCGATGAAGAGAATGTTACAGTACTCATTAAGCAGCACGGCCATGGGCAATTGAGAGACACGGTAGGCTTGCCCGCCCGCGTTTTGCTCATTATCCATGTATGCGTTGGTAATGCCCAGCTCTTGCAGGGATGCCTGCCAATCTGCCAAAGGTTGATTGACATTGATGGGGCAGAACACCAAATCCGGGTATTGCGCGGCCAGTTGATCCTGGCGTTGAACAATGTCCAGCCCTATGCTCTCATCCGGGGTCCAGAAGAAGAGCAGGGTGGGCTTGCCCGCTTGCGGCATTTTGACTTTGTTGCCGTCTTTATCAAAGAGCTCCATCTGCGGGGGTACACTGCCCAAGCTCAGGTTTTTAACGGCATAGGTCATTTCCGCAGCCATTTGGTTCATGGAAACATTGCCGAACATGGCGTTCTCCGGGGCCATGAGGATGGCTTGCCGCAAGAAATAGATTTGCTTGCTGCGAGCAATGGCGGGGGAGCTCTCTGCGCTGGCAATGGTGGGGTTGCTCAGCAAAATACACATGGCCATGGCAGAGGCCGCTTTTGCCTCCGGCGATTGGTTGCGGGTGTATATTTTTTGCAGCAGCTCATAAATGCGCACACTGGGGCTCTCCGCAAGTTTTGCACAGGCATCCGCAATATGGGGGCTGGAGTAGTGCACGTGCTCTACGCTCTCCAGCAAGGCATTGGCAAAAAAGGACACTTGGCGGGTGCGCCCGTTGAATACCTTGGCAAAGTCATCCGGGTGGTTTAAGAACCATGCAACGGCGGGGGCTGCCCAAGGTTGCTCAAACTCGTAGGTGGTCATCTCCTTATAGGTGTCCTTGGCACCGTTCATTCGTTGCTCTGCCGTTGGTTTTACCAATTTGTGGCGCTTGCCCGTTTTTTTATTGACACTGTGCCAGAGCAACAAGGCAACCTCCTCGCCATCGGGGCGGCGTATAGCCTCCATTTGGTTGGGCGTTTTTGCTACCTGCACAGCTGCTTGGTACTCTTGCATCAGTCTGTTCCAGTGCTCCAAAGCCGTGTTCATGGCGTTTTGGTCTGCCGTGGCGCTGGTGGCAATCAATGCGGCGGGGATAAGGTATGCGGAAAGCCTGTTCATACACTACATCCTACCAAATAAGCCCCCTTATCGCAAGATAAAATCTGCGTATGCCACGCTTTGGGCTTGCATGCTACGCGCTGTGTTGATATGGTGCGCGCATGGCAACTGACAAAAAAATCACGATGAAGACAAGCAAAGGCAACATCAACCTTGTTGTGTTTGCCTCCAAAACTCCCATGACCGCCGCCAGTTTCCTTAACTTGGCTAAGCGTGGCTTTTATAATGGACTCAAGTTTCACCGCGTGATTGCAGATTTCATGATTCAGGGTGGCGACCCTGAGGGTACGGGCTGTGGCGGTCCCGGCTACAAGTTTGATGATGAATGCCGCCCGGACCTCAAGTTCAACCGCCCCGGCTTGTTGGCCATGGCTAATGCCGGCAAAACCTGGACCGGCCAAGGCACCAACGGCTCCCAGTTCTTCATTACCCATGTTCCTACGGATTGGTTGAACGGCAAGCACACCATCTTCGGCGAGGTTTGCGCTGCAGAGGATCAGGATGTTGTGAATGCCATTCGCCAGGGTGATACCATTGAATCTATTGAGATTCATGACGATTGTGCAGACCTCTTTGAAGAGCAGGCTGCCAATATCACCCGCTGGAACAGCAAGCTCGGCAAGTAATGGTTTTTGCCGTACAGGACCTTCACATAGAGTTCGGTCCCCGCGTACTCTTTGATTCGCTCTCCTTTGTTGTTGAACGAGGAGAGCGTATCGCGTTCGCAGGGCAGAACGGTGCCGGTAAGTCTACCCTCATGAAGTGTATTGTGGGGGCCATGCAGCCGGACCACGGTAAGGTACTGTTGCCCCGCCACACCCATGTGGGCTATTTGCCGCAGGATGGTATTCATATCTCCGGCAAACCCTTGCTGGATGAGGTGCTGGGCTCTGTGGGGAACATTGTGGAGATTCAGCAGGCGGTGGATGAGCTTTCTGCTGAGTTGCAAGCACTTGACTCTGCCACGGAGGCCTACCGTGAAACGCTGGACGAAATCGGGCATTTAGAGCTATTGCTGCAGGACCGCGATGCGGCCTCCTTGCGCCCCCGCACAGAGTCTATCTTGAGAGGCTTAGGATTTGCAGCGGCAGATTTTGAGCGAGATTGCGGGGAGTTTTCCGGCGGCTGGCAAATGCGCATAGCCTTGGCTAAGTTGCTGTTGCAAGAGCCGGAGGTGCTGTTGTTGGACGAGCCCACCAACCACTTGGATATTCAAAGCCAACGCTGGTTGGAGCAAAGCCTGCGCACCTATCGCGGGGCTATTTGCATCATCAGTCACGATATTGCCCTCTTGGATTCCCTGGTGACGCGTACCATTGCCTTTCACCATGGCCGTGCAGAGGCGTACTCCGGTAATTTCTCTTTTTACCTCAAAGAAAGTAAGGCACGCAAAGAAATCTTGCAGCGTCAGGCCAAAGCCCAGCAACGCGAAATCGCTAAAACACAGGCGTTTATTGACCGTTTCCGTGCCAAAGCTACCAAGGCAAGCCAAGCGCAGAGCCGTATCAAACAATTAGAGAAAATTGAGCTTATCGAGGTAGAAGATGATGATGCCGTGATGAGCTTTCATTTTCCGCCGCCTCCGCCCGGTGGTAACACCGTGGTTAAATTGGAGAAGTCCTGCAAGGCATACGGCCCCATCTGCCTGTTAAAAGATTACGATTTTACCATGGACAAGGGGGACCGCATAGCCATCGTCGGCGTGAATGGCTCCGGCAAGTCCACCTTTACCCGCCTTATCTCCGGCACAGAGGCTCCGGATGCCGGCAAATTCAGTTTCGGGCACCACACAGAGGTAGCCTTTTTCTCCCAGACCCATGCAGATGTGCTGAATAATGAGCAAACCGTGCTGGAGTGTGTGGAGTCTGCCGCCTCCCGAGAAACACGCCCGCTGGTGCGTAATTTGCTGGGCTGTTTCCTGTTCCGTGGGGATGATGTTTTCAAAAAAGTAGGAGTACTCAGTGGTGGTGAGCGTTCTCGTGTGGCCTTGGTGTGCATGCTGCTCAAGCCCGCTAATTTCCTGATTATGGACGAGCCCACCAACCACTTGGACTTCCAAAGTCAGGATGTTTTGCAACGCGCCCTGGCAGAGTACCCCGGCTCGTATTGTATTGTATCCCACAACAGGCAATTTTTGGATCCCATCGTTAACAAGGTGTTGGAGTTTCGCCCCGGCTATGCCCCGCGCCTTTTCCATGGCAATGTAAGCCAATATATTGAAAGTGTGGAGGCAGAGGAACGCAGGCTTAAAGCTGCTGCAACCAATGCCACCACCGCAGCTGCCGTACAAACACCGGCCACCCCTGCCAACAAAAAGGATGCTCGCCGTGCCCGTGCGCAGGAGCGTGAAAAACGCGCCCGTGTGCTCAAACCCTTGCAGCTTAAACTAGCTCAGGTAGAGGAGGAAATTGCCGCCAAAGATGCCCGCCGCGAGGAAATATCCGCAGAGCTTGAAAAACCGGAGAATGTCTCCGATAATCAGGTGCTCATGACCCTCACCCAAGAGTATCAACAATTGGAGCGCGAAACGGAAACTCTCTATTCCCGATGGGAGGATATTTCCGTGGAAATCGAACAGGCAGAAGCCGCCCTGAATGAGGAGTTTGGTGCCTCTGCAGAAATGTAAATACGGACCTTATATGAGTAGTTAAAAATCCCCGCCGGGCATGGCGCACGACGGGGATGCTCATTTAAGAAGAGTGCGTTTTATTTTCCTTGCGGTGCGTAGGGGGCGGCGGGCAGGCCTGCCGCATTCACCAAGTTGGGGGTCATGAAGGTGTACCAGCCATAGCGGGCGTGGGTGGGCTTTTCAACTTTGTCGGAGCTCAGCACCACGGTTTCACCCTCAATAGTGGCGGTGGCGGGGTGATAGTCTTTACCGTTGGCAGAAACTTCAAAACCTTGTGGGGCTTGGCCATCTGTTGTTTTGAGACCGTTGGCAAACTTGTAACGCAGCACCAGTGTATTACCCTTAGGCTGTGCCGTGTCTACCACCGGACCGGAGTAGGGCACATCCTTGCCGTACACGGTAGCGGCAGCAAGCGCAGCCAGGCGGGATCCTACTTCGAGCTTGCGGGGCGGGTGTACATCGCTGTTGGTGGAGCCCAAGTCTATGGTGGTAAGGCTGCTTACGGCGGGCAGGGTAGCAGCAACGGTGCGTTGCACACGGCGGAACTCCGGCCAGTAGGCACGCAGTTTGCTCTTATCATTGATTCTGGGCAGCTCCACCATCAGGAAGGGCATATCCTTGTGGTTGAACTCTTTGCGCCAGCCTTTAATCATGTCGGTGAGCAGCTGCGCGTTCTGTTCTTCATCCTGAATCTCGGCATCGCTTTCACCCTGGTACCAAATAACGCCGGCCACGGGGAAATCCAACCACGGCTCTATGCCGGTTTCAAACAAATAACCGGGCTTGTACGGGTGGGGGGCGTTGAGGTCTTTGCCGATGTTCTGGCGGGCGCGACCACGTACCCAGTCGGACATGTATTTACTGTCCAGCCATCGCTTGGTTGTACATTCCTTGTATTTTTTATTGAGAACGGAGTTCGGCATCCATGCCATCATCTCAGAGCCACCCAAAGATGCGTGTACCACTGCTACCGGCACGTTGCCTAAATGTTTTTGCAGCTCTCGGCCAAAGTAGTAACCCACCGCACTCATGCGCTGGCGAGTTTGCGGGGTATTGCAGCTCCAGCTGCCTTGGTACATCTCTTTATCTTTAAGTATTTTCTGTAACTTAGCATCGTAAGCGCGCGGGGCGGTGTGTACCTGTGGCTCTGAGTGGTAGAAACGGAAGAGCGGGGTCTCTGCCTCTTGCAAAGAATTGCGGTCGCCCGTTTGGTTGAGTCTCCACAGCATGTTCGATTGCCCGGAGGCTACCCATACCTCACCCACCATCACATCTTGGAGCACTAGTTCATCTTTCCCTTGTTTGATGGTAAGAGCCTGCCCCTTGGCATTTATGGTCATGGGCGCAAGCACGGCTTTCCACTTGCCGTTTTTCACTTTAGCCTCTACGCTTTGTCCGTTAAACTCTACGGTAACTTTGCCCTTGCCATCACAGCTCCCGTATATAGGCACCTGTTTGCCTTGTTGCAGCACCATGTGGTCTGCATATATCGCTGCAACGTTAATTTCTGCTTGTACCAATGAGGTAGCCGCCGGAATCGACATGAGGAGAAAACGTGTCTTCATGCCTAAAGTATATAGTAATACTGGGATTTTGCGAGAAAAAAATGATTTTTTATGTAAATAATTTCAACAGCGTCTTCGATAAAGGGGGAGAGGTCAGGGCAAACGCATTAGGTAATGAACCTTGTAAGTCCGGCATTATTGTACAATTTGGGGACCTCTAAAAACTCGGTTTAATCCATTTATTTTGAATTTTGCTAGCGTAAGCGAGCCAAACTATTGAGCCCCGGTGAGGGGCGCCATAAAATAGCCCGGGCGTGGAGCCGCGCCAGCGGCGGAACCCCGGGAAATATGAAAAAAATTAGATGCGAACCCCGCAAGGGGTGGCATAATGTTGCGCTTTGAATTAAGGCATTATATGTATTTACCCCCATATTTAAGCCACGCATTATGTCACCCCTCAACCGGGGTTCCTATTTGTTTGTCCGT
>SUVJ01000060.1 GCA_015062045.1 Akkermansiaceae bacterium
GCACGTGCACGGCCCCGGCTGCTCCCACGACCATGACCACGCTGCCGAAGCCAAGGAGGAGCACGTGCATGGCCCCGGCTGCTCCCACGACCATGACCACGCTACCGAAACCAAGGAAGAGCACGTGCATGGCCCCGGCTGCAACCACGACCATGACCACGCTGCCGAAGCCAAGGAGGAGCACGTGCACGGCCCCGGTTGCAATCACAACCATGACCACGCTGCCGAAACTAAGGAAGAGCACGTGCATGGCCCCGGCTGCTCCCACGACCACGCCGGACACAACCATGCCCCGGGAGAAACATGCAGCGGTGGCGAAACCATCATTATAGAGGCAGATGCCCGCGCCAGAGATCTGGTCAACATGCGCACAGAAAAAGTACCCGCTGCTACAGATGTGCTGGTACACTCCCTGTATGGCTACCTCACCACCCCCGACCACGCCATGCAAACCTACGCTCTACCCTGTGGCGGGCGCATTACACTGCATGTTAAATCTGCCCAACAGGTGAAAAAGGGGGATTTGCTCTACACCCTGCAAAGCCCGGATATCATGGAGCAGCAAGCGGAGGTAATACGCATCAACGCCTCGCTCAAGCGTTGTGAGGCAGAAATTGCCACGCTGGAGTCCCGCCTCAAAGAGCTGTCCACCGCCGGCACCCGTAACAGGGATTTGGAGGTAGAGCTGGCCAACAAGCAAGCAGAGCTGGCTCAAACGCAGCAGGAGTTCTCTGCCGTGCAAACTCGCCTGAACATGCTCACCCTGGGTGGCACCTTGGCAGAGCAAGATAAACTCACCGTGCTGGAGGTGCGCGCAGAGACAGACGGCACCGTGCGCAACGTGGGTGTTACCCAAGGCAGCTGGGGCGAGCAAGGCTCCCCCGTGGTGTCCATGAGCAATTTACAGCAAATGGAAATTGCCACCACCATCTACGGCTCGGATGTCCCCCACTTTACCACCGTGCGGGCCACCATACCCACCGGACGAGAGCAAAAAGCGGTGGAGGGCACTTGGCGCTTGGCAGAGGAGGTAGACCCCGCCACCCGTACCCGCGAGCTTTACTTTAACCCCGATACTATACCCGCAGGGGTGCAACCCGGGCAGCTCTGCCGCCTGGATCTGTACGCCGCCGGGGATTCTCACGGCATGGTATCCATACCGGACACCGCCGTGGTAAAAGTGGGTGTGGATGACGTGGTGTTTGTGGAAATTGCAGCGGGCAAGTTTGCCATGGTTAAGGTGCACGCCGGCACCAGCCGCCGCGGCATGACCCCCGTAAAAGGCCTTACCCCGGGGCAAACCATTGTGGTTAAGGGCGGTTATGAGCTCAAGTACCTCATCCCCGGTGATGGTCAAAAGAAAAAGGCCGGACACTTCCACGCAGACGGCGTTTTCCATGAGGGTGAAGAACATTGAGAAATACGAAGTGCGAAATTAGAAGTACGAAATGGTAAGTATAAGGTATGAATGCTTTAATATCATTCTGTCTTAAAAACCGCATTACGGTGGTGCTGATATCGCTGATACTGGCAGCGGTGAGTGCCTTTGTGGTGAGCACCCTGCCGGTGGATGTGTTCCCGGAGCTCAAACAACCGCGTGTCACAATTCAGACGGAGGCCGGCGGGCTCTCTGCCGAGGAGGTGGAGCAGTACATCTCCATACCCTTGGAGTCTGCCATGCAAGGCACCCCGGGTGTGCGCAATGTGAGCTCCTCTTCCGGCGGCGGGCTCTCTTTTGTGTGGGTGGACTTTGACTGGGGAACGGATATTTACCTGGCCCGCCAAATTGTGTCCGAGCGCTTGGCTACGGTGCGTGAATCCCTGCCGGAGCAGGCGGAGACCGAGATGGCTCCCATTGTATCCGTTACCGGAGAAATCATGGTTATTGCTATACAAGGCGATGAAACGGCAGACCCGCTGGAGGTGCGCCGCGTGGGCGAGTTTGAGCTGCGCAACCGCCTGCTGGCCATACCGGGGGTAGGGCAAGTCACCGTGTTGGGTGGCCGCCTGCCCGAGTACCAAGTGGCCTACGACCCCGAAAAAATGCGCCAGGCAGGCGTGAGCTTTACAGACCTTAAAAACACGGTGGAGTCCGCCCAAAGCAGTATCCCCGCCGGGTATCTGGAGGATGTAGCAGGTGTTGAGCTGCCCGTGCAGCAAAATACCCGCGCTTTCACGCCCGAGCACCTCAAACGTGCCATTGTGACAGACCACCCCACCGATGGCGTGGTGCGCCTGGAGGACGTGGCAGATGTCAAGATTGACGGGGCCCCGCGCCGCGGCAACGCCGGCTATGGGCGTGCCGGTGGTGCCCCGGGGGATGAGGCCGTGGTGCTCTCCGTACAAAAAGTGCCGGGGGCCAACACGCTGGAGCTTACCTACGCAGTAGATGCCGCCGTTAAAGAGTTTGAAAAGAGCCGCCTGCCCAAGAACATGAAGCTGTATGCAGATGGCTACCGCCAGGCGGATTTCATTGAGCTGTCTCTGGAGAACGGCAAAGAGACCCTCATTATTGCCGCCGTGGTGGTGATATTGGTCATTTTGCTCACGCTGCTTAACTTCCGCACAGCCATTATCACGCTTATCAGCATGCCGCTTTCCGTGGTGTTCGGCATGGCACTTTTCCCCATCTTCGGGTTAGGTGTCAACATCATGACCTTGGGTGGTTTGGCTGTAGCCGTAGGTGATGTGGTGGATAACGCCATCATCTTTGTGGAAATTGCCTGGCGCAACCTGAGCCGCAATGCCGCAAAACCCAAGGAGAAGCAAAAGAGCCACTACCGCGTACTGATGGATGCTAAAAAGGAGATTGTGAGCTCCATCAGCTACTCATCCGTCATTATTCTGTTGGTATTTGCCCCGCTGCTGTTCCTGAGCGGTATAGAGGGGCAGTTCTACCGCCCGCTGGGTATCTCTTACATGCTGGCACTGGGGGCCTCTTTGCTGGTATCTCTCACCCTCATCCCCACGCTGTGTATCATTTGGTTTAAAGCCGGCAAAAAACAGACTAAGGATGGCGACTCTGCCACGGCACGCTTCATTAAGCGCATTTACACGCCCATCCTCAATTTCTGTTTAACGTGGCCCAAAACCATATTCGGCGCACTCATGGCCATTACGGGGGCAGCCATGTGGCTGGGCAGCACATACGGCACCAGCTTTTTGCCGCCGTTCAATGAGGACTGCTACACCCTCTTTGTCAATGCCGTGCCCGGTACATCCCTGGAAGAAACGGAGCGAATATCTCGCCAAGTCATGAAACAGGTGCAGCAGATAGACGGTGTTAAAACCGTTACCCAGCGCACCGGCCGTGCAGAGAATGATGAACACGCCGAGCCCGTGAGCGCCAGTGAGCTTGTGGTGCGTGTGGACCTCTCCAAAGACCAACGCAAAATGCGTGAGCAGTTCAAGGAGGCCATGCGCGGGATTCCCGGTGTGAGCGGTATGGTGGGGTTCCCCATCGCTCACCGCATCAGCTCCGCGCTCTCTAACTCTAACTCTGAGATTGCCATCAACATTTTCGGTGATGATTTGCCGCAAATTCGCGCAGCTGCCAAAAAGGCGGCAGAAATCCTCTCTGCCATGCCCGAGGTGGCGGATGCCCGCGCCAACCGAGAGGTGATGGTAGACACCATCCATGTGGACTACAACCGCGAGGTGCTGGCGGCCTACGGCCTCACCATGGCAGATGCTGCAGACCAAGTATCCGCCGCGCTCAACGGCATGCAGGTGGGGGAAATCATCCGCAACCTGGACCACTGGGATGTAGTGCTGCGCTTGGATGCAGACCTGCGCCAAAGCATGGACGACGTGCGCAACCTGCAACTGGTAGCCCCCGGTGGCAAGAAGGTACCGCTGGGAGAAGTAGCCCACGTATACCGAGCCGAGACCACTAACCTGATTCTGAGAGACAACTCACGCCGCAAGGCCATGATCTCCTGCAACCCCGCCCCGGACTCCAACCTGGGAGACCTGGCCGATGCTTGCCGAGAAAAGCTTGACCCCGCCATGAACGCCATGGGCTGCTCCGTGGAATACGCCGGCACCATCAAGAGCCGAGAGGCAGCCGGGCAACGCCTGTACATGCTGGGTGGCATTGTTTGCGTTCTGATTGTGCTGTTGCTCTCCAGCTCGTTGGGCAGTGTGCGCCGTGCGCTTGTCACCCTCATCAACATTCCCCTGTGTTTGGTGGGCGGCATTGTGGCGGTGTTCTTGGCCTCTCCGGAGACGGTGTCTTCCGTTCTCAGCGGCACGGGCTATGTGCACCCCATTCTCTCCGTGAGCTCCATTGTGGGCTTTGTTACCGTCATTGGCTTTGCCATACGCTCCGGCCTTATCTTGCTCAACCGCTACCGCATGTTGGAGCTCAGCGGCATGAGCACCGATGATGCCATACGTGCAGGGTCTACGGAGCGTGTTATCCCCATCATGATGACCTCCCTCACCACCATTTTGGGCTTGCTCCCCCTCATTTGGGCCAAGGATCAACCCGGTGGTGAGCTGCTGGCACCTCTTGCTATCGTTCAGTTCGGTGGCTTGGTATCTGCCACCGTTCTCAACCTGCTGGTCATACCTGCCACCTGCAAAATCTTTGCACGCTTTATCTCTGCGGCAGATAAATAAAGAGCACGCCTCCCATACACTCTCAGCCCTCCCGTTAACACGACTCGTTGCGGGAGGGTTCTTCTTTTGCCCTCTCATGCACCATCATCCGTGCAAAGTAATTTTTAAGATTGACAGGTGGTTTAGGGCAAGATAAGATGAGGGAGATGATAGAAATCTCCATAGCACGGCAAGAGCTGGTATACCGCGGGCACCGTTTCCGAATCTCCACCGGGGCAGCGGGAGCAGGCAGCGAGGAGGGCAGCGGTAAAACGCCCGTGGGCCTGTTTGAGGTATGCTCTCGCCATGGGCATAATGCACCACTGCACACCGTGTTCAGGGGCAGAATACCCGTGGGCACCTACCCCGAGGCCGCACAAGGAGAAGATGCCGTGCTGACACGCATACTGGCACTGGAGGGGCTGGAGCCGCATAACGCCAACACCCGCGCACGCTACATTTACATACACGGCACAAGTGATACGGCGCGCATCGGCACCCCGGTATCCCACGGTTGCATACGCTTGGCACCGCAAGATATGCTCACACTGTTTGAGATGGTTCCCCTGGGTTGCAAGGTGATGATAACGCGATAAGGTACAAGGTATTATAGGCGCTCATTTTGAACATGCCGCTGCCGGGGTTACCTTAATTTGCTGCGGGGCAGAGAGGCCGTAGACCTGCGGCTCATACATGAGCTGAGCAGAGGCCGGGGGAGCTGTGGCAGAGCCGCTGAACACCGCACGGGCATGGTATTGCAGGGTAACGACATCTTGCCCGGGGAGCTCGAAGTGCTCACTCACTCTGTCCCCGAGCTCGGCGTAGCTACCCGCATCCTGCAATTTAAAGCAAGCGGGCGGGTAGTCCTCCACCAGCACATACTGAGCCCCGGGGTGAAGCACTACGCATTGTACGGTGATGCGCACGGCATCCCCCACGCAAAATTCCGTAGCGGGCACCCACGTGCCGTTGGCGGCTCGTTTCTCATAGGTGCGGGTGACATGCAGGCCCTTATCCGACACGGCAGTGGCAGGGAGATTACGGGGCACGGCACGGGCACGCACGGTGGCATACGCACAGCCTTGCGTGCAGCATAACGAATCTGCCTCCACGGCAACGGGCTCAAGCCCCACGGAAAGGACGCGGCCATTCTCCAAGGTGAGTTCTGCATGGTATTGTTGCTGTGGCACGCGGCGCAAATACTCCTGCACCGCCACAAACACCCACGCGGCATCTTGGGCAGAATGGCAGCCGGCATACGCACTGAGCGCCTGCAAGCGTTTCTGCAATTCTGCGGTGGGCTCAAGCTGCGGGTTTTGCAGGGCATGCAGGGTGCGCATAGACTCTGCAACACACGCTGAATACGGAGTTTTGAAGGCATTGCTCTCATAGCGTTTCTGCCCCACAGCACTGCGCAGGGCAGACTCCTGCATGGCAGTGTTACCCAAGGCGCGCCCAACGGCATAGTGAAGTGCCGGGGAGCAATGCTGCCGGTTTTCGGCATCCCACTTGTGTTGCAAATAACGGCACAGAGTCGCCCACGGTTCTTGCGGCAGGGTGTAGCCAAGCTCTTGAGCCATGGAGAACACCATGGCCGCATGAGCAGAGACCCAAAATGACGAGCTATTGTCATCCGCCCACGTGCTCAGGCCTCCATCCTCATTCTGTCGCTCAAACAGCTCTTCTATGCCTGTTTGAACTCGCAGGGCGGCATCTGCCGGGCTTATCCCGCCCACAGCCGGATGCAACGGCGCCAGCGCATCATACAGCAACCATGGCAACAGGCCGCTTGCCCGTTGCTCCGTACAGCCGTGGCGGTACTCACACGCCGCTTCTATGTACGGGCTCAGATATTGCAGCGGATTCGCAGATACCACCGCCTCTACCTTGCCGCCACGCAGCTCGGCAGACACTACGGCGGCAGGGCTCAGGGTATCCCCCGGCTGCAAGCGTGCGTGGTGAATCTCCCGCAGCAGCGGGGCAGGAAAACGCACATTCACACGGCTCTCCACGGCATCTCCGCCGTGGGTACCCACAGCCTGCCAGCGCAGGGTTTGCTCCCCCTCTGCCTCAGCATGCACCGTTGAGTACAATACGGCAGATTGCCCTGCCTGCAAAGCCACCTGTTGCGGGGTATCTACACCGGGCATGGACACCGCCCACACACCGCTCTGCTCCGTTCTGTTGGAGATAGTAAGCGGCAGGCACAAGGAATCTCCCACACACATGCCAAGGGGGGTAGCAGCGGTCAGCATCAGGGGTTGATTGACGGTAAACTCCGACTCTGCCACACCACATCCGTTCCCATCCGCACTCACAGCCACCGCATATACAACATACGTGGTCAGGGTATCGGCCACGGCGGCTTCCACACGAAAACAGCCGTTAGCATCCGCCTGCACCGTTGGTAACCAAATGGGCGTGGGTGTAAAATCCGTTCTCAAGTACGGTTCGTACTCATCACTCTCGGCATGCCAGGCATCATCTACAGCCCCCAAGCCACTGCCAATTGCGCCGAAACAGGCTCCCTCCATCTCCCACTCATTTGCACCGGGCGGCAAATCTCCATTACCACTGAATCCTTTAGAAGAATCCGGCCAAAGATGTTGCGGCTGCAACAAAGTAACCATGCCGTATTCCTTAGGCCAAGAAAGTGAATACGAGCAGTACCCATCCTCATCTCCATAGTGCAGCATGCTCACATCGTGATACGGCATTTTCCCGCAAAGGCGATGCCGCAGCATCAATATTTGCGGGGAATAAATGCTGTTGAAGACCACATCATCAAACAGACTGGTGTGGCTCCCTACATTACGTACAGGCGCAAGTGTGTATGAATAGGGGGCGGGACGATATTTATCCAGCATGCCTTTATCCACAGCATACAGACAAACGGCAGCATGAGCAGCCGGGGAGCCATCCGCCCGCCGTACGCAACCGCTGATACTCACAGCACTACCGGGCAACACAGCCTGCTCGGGGGTATGCAGCTCTACCGCCAACTTCTCTTCCCGCGGGGGAATACAGATACGGGTATTCTCCATATTTGCAGGGGTATAAACTCCCTGCTCATTTTTCTTAAGGGGGAAAACCAGAACATTTACCATACATGCCGTTTCTTTGCTCTGCAATGCAACAGCCATGGCAGTTTCACCAACTTGCGGTTTCAGCATGACGGTGCGGATGCCGTGTTTGCTGCGCAATACCACCAAATACAGCTCCGCAGGCTCCTTGCGTATCGGCAAAAAGAGCTGTTTACCATCCGTCGTAATATCTGTTACCGTACTCGATGACGAAGGCATAGAGCATAAATCCTCGGGAATATACTCATCTGCGGTCAGGCGAACACGTCTTCCATCCGCATCCGCAGCAGAGAACTCAAGCTGCACCCCCCTGCCGATTTGTATGTACTCGGGGTGGCTCCGCCGGAACTCCTCCACAACTTCTCGCCACGGCACAGCTATTCCCTCCTGAGAATGAGGGGGTACGCGGAGTACAGACTGATGAATGCATATATTTTTTTTACCCGTTACAAGAATACCGTTGGGGAGTTCATTTGTCACATAAACGGGGATGGACACCTGCCATTGAACCGCCTGCTCATGGTCCGGGGGAGTTCCGCTTGCAGAATCGGCACATAACAAGCGCCCCTCATTGTAATGCAAACTCACCCCCGCAGGGCACCATTTTTTGCGAATCCCATAAATGCTCTCGGTTTCCTCTCGTTCATTCGTTACCTTAACATTGGCATAAAAAACATTTTGTTTGGATTTATCCATACCGGAAAAATCGGCCAAACGGAACACATGAGATGCCTTACCTTCTTTATTAAGTGCAACCTGTACGGGCACCTTGTTAGCTTTTCTCCAAGAGGAAGGTGACAATTGAATTGTTGCCGTACCGTTGACCGGGGTACCATTAAAATCTTTTGCCTCAACATAAACTGTAGCATGCTCGGCGTTCACACCCGGTATATCCACGCCGGCAGAAACCTTAAAACTCTTACGCTCTACATCCTGAATAATAATCAGATCAGAGGTTAACACCTCATCCCCGTCTTTAACGAAAATACGCATGTATGGCTCATCCTCATCGGCATCTGTGGGCAGTGTTACCTCCGCATGGAATACACCATACTCATTCACCGGCACCACAAAATCCGGAAACAGTTGAGGATTGGATGCTATGGTTACCTCTTTCAACGGTGATAATTTCAAAGAGCCATCCGTACGCACCGTGCGCACCGTGCCGAACAAATGCACAATTTCACCGGGGCGGTACACCTGCCGGTCTGTCAGCATGTTTGAAAAAGAGCATTGTTCATCATCGCTCATGCTCATGTTCCAAGAGCTGTCCAGGTGAGCCTCCGAAAAGTCATCGCCGTTCACCACCAGCACCCTACGCTCTTTACCTTCTTCATCAAAGGGAAAGCCGATAACACCTTGGCGCAAGGTGCCGCTCATCTGCTCCGTCCATACGTCGGCATCTTCATCGTAAGAATCCCCGTTACGCATAAACACACACACCTGCGCCTCTTCAACGAGGCGACCATCCGATAAATGATGAGCCACCACCGCATGTCTACCGACAGACACGGCCAAATCTGTCACATGGACGAGGTAATACATATCATCATGATAGTGCGGATACGTATTAGCATCATCGGGTGCGTGGTGCACGGCACGCAGGTGCAGCAGGTACATACCGGCACGCAGCGGGGTTGTGCTCAGGTCATCCAAATCTACGCAGCACGGCACGGGGCGCAAGCCGTTCGGCTGCAGTGCATACGCTTTCTCCGGGCCGAAAGAATCTTTTAACAATGCTAGCATTGCCCTCTCTTCCCCTTCATCACGAACAGGTAAGTGACGGCGCACGGCGTGGTAATGTTCGTACGGCACACAAGCCAAACGGGCTATTACTTGCTCACAACCAATGCACTTTGTGTCAAACTTATGTTCACCCACAAAAGGTATCGTCAAAGGCTCATCTGTTTTCCACGAGGATAAAATAACAGGTAACGCAGGCTCCAACACCTGAATCACTCCATGGCACACTTGCGGCTGCCTCATCTGCAAGCCTTTGAGTGCACGTGTACCGGCCGGCACGGTTGCGGTTATGGGTTGGGGCAAGTGTGTTAAACCATCCACCCGCACCACCAGACGCTCTGTCCACGGTGCAGGAAAACTCACACGCTGATACGGCTGTGGTGCGGCATATGGAGATTCCGTATGCAGAGTAAAAGTAATCTCTTGCCCGTTCAACACCATCTTTTTAACAAGTTGGCCGGGCACATTCTTCGCCACGGCATCACCGCAGCGCAACTCCAAGGCACGGAAGAGCGCGGGCACATCTGCCTCTGCCAACGGCGCATTAAACAGCAGACCCAAACACAGTTGCTCCCGCCCCTCGAACCGCGCCAAAGCAGCGCGCAGCTCGGCTTTCAACTCTGCGTCAAAAAAGCCGGCACAGCTGTTCAACTTCAATTGATAGCGGTCGGCATCATCCGAGCCGAACAAGCTCCACTCCTCTGCAATGGGGTGCTCCGGGCGCACCAGAATAAACCCGGGCACCACGGTTTCCGGGGTGAGGGCAACCAGTTCTTCCAACGTGGCTTTAGCGTATACTTCTCTCAACACAAGGGGGCGCAAATCACACACCCGAGCCGGTTGGGCCACACCACGCACGCGTTGCCGGCTCTTATGCAGTAAAAACTCAAAACGCATACTCTCGACGGCATCGGGTGTCGCGGCGTTGTAAAATTCGTGTTTAGGTGTCAACAGAACCACCCCGTTTTCCTCACCTTCTATCAACACTTGCTTATGCTCATACGACTCTTCCAACATGCACGCAGGTGAGCAGAACTCAATCTCTGCGTTTTTCATAGCATTACCGCTCAGATACTTGCGATGCCCCGGTCTAAAACTCAACTTATAGCGAGTCAGCGGCAGCGTCCCTTTGCGGTACATAATGAGCAAAGTGCCGGATGATTCCCACTTCAGCATCGGCAGCGGGCCATCGCCCGTTACATCAAACAAAGTGCTTTTTTCTCCGGGGGCATCACGATTTTCTCGGCGTTGTTCCCGTTCATCCGCCACCGGTTCGGCAAACTCTATTTTTTGGCCAAAGCTTGTGTAGGATTCATCGTTTGAAAATATTCTCGTGTAATTATCAGAGAATACATCGGGCTCTTTCAATTCGCCTGCCCACGCACTCAGCGTCAGCAGCCCGGGTATCAGACATTGTAAAAGGCATTTCATGGCAGTACTCCGTAATATATGTACTACATATAACAAACTTTACCCACTGATTCAAGTTTCAAAGTGTTACAAATGTGTTACAACTGTGGGTAGTACATGCCCTTGCATGGGTTACGCGCCCTCAAGGCGCGGGCGGTAGCCTATGCAAAGCTCTGCATCCCCGCAACGGCCTCGGCGCAGCGGCGGCCATCCAGCGCGGCGGATACAATGCCACCGGCAAAGCCTGCGCCCTCTCCGCAGGGGTAAAGCCCTTGTAATTGCGGGTGTTGCAGGGTTTCTTTATCACGCGGAATGCGCACAGGGGAGCTGGTGCGGGTTTCGCAGCCTATGAGCAGGGCATCCTCCCCGGCAAAACCACGCAATTTGCGGTTAAAGTGTTGCAGGCCCTCTTGCATGCGCCACGCCACTTGGGCGGGAAGCAGCGCGTGCAGATCCCACGGGGTGAGGCCGGGCTCATACGTGGTGGTGGGCAAGGTGGCGGATACACGGTGCTTCAAAAAGTCTTGCACGCGCTGAGCGGGGGCTTTTTGCTGCCCGCCACCGGCCAGGGAGGTAGCGGTTTCCAACGCGCGCTGGTAAGCAATGCCCGAGAGCACGCCGTGCTCTGCCGCAAAGGAGTCCGTATCTTGCGGTTCCACCGTTACTACAAAGCCCGAGTTGGCGTAGGGGGAGTTGCGCTGCGAGAGCGACATGCCGTTGACCACCACCTCATCTGCCGCTGTGGCAGAGGGCACAATATGCCCGCCCGGGCACATGCAGAAGGAGTGCACACCGCGGTCCTCAATTTTGGTGGCCAAAGCATAACGGGCAGCAGGCAAGCCATGGGGGCGTTGCTCGCCGGGGCGCAGGTGGTACTGTGCAGCATCGATGAGTGCCTGCGGATGCTCAATGCGCACACCCACGGCAAAAGCTTTGCGCTCCAGCAACAGCCCCTCCTCATGCAGCAGGCGGTATACGTCTCTTGCGCTGTGACCGGTAGCCAATATCACGGCATCTGCGGGCCACTCCCTGCCGTCCGATGAGCGCACACCCAGCAAACGTTTGCCATCTGCAGAGCGCAACAGGCCACACATGCGTGTTTCAAAATGCACCTCACCCCCGGCATTCAGAATACTGTGGCGCATGGCCTTAATGATGTCGGGCAGGCGGTCCGAGCCGATGTGGGGGTGGGCATCCGTCAGAATTTGCGGGGATGCGCCGTGTGCCACAAAGGTTTCATACACCTCCATCACAGGGCCGCGCTTGGTGGCACGGGTAAACAGCTTGCCGTCCGAAAACGTGCCGGCACCGCCCTCCCCAAAACAGTAGTTAGACTCCGTATTCACGCCGCCAAACTCCCCCAAATGCAGGGGTTGCAGGTCAAAACGGCGGGCGGTGACATCTTTACCGCGCTCCAACACAATGGGGCGCAGGCCCAGCTCCAAACAACGCAGGGCTGCAAACAAACCACCGGGGCCACTGCCCACAATCACCACGCGCTTGGCGGTGTCTGCAAGCGGGGCGTAGTGGCGCACGGGCTGCTCCGCAGGCGGCAAGGGCTCATCCACCCCCACTAAAAGGCGTAATTGCTTGCAAATGGGGCGTCTGCGGGCATCTATGCTTTCTTTGAGCAAGCGCATACCCATAACCCGCTTGGGGGAGAGCTGCAATGCCTGTGCCACGGCTTTGCGGCGGGCCTCCGCAGCATCTGCTTTTTTGAGTGGCAGGTGTATGTCTACCTCGGTAATCATGACTCTGTATCAATGCATTGTTGCATGCAAAGGGCGGGTGACACATCCCCGGGGGCAGAGGATGACATCTCTTGCGCAGGCACACCCGCCACGGTGGTGTGCGGGCGGACATCATTCAATACCACAGATGACGCAGCTACCTTGGCGCACTCGCCAATCTCTACACGCCCCAACACTTTGGCACCGGCACCAATAAGCACCCCACTGCGCACAATGGGGTGGCGCGCTCCGCCTTTTTCTTTACCCGTGCCGCCCAGTGTTACCTCATGCAGCAAGGAAACATCGTTTTCAATAATGGCGGTTTCACCCACCACAAAGCCCGTGCCGTGGTCCAGCAGAATACCGCAACCTATTTGTGCAGCAGGGTGAATATCCACCCCGAACACCTCGCTGCTGATGCTCTGAAACAGCAGGGCAAGCAGGTGCCGCCCCTCCTGCCACAGCAGGTGCGCCACGCGATAGGTGGCCATGGCATGAAATCCTTTAAAAAAGAGCAAGGGCTCCAACGCGTTGTGGCAGGCGGCATCTCGCTCTACCACGGCTCGCAAATCAGCCGCCATGCACTCCACCGTTTGCGGGCTTGCTTTGAGTATGGTGCGTATCAGGGGCTCCAGCTCGTCTCTGCCCATATCCCGGCGGGAGAGCTTGCGAGCCAAACGCACCGCCACGGCATTGCCCAAGCTTGTGCGGCTGAGCACCACGTCATCCAAAATACCCATCAATTTGGGCTCTTTGCTTGCAGCCTGCTCGGCCTCGGCATACAGCTCTTGCCATACGCTATCTGCCAAGCCGCTAACGGCGGGTACCATCTTTTCCGGGCGTATCAACATTTTCACTCCGGGGGGGGATTCCATTGAAAAACTCAGTCCTCCACGCAACATTCACGCAGCAGGTCATCCAAACGGTAAGTCATCTCTGCCAAGGCTTTGCGGGCCTTGGTATCCGGCAGCAACCAAAGTACTTCTCTTGCCTCCTCATTGCGTGCCAAGCCCTCTGCTACAGAGAGGCGAATAGCCTCGCTGAAAGCCTCCGTACCCCGCAAGGCGGCGTAATCAATCTCCTCATGCCGCTCAATACAGTTGCGCACCTGCTCTGCCACATCCTCCCAGGAGGACTCCATCAAAAAGAAAACCGGCAGAGTAAGCTTGCCCTTCTCGGCATCCGTACCCAGGGTCTTACCGGCATTTTCGTCCGTACCGGTCAGGTCCAGGCAGTCATCATAAATTTGGTAAGAGATACCCAGCAGCGTACCCATGCGGTTGAGCTGTTCTACCATCTCTTCATCAAGCCCTTGCAGATAAGCAGCACCACTCATGGCAACGGCGAAAAGTGTGGCCGTTTTTTTGCGGATAATTTCGTAATAGTCTGCACGGCTCATCTCGGCATCCCACAGGCGGGAGGACTGCTCCACCTCACCCTGGCACAAATCTCTCATGGCCATGGCCATTTTACGGCAGAATTTGCTGCCGCCAATCTCCGTACCCATCACAATAGCCTGCGCCATGAGGGTATCCCCCAGTAATACGGCCAACTCATTACCCCACAGTGCATTAGGCGTGGGTTGATCTCTGCGGGTATCGGCCTTATCCAACACATCATCATGAATCAGGGATGACATGTGGGTCATCTCCAGCAGGGCAGCAAAGGTGACATGTTCTTTTTTGATACCACCCGTGGCGGCTGCCGTGAGCAACACCAAACCGGGGCGCAGCATTTTACCCTGCCCGCGGCACACCTTGCGCATATACTCACGCACATGGGGCTCAAACTCCTCCGTTTGCGCAGCAATCTCATCCCGCACCTTCTGAAGCTCTTTATTGATGAGCTTGAGGTGTGACTTTTTTTCACGCAACTTACTGAAAAAGGGAATAGCCATTATAGTGGTGGTACAGCTGCACGGTTTCGTTCTTAAGCCATGCGCGCAGTGAGTTTAGCAGAATTTGCCCCCATTGGCAATCTTTATTTATGAATTTTACACGAAGCGCAAAGTAAAACATGTGACCCAAAGTTTCGGGAAATTCGTATTCCGCATTTCGGGGACCTCTAAAAACTCCGGGGCCCCCTCAAATTGGTAGTTGTGGGGGAGCCCCCGCGAGCGTTAGCGAGCCGACTTTTTGAGCCCCGTGGGGGCGTCATAGAATAGCCCGGGCGTGGAGCCGCGT
>SUVJ01000001.1 GCA_015062045.1 Akkermansiaceae bacterium
CCTTCGACATGAGCAACGGTGCCGTGTACAGCATCACCTCCCCCGAGGGTCGCAAGGTAACGGCTACCGACCGTGCTCTGCATGTGCAGACGCAGTTTGACGGCGATGGCAACCTGCTTTCCTGCGCTTCCGCTGAGGCGAAGCTCGTGTGCGCCACCGCCGATAATGGCGACTTGCAGCTCGATTGGTTCACGCCCGATGCTGAGGAGGATGCTACGCCGTTCAAGCAAGAGACGATTCAGCGCAACGGCAACGACACCACGCTCACCCGTCAGCAGACAGGACGCGACCCGCACAGCCTTGTACGTTCGGAATCCAACGGCGTTGTTACTATCACCAAGGGCGCAGGCGATGAAGCTATCGTTCACCGCTGTGAAACCACCTACCCCATGAATGGTCTCATGGTGCGCACGGAGTCGGTTTACTTCGCTGCTACTCCCGATAATGTTGCATCTTGCACGCGTTCGGTGTATAACTACTCGGATGCCGGTTGGCAGCTGTATTCCGTGACGGAGGGTTTTGGCTCCGATGTAGCCCGCAGCACAAGCTATATCTACAACAGCAACCGTCTTGCCAAGATTCAGCATCATGATGGCAGCTATACGGAGTATGAGCATGATTCCTTCGGGCGTACCACCATGCAGAAATCCCCTTGGGGAGCAAGCCTTGCCAAGGTGACTCGCACCACGTATGCAGAGGCTCGCTTCTTTGATGTTCGCCCGGCATCTGTAACGGCGTACCATGTGAATGCTTCCGGCGCAGAAGTGCTGTTCCGCAATACCGCGCACAGCTACGAGGAATCCGCTGAGCTGGAGCGTGTCACCACCACGGTAACGGCAGGTGGCAGCTCTCAGCAGCAGATGAGCATTGAGGAAACTTTCGGCACCGCTCCCACCTATGCCTACGCAGCAGGCAAGCCGAAGTTCTCGCAAGGTATTGACGGCGTGCAGACTGTCCACGAGTACGAGGCTACGACCGAGCATGGGGCTATCCACAAGCATACCTCCATTACCAAAGCCAGCGGTGAGTTGGTAGCAGCTCAGAGCCGCAAGAGCGAGAGCTTTATCGCAGCCAATGATACTACCACCTTTGAACAGGAAAGCATTTGGAACGGCTCGCAGTGGTTGCTTTTGGATACTACTGCTTACGAGTACGACGAGCAACAGCGTGTAACCAAGACCACGCGTGGCAATGGTCGATTCAGTACAACCACGTGGATGTGCTGCGGGCGCCTGAGTGAGACGGATGAGGACGGCGTTACCTCCACCTACGCCTACGACTCTGCCCGCCAGCTCACGGAAATTTCCCGCGAGGAGGTGTACAACGGAGAGACGTGTATCACACCGGAAACCATCACGGAGTTCACCCGCGATGCTGCCGGGCGTGTACTCGCCACCACTCGCCGCATCGGTGCTATGGAAACAACGGAATCCGCGGAGTTTGACTCCTTGGGACGCGTCACCAAACAGACGGATGTACTCGGACGCGTAACGACGACGGAGTACAGCGCGGATGGTCTCACCACCACGGTGACGACTCCCGCAGGTGCCACATCCATCACCACCCGCAATGTGGATGGCTCCACGGCAAGCATCAGTGGTACTGCCCAGCGTTCTCTTGTGTATGTATATGACCTCAACGGGAACTCCCTCCGCACCACTACCAAGCTGGCGGATGGCACGACCATCGCCCAGAGCATTGTCAACGGCTTCGGGCAGACTACCGTGCAGGCTCAAGCAAGCACTACGGGCTTTATCTACTCCCGCAGCGAGTTTAACGCTAGGGGGCAGTTGGTGAAGCAGTATCAGGACACCGGGTGGAACACCGCCAAGACCGCTGCAGCGCTCTACGAGTACGACTGCTTCGGCAACGTGAGCAAGCAGACGCTTGCCCTGGCCGATTCTCCCACCAAGGATAACTCCCCGGTGGTAGAAATGGCCTACAGTGTAGAATCGGCAGAGGATGGCGTGTTCAGCGTCACCACGCAAACCCGATACAATGCAGCAGGGGAGCCGCTGAATGCTATGCAAAAGCAGCTGATTTCTCAGCTTTCCGACACGCTGGCAAGCAAGAGCATCAGCACGGATGAACGAGGCAACAGCGCGACCGAGTGGAGTGAGTTCACCGCTCCTTCCAAGGTGACAAGCTACAGCACCGTTCCTACCTCGGAAATTGTAGCAGAGGCGGTTTCTGTAGATGGGTTCACCACCTCTCAGAAGGACTATGCCGGCATCACAAACTCCGCCTCCCGCAGCTACACAGCCACGGGTATGATTCTGGTGCAGGTGGATGGCCGTGGCAATGCGACAACGACCGCAACCGACCTTGCAGGGCGCACCATCAGCGTGACGGATGCCACCGGTGCGGTGACAACGACGGCCTATGACGCTGCTCACGACCTTCCCTCCGTGGTAACAGACGCCATGGGCAACACCGCCTGCTACAAGTACGACCACCGCGGACGCAAGATTGCGGAATGGGGTACGGCCCTGCAGCCCGCTTGCTTCGATTACGATGACATGGACAATATGACCATGATGATGACATTCCGAGGCACACCCGAAACGAATGCGGATGGATCTCCAAGCCAAAGCGGAGAAGTCGCGGCAGCTGGCGATGTAACAACTTGGAGTTTCCACCCCGCCACTGGGCTGGAACTGAGCAAGACCTACGCTGATGGATCAACTGTAGTGAAAACCTATGATGCCTACAACCGCCTCGCAACCGAGACGGATGCACGAGGCAACGTCAAGACGTATGCCTACGAGCACGCTCGAGGTCTGCACCTCGGCACGACATATATCGTAGCAGCTGGCACTGCGGAAACTTCTTCTCACAGCTATTCTTACAATCACCTCGGTCTGTTGACGCAGGTCGTGGATGATGCAGGTACGCGAAGCTATGGCTATAACACTTACGGAGAACGCGAAAGCGATTCCCTCACGGTGGATGGTGATGTTCACATCATTACGGAAAATCGTGATACTTTTGGTCGCTCAATTGGCTACACCTACTCCAAGAACGGCTCAGTTCAACAGACTGTTAGCACCGGCTATGGTGACGACGGGCGTATTAGCTCGGCTGGCTTCTTGCACGGAGGAGCAGAAAAAAACTTCGGCTACACCTACCTCGCAGGTACCAATCTGCTGCAGGTGCTCACCAAGCCGAACGGCATGACGCTCACGCAGACCTACGAGGCAACCCGTAATCTTCTCACCGGCATGGCTTATCATCGCAGCAGCACCCTCGTGGCTCAGCGCACCTACACATACGACATTCTCGGTCGACCCATCACCCGCAACACCGCACGACAAGGCAAAGTGGTAAACGATACATTCATCCATACCACCCGCTCCGAGCTGGCGAGCGCCAATGTCAACAGTGTAGACTACACTTACAATTACGACAACATCGGGAACCGCACCTACACGATCAAAGAGAGCTCCAACATAGTAAATAGCACGGAATACTCAGCCAATGAACTGAATCAATACACTGCCATTACGGAAAACGGAGCACCTGCTTTCGCTCCCCAATTCGATATAGATGGTAACCAAATTCTCATCCAAACTGAAACAGGCATTTGGACAACTAACTACAACGCAGAAAACCGACCCGTCAGCTTTACCAAGAGCGAAAGCAATACCGTCGTAGAATGCGCGTACGACTCACAAGGTCGTCGCTCGTATAAGAAGGTGATAACCAACGGTACTGTAACACTCCACCAGCGTTACATCTACCGGGGCTACCTGCAAATCGCCTGCATCGACCTCACCCGTAGTCACCACCCGGCTATTTGGTTCATCACCTGGGATCCGACACAGAATTTGGGTACCCGACCTCTTGCAATTCAAAAGGATGGCACATGGTATACGTACGGCTTTGATATCACAAAAAATGTGAGTGAAATCTTTTCCTCAAATGGTTACATTTCTACCATTTATTCATATACTCCTTACGGATCAGTTTTCGCTACCGGAAGCGTCTCCCAGCCTATTCAGTGGAGTAGTGAAATTTACGATAGCGACTTAAACCTAACATATTATAACTATAGGTATTATAATCCTTTAGACGGCAGATGGATAAATAGAGATTACCTTTCATATACTAATATGTACACATATGCAGCCCAAAATCCTCTCTTAATGGTAGATGTATTGGGATTGGCTCATCTTGATTATCATTTGAAAGTAGCTAGAGGATTTATAAATGATAATTATAACAATCTATCATCTAATGATAAAATAAATTTTGAATTTGGGAGCATTCTTCCAGATTTTCCTGATTTGGCGCAGCTGAACAAAGCAGAAAGCCTAAAGAACGGTTTAATAACGATTCTTAAAAACAACTCATATGTAGCGGATATTGCAAAGCAAAGCATTTCTTATGCAGATAAAGGCATTTCTTATATAAATGAAGGCCTTATCAAGGCAAATAATTTATTAAGCTCGAATATTAAGCCTATCCCAAGTATTCAAGATAATATCACAAAAATGGAAAAGGTTATAACGAGTTTACCAGATTTTAGAGGCGTTGTTATTAAATTGGTAGATGAAAATATAAACGATGAAAAAAGAAATTCACCCCCAAATTTTGCGCAAGAAGCTTTATCTAAGATGAAAATGGCTCTTTACAAAGGGATAGAAGCCCAATTTGGTTATTCTGTCGCAGATACTGATGCTTTTGTAGGAAAATTAGTTCAAAAGTTTTTGCAGCATATGACAGAATACACCCAAAATTTAACCCTTCGATCCCATTTCGGTGATCTAGCATATTGGCATGCAATGAAAAGCAGACCAGACGAGCCCAAGCGTTTTACTAAAAGTCTAATCATAAAAGAAATAGGAAATAGACTTAAATCAGGTGGCTACCAGTGTTGGCAAAACTTAGGCTTTGTTTTACATATTTTAACAGATCTCCATACAAAATCGCATGCAGATGGAATTATGTATATGGATAAGTTGAAAATTAAACAATTTTACTATTATCCAAACCAGGATTCAAACGAACACGCAAGATTAGATAGCTTAGGAGATGCTGAAATTGAAAACAGCAAAAACATAATGACAAAAATTATGAAATATAGAAACAATTTTAATGCTGTAAGGTTAGTTCTCAATTCATATATTGATATAAGCTGAACAATATTAAGAAGAATTGAGTAGGGGGGCGAAAGCCTCCCTACGTAAGCATTTAACCAACATCCATATATACAAGAGTGCGATAATGTGAATCTATGTTCACGTTATCGCACAATACCATTGCATATTCCATAAAAAAGCCATTAACTTGCTTCAGGGAAAGTTCCGTCAGCAAGGCGTCATAGCTAACCAGTTGAACCTGACTATGCAGAAGGGGAGCTTTTTCATTTATATTAACAAAACGGCATATCCATTAATGAGCCACGTTATAGACTCTCATAAGCTCCCAAAGATATCCGAACTTCTGTTGTTCCAGACGCAAAGCGTCTATGAAATCCGAGAGTTTTTTGAATCTTTCCCCATAGCTCATTAATATAAATTCTTCCATTACTCTGGTATGAGCAAGGCGCAAACCGTATTGCAAGGAGTTTTCTCCATTGCAGTTCCTTACAGAGACATCGGCACCGGAGGAGATGAGTAACTCTATATTGGAATAAGAATCTTCCTCTGATAGGAGATATTTATCCGTCAAATGATGCAGAGCTGTATTTCCTTCAGTATCTTGGGCATTTATATCGGCGCCATTCTCCAGTAGTAAGTGTATCAATTCCGTATTGGTAGGATAAACATACATGAGAGGTGTACACCCAAACTCATCACGAGCGTTAGGATTTGCCCCTTTTGCAAATAATTGCTGTATTAACTCAACTGAAACGTCTCTTGTTTTTACTGCCTGTAATAACAAGTAATCAACTTCCTCAAACTTTGTACTTTGGTTAATAATAACTTCCGTCAAATCTGATACGTGTTCAACTAAGTACTTTATGTGACAAGGAAAAATCTCATCAACAGAAACCCAATTATGTAAAACAGTGTTAAAATCGTCTTCTGTTTGAATTGCATAAATGGTATCTCTCAGATCTACAGTTGAATCTACAGCTCCATGCTTTAGTAAGAGATTCACGATGGGGATACTTCGAGCATGGTATACCGCATGATACAAAGCCGATACTGGCTTACCTTTTTCATACGCTCTGTCGAGCCGAGTTTTATAAAAAGATGATTGTATATTCGGATTGGCTCCATGTTCAAGTAGTAAACGAACCATTGGAACATTATTCCATAATATAGCTTCAATTAAAATGGGTCTACCAAAGGGAATATCATTCAATCTTTCTTTGGATAGATGCAATAATCTTGTCGCTTCTGGCTCAGAATAGGTAAAGGGCATTGCCATATCCCTTAATTTAAGCATATCATCAGATGGCTGCATTTCTCGAAGTTGTATTGACGTCAAGCCTTGTTTATTGCTCAATGTTCTATCAGCCCCCAAACTGATAAGAGTTTCGCAAACATCATCTCGACCAAACTGTGAGGCAATCATCAATGGAGACATGCCTTCATTATTAACTGCATTGATATCGACACCTTCGCATACAAGCAATGGTATTACATGTTCACACCCCGGGCGCATTGCTGCAATGTGCAAGACCGTATCCCCCGTTTGTGTTCTCACATGTATGTTTGCACCATGACGAATTAATAACTCAACCATACGTCCCGGCAAAGTTTTGCCATCTTGGGCATCGTCAATGCCAATTGAAGCAGCCTCTAATATAGCAATAATTCTTTCATTTCCCTGTCGGATTTCAGAATTCGGATTCCCTTCACTCTCAAGAAGTTTTTGCAACAAGTCAATGCGGCGTCCCTGAATTGCTGCTAAAACAACTTCATCTGATGGATTGCCGCCAGAAGAAAGTAACATTTCTAAAATCCGCGTTGAAATACGATTTTGAACAACATATGACAACAAAGTGCAACTTTCCCCGCTTGCCAATTCAAGTTGCACATTGGGAGAGATACCACTCTTGAGCAGCTTAGATACAATATCCTCCGCTCCATATACACATGCAATCGCAAGCTGCTGTTCAGGAAGCAACTCTAATTCCGAGGTCGTCTCTTGCGGATTATGAGTTGATGGTAAAGAAGAATTCATACAAGCACTCGAATTTCCGACCATAGAAAAAAAGATACACACACCCATTACTAAATAGAAACAACGACTCGTCAGCATATTTAAAGTCATCAATAAAACATTTACACAGCGACGCAGTCGACTAAAAGTTGAACCATTTACACTAAGATTTCTATCCACGATTGATGTCATCATAACTGCAAGATATTGAGGTGCGCTCCGTTTTCTGACCACCGGCGATGTAGTTTAAGGAATTTCTGAGCCGCTGCTTGGAGCTATGGTTAGATTACTGTTTTTTGAGTTTATTGTCAATCCTAATTTTTTTGCGATTTTGAAGCGAAGGCGTGGGCGTGTCGCGCGTAGCGCGACCCCGGAGCGACAAGAACCGGGATACTTAAGCTCATCCGCTCTCATGCGGGTATTTTACCACCGTAAATCATCGGCTACTAGACAAATTGTATCGTAACTGTCATAGCGTCATGTATAAGCGACAGATTATCAGGCAGAATGAAACGATGCAGCACAGAGAAAAGCCGGTGCTCAACCGGCTGAAAGGGGAGATTTATTCACCCCGGCGCTTGGTAGGTAGCCCGAAGAAATTATTACCTCCGATTTGGTAGCCGGTGACTTTCCAACTGATATGGGTTAGGGTGGGGTAAATCCCATCTTCCCTCTTGTAGCCGCATTCGTGTACATCTACCCGAGGCGGCCGCTCACCAGAATGCAACATGTTTATCCCTAAATCACGTCATAAATCACCTCAATGAGAGCGCGAGCACGTAATGTTAACGAGTTTTGTAAAACGTTGGCAACAAGCACTTTCCGAAATTATCTGCAACCCGTTATGAGTCGAGCCGTATTTCGGAGTAATTTTCAGAAAACGGCATCAATTTTATAAGTCATTTATACGCAGTGTTTAAGAGTCGCTAAAATTCACAGTCACAAAAAGGCTATTATGGGAGCGGTCGTAACCAAGACAAAATGGTAACGACTGCTCCTTTTTTGTGCCTTGATTTCAGCGGGTTATAAAATCGCAACTCATACGGAAAACCGACTTCCAGGGCTGATTTTGCATCCATTTTGCCCCCCGTCTTGCAGCCAAAAGGACTCGCTTAGACTCGTGCGGTTCCAGTCACATTACGTTTTTTACGCACATTTGTCTATTTGAAATTTAAGTAACACGAAATCAAAAGCGTATGATATAACTGTCAAAAAATAAGAGACTTTCGCATTTTTATAATTGACAAAATTCGAATTTTTGCTTATACTCCCCTATCATGAACGACTGTACGGCATCCCCACCCTCTAAAAAAAGAGCCATAGAAAGCTTTTGTATGCCTCTTCTCGATTTGGAATTTCCAGAATCGAGCCATAATGCCGTGACTAAAAAAAATAATGAAGAAGCCCCCAAGCTTATTTCGCTATTTTCTGGATGTGGAGGAATGGATTTGGGATTCGAAAAAGCTGGATTCAATATAACATGGGCAAATGATTTTGATTCGGATGCACAGGCTGTGTATTCGCTCAATATGGGTTATATCGATGGGAGAAATATCTTGGAGGTTGAGGAATCAGATATTCCTGATGGAGACATATTAACTGCAGGTTTTCCCTGTCAGCCTTTTTCTAATGCAGGGAGTAGAAAAGGTGTACATGACTCTCGTGGGATGTTGTACAAGGAATGTCTTCGTATTATAGCAAAAAAGATGCCTAAAGTAATAGTTTTTGAAAACGTGAAAGGGCTACTCTCGACAAAATATATAGATGGCAGGAACTTAGCTGATGTCATAGTCGAGGATTTATCAAAAATGAATAGTATTGGATACAATGTAGTGTATCAAATTGTTAATGCTGCAGACTATGGTGTTCCTCAAAATAGACAGCGAGTGTTTTTTGTCGGCATTCGTAAAGATATGAAAAAAACTTTCGTATTCCCTCGAAAGTTACAAAAAAACAAACTCACCTTGCGTCATGTATTAGAACTTCCCCAAAATGTCGATAATCAGGTTGATTGGCCCCTCTCTCCGCAAGCTTGTGAAATGATTTCGTATATACCGGAAGGCGGTTCATGGAAAGATGTTCCATACGAACATTTAGCACCTCGCTTCAAGAAAATACGAGATGATATGAAAAAATATCATTCTCCTAATTTCTACCGCCGTTTTTCACGAGATGAAATATGCGGTACTATTACTGCTTCAGCGCAACCGGAGAATTGCGGGATTGTACATCCTACAAAAAATAGGCGCTATACCGTTCGTGAAATTGCTAGGATTCAAACTTTTCCTGATAATTTCCAGTTCATAACTGACACGCCAAAAAATATTACGGCAATGTACAAAGTTATTGGGAATGCCGTTCCTGTCAATCTTGCTTACAACATAGGAAAGGCTATTATGGAACAAATCTTCACTGAAGATAAATAAAAATCGGGCATGGACACTGATAAAGCGTATTTACTTGGTTTAATAATAGGTGGTGGTGTCTTTGGAAATGCCGAAGACATTTTTCGAATTCAACTTCCTTTCAGAAAATGGGGGGCATTACAATTTAATCCCAAAAGAGCAGGTAACATAGCCAATGATATTTTAAGAAAAGTTGGTCAAATGTTCCGAGCCGTTTACAACATTAATATTCAATATGATGCCTCAGATGCGTATTGGACAATTTTGTGCGAAGGTGATACTACACAAATTATTGAAGACTTGCAACACTATGGTATAGAATGCATGGGTGAGTTAAAGACTACTGCAAGTCTTGAACGCATTGTACTCGACTTAGTTGATGATAACCTGAAACGGAGATTCATAGCTGGACTCGCTGACACAATCGGCAGTATGGCTCAATCGCATCGTCGATTCTCTAACGAACATCAAATTTTGTCATTTGAAATTAAGGGGTATAACTTTAGATTTGTATGCGATTTATGTAGGTTATTGTATAGCATAAATTGCGTTCCTGATCAGGTCAACTGGAATCACCCCAATATTCATTGTACAAATGATTCATATTACACTAAATGGCATAAAGGATTTAAACTTCGAGTTCTTTTAGATCAGTATGCCAAGTTTGGTGCATTTGCATTTAGAACCAAAGTAGAGTCGTCCCATGAAAACAGAAAATTACAAAAACAAACGCATGAAGCAGAACAATGTGAGGCTCGCGAATTTCATGTCACTCCTACCTGTGTGCATCCAAGTGAACATGATTTAAAACTCCCTGACAATATTCGTGGAGGCCATTACATACATTTTCGGCACTTTTGTGCAGTCATGGGATGTGAACATGCTCCTTATGAACAATTGAAGAATTGCTTTTGTCGTCTTGGGGAAATTGTTAATCCGTTCCCGATTTTACATAAAGGCAGCATAGAAGAAACCCAAAAAATTATTAATTCTGATTCCCTGCTTTCTAATCGCACATATAAAACAGAACTTTTGAAAGTTTCCATATTTCTCCATGAGTATGAAAGAGCAAAGACTACTTTGCTATATGGTAATGGGCATTCTTCTGGTTATCCGATAGCGATTATTTTGCAGGGTATAGCATATATTGTAGCGAGAAGCAATGAAGTTAAGGGGAAAAGGGTGAAAGGAAATTATGTTGATTTAATAAAAAAACATCTCAAAATCAATCCGGAACTCACCATCGAAGTTAGGATTCCTGATTTACTTACGCCTTTAATTCTGGTAAAAAATCAGAAAGCAGCCATGATTGGTGCACAAAATCCTAGCGTATATCAAAAGCTTATAATGCAAAGTTCTGATAATGAATATAAGCTGCTTGTTCGACAAATATCCGAGAAAGATCTCCGTTCATGAGTAAAAAGAGAAATGAAGTTTCATATTATCCCGAAATCAGAAACTATATTGAACAACAGCTTAAAAGCAATTTTCGTGCTTCTCGAAAAAGGGAGCTTTACGTCTATTGGGGCATTGGAGAACTAAAAACAAAGCTCCATGAAATAATAGAAAATAATCCGGTTACGTGTGGATGCGTTAGACATTTTGCCCAAAATGTACCACCTTTAAATCTCGACATTTTTGCAGTAATTACTGATGGGAAACAGTTTCAACTACTCATTTTGGAAATCAAACTTCTTGATAGCGTTGGTTTAAAAGAGTGGTCGCAATTAGTCGGATATTGCCTTGTTTCTGGTGCAAAATATGGATTGTTAGTCAACATTGACAATGGAGCAAGCAAGAGACTGTCTGATATTCTTTCCACCGAAAAGCATCTATCATTTATTGAAACAAACATTAATGGAAGAACTCACAGGCATCATTTAGGGTGTATGTGTTGGGATAGCGTAACGCAAGATTTTGAATATTGTAATCTTGGAATTATTAAATCTCTTTCAAACTTGAGCCAATTATTAGAAAATGAGTTTGTTTTCTAGCTAGTTGCTTTGGCTATTTATGCAATGCGAATACGTAATGTTAACGCGTTTTGTAAAACGTTGACAACAAGCCTTTTCTGAAATTTTCCACAACCCGTTATGAGTCGAGCCGAATTTTGGGTTAATTTTCAGAAAATGGCATCAATTTTTATAAGTCATTTATAAACAATATTTTAGAGTCGTTAAAAATCACAGTCACAAAAAGGCTATAAAAAACGGTCTCAACCAACAAGGTTGCGACCGTTTTTCTCTTGCTCTCCTTGATTCTTTTTTGTAGAATGCGCTTTGACGTATGAGCAATGAGCTTTCAGAGAATCACCTTATCCCGGGAGAACTCCTCTTTTACACTTCGCCGGATGGTAAGGTAAAAATGGAGCTCCGAGTGGAAGGAGAGACCATATGGATGTCTCAACAGATGATGGCAGAGCTATTTCAGACAACAAAGCAGAATATCAGCCTACATGTGGCAAATATTCTGCAATGCAATGAGCTGCAAGAGGCAGGAACGGTCAAGAAAAACTTGACCGTTCGCTTGGAGGGCAGTCGACAGGTGCAGAGAAAGGTGAAGTTTTACAATCTGGACTGGATTATCTCCGTGGGCTATCGTGTCAACAGTGTACGCGGTACACAATTCCGCATCTGGGCTACGCAACAGCTCAGCGAACTCATGCGCAAGGGGTTTGTATTGGACAGAGAGAGATTGAAAAATCCACCGATTAAAGAGGCAACGGCTCTGCCCGATTATTTCGATGACCTACTGGAGCAGATACGCGATATTCGCGCCAGCGAGCGGCGCATGTACCTGAGGATTCGCGATATATTCGCACTTTCGGCTGATTACACACCGAATAATAAGGAGACAAATATTTTCTTTAGCGCCATACAGAACAAATTACACTATGCCATTCACGGGCATACTGCTGCAGAGCTTATCATGTTGAGAGCCTGCTGCGCAGGCTCAGTGGAGGCAAAATGTGAGCCCGCAAGGGGCGAACCCTTCATGTGGCACAGGCACTCTTCATGCGGGCGATAGCCCGCTATGTGTAGGGGGACTGAAGTCCCCCCGCTACGATATTATATGTACTGCGCGTTGCGGGGGCTTTGCATACTTCATATTTTGTATTTCGTACATCCAAGCCCCCATGCGGGGGCTTGAGAATTCGACCCACGCTCACATTAAACATTAAATATTTAACATTAAACATTCTCAGCCCCCTTGTGGGGCGAAATAATATAGGCAGGCGGTCAAGCGTGCACGCAGTGCGCGCGCGACCCCTGCTGATTATCAAAAATAATATAGAGCCCGACGAGCAAAGCGAGGAGGCCGACACAATCCCACGAGGGGTGTTAACCCCGAGTCACACGCCGCTCCGGGCTCACGCCCTGCGCTATACCCATCTGTCGGCCTCGTCGCTGCGCTCCTCGGGCTCGGGTTTATTTTTTCCACGTGCAGGGGCTTCTTTGTCACGGCGTAGGGCTCAGCCCGAAGACGGAACGCCCCTGCCTATGCTATTTCGCCCCACAAGGGGGCTTAAAATTTCGGCGGGCATCCGCCCGCGGGGCAACGAGATTTTTTTATTTCGCCCTTAGCGGGGCGAAGTGAGATTGCGGCGTACGCCGCAGTGAGATTTGAGCGATGGCTCAAGTGAGATTGTTGCGCCGGGGCGCAACAGTGAGATTGAGCCTGAACAGAAGGCTCAGTGGAGGGGGAGAGAGGGGAATCCCCCCCTATTCCGCGCCGACCAGGGCTAAGAGCTCTGCGCTGCTGAGGTGGAGGAGGAGTTTCTCCAGCCCGCCGCTGAGGAGGGAGTCTGCCATGGAGCTTTTGCGGGTGAGCATGTTATGGATATTCTCCTCTATAGTGCCGCGGCAGATGAGGGGGTGAATGACCACGGGGTGTTTTTGGCCGATGCGGTAGGCGCGGTCGCTGGCTTGGTTCTCCACAGCGGGGTTCCACCAGCGGTCAAAATGAATAACATGGCGGGCACGGGTGAGGGTGAGGCCTGTGCCGGCAGCTTTGAGAGAGAGCACAAAGAAGCGCGGCCCGCCGGTGGCCTGAAATTGCTCTACCAAGCGTTTGCGCTCGCCAATGGGTGTACCGCCGTGCAGCATGAGCCCGGGGGCGCCGAATATATCCGCCAAGTATTCATGCAGGGGGTCTATCATTCTGCGGTATTGGGTGAACACGAGGCAGCAATCCCCCGCGGCGGCAATTTGACGTGCCAGATACCCCAAACGCGTAAACTTGCCGCTTAGGGCGGGGTCACACCACGCCTCTCCCAGATATTGTGCGGGGTGGTTACAGATTTGTTTGAGGCGGCCCAGGATGGGGAGCACGAGGGAGAGGCGCACCTTGGGGTCGGGCTCTGCCATGATGGCGCGCAGGGAGTCTACCTCGTGCGCATAAAGGCGCGCTTGCTCGGGGGTGAGCAGGCAATAGGCGGCCTGCTCCGTCTTGGGCGGAAGCTCCGGGAGCAGAGCTGGGTCGCTCTTGAGGCGGCGCAGCATGAAGGGGCGCACCAAGCGGCGCAGCGGGGTGTAGTCGCTGCCCATGTCTTTGACCATGGCATTAAACTCTTTTTCGCTGCCCAGCAAGCCGGGGTTGAGAAACTCAAAGAGGCTGCGCAGCTCTGCCAAGGAGTTTTCTACCGGCGTGCCGGTAATGGCTACGCGGCGGGGGCTGCGCAGGCGAGCAATGGCCAAGGCGCGCTGAGAGTCCGCATTTTTGATGGCCTGGGCTTCATCCAGCACCAGGGCGGGGTACTCTGTTGCAGCCAGCAGCTCGTTGCGGGTGGCAATGCCGTATGTGGTGAGTGCCACGTGTGCGTTGCGCATGAGCCAAGCGGGGTTGGTGCGCAGGTAATCTGCGCCCTCTCGCCCCAGGGCATAGGGGTGCAGCAACACTACCTGCAGCTGCGGGGCAAAGCGGCGCAGCTCCTCTTGCCAGTTGGTGAGCAAAGATGCCGGGGCTACAATGAGCGCGCAACCCTTGCCCGCCCCCAAGCTGCCGCTAAGGCTCAAATGCACCAACCAACTGATGACTTGCAGGGTTTTGCCCAAGCCCATGTCATCTGCCAGGCAGGCCCCGAAGCCCGACTCGGTAACATTGAGTAAAAAGCGCACGCCGTCCCGCTGGTAGTGGCGCAAGATACCCGCCAACAGCGGGGTGAGCTGCGGCTCCGCCTGCCCGAAATGCAGGTTAGAGAGAGCCAAGGCCAGCCGGGCACTCAGGGCCAGGCGCATGCCATCCTCCTCCGGCGGAAGGTTCGGCAGGGTTTCGCTGCGTTTGCCCAATAAATAGCGCAAGCCCGCCAGCAGGGGGATCCCCCCCGCCGCCATGCGGGTGGCCTGCCGCCAGGTGTCCAGCAACTTTTGCAATTTTTCGCGGTCCAGTCGCACCCATTCACCGCGAAAACGCACCAGGCCGTCTTCATCCATAGCGAGCAGCTGCTCCAGCTCTTCATCTGTGAGGTTATAGTCCCCCAACACCACGCGGGGGTAAAAGCGCAGCAGGGAGTTGATGTTGACGGAGGGTGAGGAATCCGCCTTGCCGGTGCCGCCCCCCTCTGCGGTGTCCAGCTGCACCTCAAGCTCCACACGCGGCGGGCGGGTTTTCCACAAATTGACCATGCGGGTTTCAATGCCTGCGGACTCCAGCAGGGGCATGGACTCCAAAAAACGGTACGCTTGTTTAGAGCCCCAGCTGCACGGCTTATACACGGCTTGAGAGTTGATGAGCCCGGCCAAAAAATCATTTTGAGCAGCCACTTGTTTAAGCGGGCGCAGCAGGGAGAGCAGCGCGGCGTTATCCCCCGCCAGCAGGCGCGGGGCAAGCCCCAGCGGCGCGTGTTTGGCTTTGCCATCCTGCCTGGCTTTGTGTACAAATGTGGCTAAAAAGGCAAAGGGGGCTTCTTGGGCGGCATCCCCGGCGTTCTCCGCCAAATGGAAGCAGAGCATACCGAGCTGTTGCCAGCCTTCTCCCAAGCGGCTCAACCAAGCATCCACCGTGCAGCACTCTCGCGCGGCCAACCACTCTACCGCGCTGTGCAGGCTTTGCAACCACGCCTCAATATCCCCCACAGCAATGGGCAATCCCGCCACGGGGGGCAGGCTCTCCAACAGGCGCAGCAAGGCAGCGGGTGGCAAATGCAGGGTGGCTTGCGGCGCCTCCCCACGGCGCAGGGCGGCCAAGTATGCCATCATGCGCTCGCGGGCGCGCTCCCGCAGCCACGCCAGCACAGGTGCAGCCCCGGCAGGCATGCCGTAGCGCAGCAAATCCAGCATGCCGCGCCCCGCAGATACGCCGAATGCACGCTCCAGCCGCGGCGCACACCCGGCCGGGGTAATGCGCAGGCCTTTTTCTGTGTGCTCCAAGGCTATCTGCATGCGGCTATTGTACTGTACCCCTGCCCCGCTGCGCAAGAAAAAACGCAGCCACCCTGCTACTTTTGCGGGGTGGCTGCGGGAAAAGCGTAACACCTATGCGGCGGGCTTATGCCTTGAGCTCATTGCCAAGCTCAATGATGGAGTACTCGCCCTCCCTCAGGCGGTACACAATCTGCAACACATTGCGGCGGGCGTTGCGATACAGCACAAAGGGCTTGCCGGAGATTTCGAGCTCCATAATGGCGTCTTCCTTGTACATGGTTTTGAGCTCATAGCCCTCTCTGGAGATGCGCACAGGCTTGGGATCCTCGGGGGCGTCATAGTCCTCGTAATCCAGCACGTCCTCCTCATACACTTTTTCATCCAGCTTGCGGATGCTCTTGGAGCGGTGGGGACGGAAGTGCTTCATGAGGCGGGTCTTATGCTTGCGCATGCGGCGCATAATCTTAGTAACCGTCTCATCAATAGCGGCATAGAGATCGGAGCCCACGGTAGATGCCTGAATGGTGATATGATCTGCACAGAACAACACGATTTCTGCAACTTGGCGGTCTTTCTGCACATCTACTACCACGCGAGCTTCCACAATACGGGGATAATCAATGTGAATACCCTGGATTTTTTTGGTAGCGAAGTCGCGAATTGCATCCGTCACTTCAACGTGACGACCTGTTACAACAATGTTGGTGTCTACATTTGAGGTCTGCATGGGTTGTGTCCTCCTATTCTATGGTTATGGTTTGTTTCTGATGCAGAGCAGGTATCACAAAATACCTTTCTGCAATACTCATACTATACCCGTATACGATAAAAAGCAATAAAAAAATGCAACAAAAGTGCTTTTTTCTCACATTTTGGTGCCGGGGTAAAAAAATCGCACCAAACCGCGCCACTGCGCGGATTTGCGGCTTGACACACACGCCGTCATCAGGCAGAATGATTTACGGAATTTCCCCACGATAAAAACCGTGTTTTATTACCTGAACAGCCGCAGCGAGCCTTGTGGTCCACACCGCAAGGAGGAGCTGTTTTACATGCTGAAAACGGGTAAATTGGCAGCCTGTACTCTTGTGGCGAAGGACGGCGGGGAGGCTTGGGAGCCACTGCAGCAACTGTATACCCAACACCGGCTCACCACACGGTGCCCCCGCTGCGGTGCAGATACCGCACCCGCCATAGCCGCCAACGCACAGGTGCAGCCCCCGCTCTACTGCGAGCATTGCCATGAGCAACTGCGCGCGGCGGTTCCCGGCAATGTGCTGTCCAACATAGCCTTTGCCCTGCAGCACCTGTTCCGGTTCAAAGGCTGTGCCACACGTGCCGAGTTTTGGAGCATGCTGTTGCTGTATATTTTTTTAGTGCCGGCACTGTTGGCAGGCACAATTTACCTAACCATACAATATTACGGGGCAGCAGCCGGGGTGGTCAACTCCATCATCACCTTTTGCTGTTGTGTATGGGGTGCTTTGCTGATAATACTTGCAGCCCTGTGCGCCCGCAGAATGAGGGATGCCGGCTTTAACGCAAGCATGGCGTGGTGGCTGTTGCTCTACCCCATGAGCCCCTTGTGCACCTACTTATCATTTACCCTTTATCCGCATTATCATCACCCCGTGCATCGTGCTTTAATGTCTTTGTCTCCCTTTTGCCTGATTATGGCAAGCTTTATCACGCTGGTGATACTGGTGCGTGCCCTCTATCCCACTCACAACCGCCCATAAATCTCACTTCGTAATTCGTATTTCGTACTTCAGCATGTTTTCTCCTCTTTTCATTTTAGGGCCAACGGGCAGCGGCAAAAGCGCCATTGCCGTGGCAGTGGCACAGCAACTGGGTAATGCAGAAATCATCAGTGCAGATGCCTACCAGGTATACCGCGCCATGCCCATACTCACCGCAGCCCCCACCGCAGAGGAGCAAGGCGGAATCCCCCACCACCTTATCGGCAACCTGGAGGTGCAGGAGAACAATGATGCCGCCACCCACGCCCGCCGCGCCCAACAATGCATAGCAGCCGTGCAAGCTCGCGGCAATGTACCCATCATCACAGGCGGCAGCGGCTTGTATGTCAAGTTCATCTCACACGGCATCTCCCCCGCCCCACCGAGCGACCCTGCCCTGCGTGCGGAGCTGATGGCCCTGCCCACAGAGGAATGCGTGCGCCGCCTGCAAGAGGCAGACCCCGAGGGTGCCGCCGCCACCAACCTGCAAAACCCGCGCTATGTGGTACGCAATTTAGAGATTGTGCTGCTGGGGGGCAAACCGCTCTCCTACTGGCGCAACAACTGGCAACCACAAGCCTGCGGGGCAGGCTTTGTCATTACAAGGGATGTAGCGGAGCTGGACACGCGCATTGCCGCCCGCGCGCGCCACATGCTGCGCCACGGTGCCATTGATGAGGTAGCAGCCCTGCCGGCAGAGATATCCCCCACGGCAGAAAAAACACTGGGGCTTTCTCTGATACGCCAACACCTGCGTGGCGAGCTCCCCCTGCCGGAGGCGGAAACCGCCCTGGCACTGGCCACCCGCCAATATGCCAAACGCCAGCGCACTTGGCTGCGCCGTGAGCCCTGGGCCACCCCCATTGCTGCCAACACCGCCGGAATAGAGAGCATCTTGAAGGCTGTGACCGAAAAAACGGTCCGTGCCTAACTTTCCCCTTTTAACGCGGGGGAATATATGGTATAACAGGTGGCATGAAGTTACGCATACTCACCGTTGCCATGCTGGCTCTTGCCGGCATATTTGCCTCTTGCCAAAGCCAACGCCACCCCTACAAGGGTTACAAAAAATCCCCCTATACCATTAAAGGGCACCGCTTTGTCCCCATGGATGTGCACCCCGCCCTGAGCTATAAGGCAGAGGGCATTGCCTCCTTTTACGATGGCAGCGGCGGCGTCAACGCCATTGGCGAGCGCTTGCGCAGTGGTGAGTATTATGCCGCCCACCGCACCCTGCCCCTCCCCTGCACGGTGCGCATCACCTCCTTGGCCAACGGCAAGAGTGTGGAGGCGCGCGTGTCCGACCGCGGCCCCTTCATCGCCGGCCGACTCATCGATGTATCTGCCGCCATTGCCCGTGACTTAGGATTTACCCACAAAGGCTTAGAGCGCGTGCGGGTAGAGGTACTCTCCGTAGGCGACGGCGACTACAAAATCCGCAAATAACCCCATTCTCCCTTTGCCGTGCTGACAAGCTCTGCCCTTGCGTAACACCTGCTAACATGATAGGTTATATGCATGACTCGTCTTCTTCTCAGCACCGCCTGCGCGGTACTCGCTGCCGTGTGCACAGCCACAGCCTCTGACCAACCGATTCAACACAACATGTTCAAAAAAGATCTCTTAGAAAAATGCAGCAACGCTGCCGGTGTCTCCGGGTTCGAAGACGAAATCCGCGCCGTTATCACCGCCGAGCTCGAGGGCTGCGGCACCATCTCCCACTCCCGCAGCGGTAACCTCATCTGCGAGAAAAAAGGCCCCGCCGGGGCCCCCTCCATCGCCCTCATCGCCCACATGGATGAAATCGGCTTCATGGTGCAAGGCGTTACGGAGGACGGTTTCCTGCTGCTTGTACCGCTGGGTGGCTGGTGGAACCACACCCTGCCCAGCCAGCGCGTCACCGTGCTCACCCGCTGCGGCAAGCGTATCCCCGGCCAAATCGGCACCAAGCCCCCGCACCTGCTGCCGGAAAGCCAGCGCAAGCAGGTTATGCCCGATGACGCTTTGTTTGTGGATGTCGGCGCGTCCTCCAAAGCAGAGGTAGAGGCCCTGGGGATTCGCCTGGGCTGCTGCGTGGTGCCCGATGTTAAACTGCAAGCCCTGGCTACGGAGAACCGTTGGATGGGCAAAGCCTTCGACAACCGCGCCGGGGTTTACACCATGATTCGCACCATGCAGGCTATCAAAGACATGGACCTGCCCTGCACCGTGCGCGCCATTGCCACCGTGCAAGAGGAAGTAGGCACCCGCGGTGCCCGCGCCCTGCAAGAGGAGCTCGTGCCCGACTACGCCCTCATTCTGGAGGGTCCGCCCGCGGACGACACCTTCGGCCAAAGCTCCACCTGCCGCCAAGGTGTGCTCGGCAAAGGCGTGCAAGTGCGCCTTTACGACCCCACCAACATCACCCCGCCCGCCTTTGCAGACTTTGTGCTGGCCACCGCTGCCAAGCACAACATACCCCACCAAGCCACCGTGCGCCGCACCGGCGGCACAGATGCCGCCGCCTCTTACCCCCACTGGCACGGCACCCCCGCCATCGTCTTCGGCGTACCCACCCGCTACATCCACTCCCACAACGGCATCCTCGATGCCCGCGACCTCTCCGCCGCCGTACAACTGACCATCAAAGTACTGCAAGAGATAGCCGAGTACGGGAAATATGCCTAATTCCCCCATACAGAAATACCCGTGAAAAACACACGGGTATTTTCTGTAAAACACTGTATAATTAATAATTATCTGCCAGCCGTTTAAATAGGCAAAGCATTCTACCTACCCCGGAACCAACTTTATCCGGAGCTATGCATGTAGGCACCCCCTGAGTTTCTGCTCTTTCAATGGCTTGGTCTACAGAGTTTTTTGTAAAAACGCCCAAACAATTCCGCAAATCTTTTGTATACCCCGGTATATGCTGCTCTACATAGTTATCCGCTTTTGCAGAAACTCCGCCGGGGTGCTCCATCACATGCAATAACAACCAATACTCAAAACGAGGGGTGCTGATTGCAACATGATGCTGAGAACTGTCCTTTTCCCATTGAGCCAATTCCTCAAACTGGTCGAGTTTATGATTCCCCTCATCGCGATCCAGTACAATCCAAAAACAGTCGCGAGAATCCACATACCCCGCTTCCTGATTCATCTTTTGAATCATTGCCGAAATTGAGGTATGCTTGGGATGATACATCTCTATGCGGCATTTACGTTCAATGCCGTACAAATGTTTAACATGTTGAATATATTTATTCTCCGTTTCTTCACCCTCATGCACAATAAGAATACGCTGCAAGTATTCACGCTCTCTCGTCTTTCTTTTTGCAATAGCAGCCATAATCCTCACTCGCTCACAAGTTAATATCCGGCACTCCTCCCATACGCCCTTGCATATAGCTACGGCGTATATTAGTTTCGCTCTCTGCTTCCTTATATTCTACAAAAGCTTTGAGCTCCGATGTACCATCCGTATAACGATCTACCAACCAAATTTCATCCTTTCGCATCAACTCATCATCCATTAACAACACATCATGCGTGGTAAAAATAAGCTGTTGAGGCACACCTGCTCGCACCATTTCCAAGTGGCGTTCAATCAAACGGCGGGATAATTTTGTATGTAAACTCCTATCTAACTCATCGATTACGTATACATACGGACGCGCAGCCGGATTATTCAAAACAGGCAAAAGATTAATAAAACTCTTAGTACCTTCGCTTTCCTCCCACAGTTCAAACTGCTCTATCTTACCGGAAGGCAATACATGCTCCGTACCGCATTTGTATGCGTACAACTCACCATTTTCTTTTGTAATAATAGCGTCACCGAAGGGACGAACATCACCTTCTTTCATCGTGCGCTCTACTATAACAAGGGCATCTACCGGAGCTCCAAGTTCCTTGAGTGTGAGTTTTCTTATACTCAAGGATGAAATACCCGTACCGGCAGCCGCAAGAATCTTGGAAAACTCTTGATGATTATACACTATAGAAGGAACCGGCCCTAATAAACCCGGTTCTTTAATTTGCAATACATGGTAAAACCAATGAAAAATCTTATCACATATTCTGGCCATGTCTTGCAATACCCCCTGATGGCGACGTAACTCAGTCAGCAATATACTCTCTTGAGGAATACTGCCAGCCATAACATTGGCCATTTTTATTTCTTCATCAGATTTGGCAGAAAAATAGTCTGCATTAAAATGCACACTTCCATCATCTTCTCGAATATACACTCTCCGGTCGGCACTAACGTTTGTTAATTTTTCGTTAACAACCTTAGCTCCAAACACACTCAACGCGTATTTCCAGACATCTTCTTCGCAGACAATCACTATTTCGAAATAAGAAGGGGTATTCCGACTTTCCTCATCTAATCGAAAAGGCATTACATATTCAACCTTACCCTCACATACCATATGTTTCAAGCTCAACAATGCTTGGGTAAATGAAGTCTTCCCCGCTGCATTACCTCCATATATGGCAGCAAGAGGCAGTAATTTCAACTCATCCGAACTTGGAATAGTCAACAAGCTTCCACTATCCTGCGTAATATCCTCACATGCCACCATCGAAAACTCAGTTTCACTTCGATATGACTTAAAATTACTGAATGTAAAATTGATTAACATACTTACCGCTTGCTCTGCAAATCTTTATACCCAAACTTAAACAATATGTCAAGATTTTAAGAATATTATGAACTCATCGTAAAAATATTTCCCCTCACAATTTTTAAAGACCACCCGATTACAAATCGGGTGGTCATAATTGTGAAAAGATGTCTGATATAGTTAAAACAGGAGGCGTAAGATAATCCGCGGTCAGGAAAGGGTTCTAATCTCCAAGGAGCGGCCGTGGGCGTCGAGACCTTCTACGCGGGAGAAGGTGAGGACGTGGGGGAGGGAGGCGCGAGCGGCGGCGGGGGACATGCGCACGATGGAGGTGCGGCGTTGGAATTGATCCGCCCGAATGCCGGAGAAGGACTTACCGGAGCCACCGGTGGGTAGGGTGTGGCTGGGGCCGGCAAGGAAGTCTCCACAGGCAACGGTGGAGTAGGTACCCGCATAAATGGCACCGGCGGTGCGGATGCGGGCCAGGGTGGGCTCCTCTATGGCGGGGTCTACCACCAGCACCAAGTGCTCGGGGGCGTAGGCGTTCACAATGTCTGCCCCCTGCTCTACCGTGGATACGAGGAAGCAGTGTGTGTTGTCCTCTAACACCTGTTGCAGATAAGCCGCGCGAGAGAGGGTGGCGGCTTGCTCGGCAATTTGCTGCTGCACAGCGGTAAGGAGCTCTGCAGACGTGGTCACAAAGGCTATGGCGCTATCGCCACCGTGCTCTGCTTGGGCAAGGAGATCTGCCGCAACAAAAGCGGGGTTGGCGGTGTGGTCTGCCAGCACCATCACCTCACTGGGGCCGGGCAGCAAATCTATAGCCACAGCCCCCACCAGCTGGCGCTTGGCCTCTACCACAAAACGATTGCCGGGGCCGAATATCTTTTGCACGGGGGCAATGGTCTGCGTGCCGAGGGCAAGGGCGGCAATGCTCTGGGCACCGCCGATGCGGTAAATCTCTGTAGCGCCGGCAGCCTGCAGGGCAACAAGCACGGCGGGGTTCACCTTGCCATCCGGCCCGCAGGGGGTCATGGCCACAATTTGGGGCACACCCACAGCTTTAGCAAAGCCACCGGTCATAAGGGCGGTGGACACCAGTGGGGCTTTGCCACCGGGCACGTAGATACCCACGCGGTCGTAAGGGACAAAACGCTCCCCCACCTCGCACCCTTGGGCATTGGTGCCGCACCAGTCATGGCGCATGCTCTGTTGTGAGAAATAGGCGATATTGGCCAAGGAGGCAGCAATGGCCTCCTTTACATCCTGCGGCACAACGGCCTGAGCCTCGGCCAGCTCAGCCTCTGTCACACGCAAATCGGCAGGGGAGAGCTGCACGCGGTCAAACTTAGCCGCGTATGCGCACAGGGCATCATCACCATGAGCATGCACCTCATCAATAATGGCAGCAACGGTTTCACGCACATCTGCCGTGGGTATGGCACGGCGGTTCATGGCAGCTACGGCAGCGGCAAACTCAGCATCGGTCTCACGGTAAATCTTCATGACGCGCGAAATTATAGCAGGCAACAGCCGATTTGTCAAAAAACTATTCTGCCTTACGGATTCAAACGAGGAAGAAGATACTCCTCTATCTCATGTAAAAAAATTTGCATTTTTTTTACATGACGAGGGTTCTCATGTAAAGAAATTCGCATTTTTTTTACATGACAAGGGTTCTCATGTAAAAAAATTTGCATTTTTTTTACATGAGAAGGCATTCTACGCATAAAGCGAGCTTGACTCAAGTCAGAAGGTATGATAACTTTCGGTTATAGGAAGATGAATACTGATTACGATAAAAAGCTTTTACCCTTAGATATCGATTTTGAAACCAAGGCTGTCTTGAAAATGGTCAATTCTGCTAACAAAAAATTGGCAGAGCTTAAGGGGCTTGAGCAACTCATTCCAAACGAGGAGATACTTATACAAACACTTACTTTACAGGAGGCACGTGAAAGCTCCAGCATCGAAAATATCGTAACAACTCAAGATGAACTGTACCGAGCAGATTTGGATTTAAAGGGATCGGCGGTAAGCGCCTCGACAAAAGAAGTAATGCGATACCGTATTGCATTACGCGAAGGATTTGAATTAGTTCGCAAACAAAGAATACTTACCAACAATATCATTTTGAAAATACAGCGTGCGTTGGAAGAAAACCATGCAGGTTTTCGCAAACTTCCGGGTACTGTACTCAAAAATCAAAAGGGAGAAACCATCTATACGCCACCACAAGACGGAGCAGATGTACTGCAGCTCATGCAGAATTTAGAGAAATACATCAATACTCCGGAGATTCAGGACATTGACCCTCTCATCAAATTAGCAATCATCCATTACCAGTTTGAAACAATCCATCCGTTTTATGACGGAAATGGGCGCACCGGGCGTATCGTTTGTGTACTATACCTGATTATCAACAACTTGCTAGACTTACCCATTTTATATCTAAGTCGCTATATTACAAGCAATAAACAGGAGTACTATCGCCTATTACAGTCTATTCGGGAATCAGACAATGGAGCGACGCAATGGGAACAATGGGTACTATACATCTTACGCGGAATCGAGGAAACAGCAAGTGAAACCATTAGGTTGATTAAGGACATTTCTGCTCTCATGAAAGAATACAAACAATGCTTACGAGAGAAGATGCGTACAGCCTACAGCCATGATTTATTGAACTGTCTCTTCTACTCACCCTATACAAAGGTAGAACATGTCTCCGAGCGCCTGGGAATCTCGCGTCCCACCGCAACAAAATACCTTGATACCATTGCCGAATTGGGCTTATTGTCAAAAACAAAAATATGGAGGCAAAACTACTACATCAACTCGCGACTGGTAGGCATATTAGCTCGCGAGGAATCAGAAGCCATTGCACCGGGTGAACTCATACGCACTATTCAAGAGTAACAATAAATTGCATTCGATGTATACCCCCGCCCTTTTATTCGGCTTATTCAGGAACAAAAACTGCACGCAGGGGGGCGGAGCCGTAAAAACCGACGGCATGCAGGCTGACGTATTCTGCATGCAGCATTCGGATTTCATAGTCGGCCTCGGGGTGGTAGCCCATGATGAGGGCAGGAGCTATGCCGGATTTTTGCAGGAGCTCGGCCACGCGCGGAGCGGCGGCATCTGCGGTGGCTTGGCTGTTGATGGTGCGCAGTAGTTGACACAGGGCCTCCCTATCATCCGCAGGCGGGGTGGGGGTGGTGGGTTGTGCATATTGGGCAGAGAGGCCAAAGAGGCGTGCCAATTTTGCAATACCGTAAAATTGCTGTGAGCCCAGGCGTTCGCTCTGGTATTTATTTTCCATGCTATCCTGCTCCGACCAACCATAGCGAGCCTGAACGGCGCGGAATTGAGCGCGGGATTCAAAGCGAATGCTTTGCAGGTGGCGTTTTTGCATCATTTGGCGAGAGCGCAGGCGGCACAGCTCATCAAATGCGGCTTCCGCAGAGGCGGCATCGCGTATGGTGCATATCAACAGTGCCTGCTTTTTAATGGCCTCCACATCTTTTTGCAGGGCTTGCTCCTGCTTGGGGGTAAGCACGGGGGTGGCAGGCGTGTCCGCCGCCACAGCACACAAGCAGGTCATCCAAAGGGCAATATGGGCTATAGTTTTCATGTTGTGTTAAAAGAAAGACGGCAGCCATTCGTCACTGCGGAAAAATGGCTGCCGATAAGTTTTTATTGCGCAATTTACAGGGCCTGAGCGTGGGCTACAATGTTGGGCACATTCATGCCGAGCTCGCTGAGCACCACCTCACCGGGGGCAGAGAAGCCGAAGTGGTCGATCCCGATGATGGTACCCTGTGTGCCGACGTAGCGGTACCAGAGGTCGCTCTTGCCGGCCTCTACAGCGAGGCGGCGGGTGCAAGAGGGCGGCAGGATGCTGTCCTGATAGGCCTTCTCCTGGCGGTTGAAGCGCCACATGGAGGGCATGGAGACCACGCGAACATCGGGCCCGAGCTGTTTGGCAGCCTCAAGTGCCAAGTACACCTCTGAGCCGCTGGCAATGATGATGCGGCCGGGTTGCTCGGTCTGCTCATGCAGGGCAATGTATGCACCCTTGAGCGTGCCTTGGCGGCGAGCCTCTGCGCTGATGGGGGTGGAGGCGGTAAGGCTGGGAACATTCTGGCGGGTGAGGATGAGGGCGGTGGGGCCGTCCTTACGCTCCATGGCGCACATCCAGGCACCGGCAGCTTCTTCCTCATCGGCGGGGCGCACAACATCCAAATTGGGGATGACGCGCAGGCCGGTCACGGTCTCCACCGGCTGGTGGGTGGGGCCGTCCTCGCCCACGGCCACGGAGTCGTGAGTGAGCACATAGGTAACCGGCAGCTCAGAGAGAGCAGCCACACGAATGGAAGCGCGCATGTAGTCCACAAACACGCAGAAGGTACCGGCAGATACGCGGAAGAGGCCATCATATGCAATACCGTTGCAAATGGCGCCCATGGCGTGCTCGCGGATGCCGAACCAGAAGTTGCGGCCTGCGTAGTTGGTGGCGGAGAAGTCGCCGCCGTTCTTAAGGTAATTCTTGTTGGAGGAGAAGAGGTCCGCGCTGGTGGAGAGGAAGCCCGGGCAGGCATCTGCAATGTAGTTTTCAGCATCTGCCCCGGAGGCGCGGGTAGCCAGCTTGGCACCCTCTGCAAAGGCGGGGATGAGCGCAGAGCATTTATCTGCATGCAAACCGTTAGCAGCCAGGTCAATACCGTCTGCCAGTTCTACCACCTTATCGGGGTTGGCGGTGCACCAAGCGTTGTACACCTCTTTCCATTGAGCATAAGCAGCCTCACGCTCCGCCTTAACGGATGCCATGTAGGCACGCACCTCGTCAGACACGTAGTAACGTTCATCCGTAGGCAAGCCCCAGTTGGCGTGAGCCTCTGCCCAAAGCTTGGCACCGCCCTCACCGTGGCCCTTGGTAGTACCCTCAAAGCCGGGCACACCCTTGGCGATAACAGTTTTGGCGATAATGAGTTTGGGGCGGCCATTCTTTTCGAGGCGAGCCGTACGCAGGGCATTGCGCACCTGCTGCAGGTCGTTACCGTCTATGGTAACGGCATCCCACCCTTGGGCGGTGAAGGCTGCGGCTACATCATCAATCTGCGTGGTCTCAATGGGGGCATCGAGGGTGATGCCGTTGGCATCATAAATCAACACCAGGTTATCCAGCTTAAGGCAGCCGGCAATGGCTGCCGCCTCGCGGGAGATTCCCTCCTCTATGCAGCCGTCACCGGCTAAGCAGTAAACGTTTTGAGAGAAGATTTCATGCTTGGGCGTGTTGAAGCGAGCAGCTGCATGCTTGGCAGAGATAGCAAAGCCCACAGCGTTGGCAATACCCTGACCCAGCGGGCCGGTGGTGCATTCCACACCCGGGCAACAGCGGTACTCCGGGTGCCCCGGCGTGTTAGAGCCCTTGGCACGGAAAGCCCTGACATCATCCATCGTTACCCCGAAACCACTCAGGTGTAACCATGCATACAGGAACATGGAGCCGTGACCACCGGAAAGCACAAAGCGGTCTCGGTTAAGCCAACGCGGTTCTGAAGGGTTGATATTGAGCAGTTCACCGTATAATACAGCACCAATTTCCGCACAGCCCAGCGGCAAGCCCATGTGCCCGGACGCCTTGTCAAAAATTGCGTCTATTGCAAGACCTCTGGCCTCATTGGCTGCCTTTTGTAAAATTTCCGTGTTCATGTTGCCAGTATTATACTGATTTTACCCGTTTTGTAAAGAGAATTCACTATTTACGGGTAAAATCTGAACGGTTGATTACTTCCACCCACCGCCGAGGGCTGTGCAAAGGCGGGCGAGAGCCATGCGGATTTGCTGGCGGGTGGAGATAACGTTAAGCTCCGAGGAGAGCCAGGCACGCTCTGCAGAGGCAACGTTGAGGAAGTCTGACTCACCGGCCTCGTAACGGCGCATGGAAAGCTCAGCAGCCTTCTTGTTGGCCTGCACGGAGGCCTCATACTGAGGCAACTGGTTGGTGAGGCGAGCATAGAGAATGAGGCACTCCTCAACCTCTGCAAAGGCAGCCAGCACAGTTTTACGGTAGGACTGGCCGGCAGAGCTTGCGGCAATCTCCGCCACGTTCACCGCCTCGTTAAGAGCCGTACGGTTAAAGATTGTTTGGCTCACATTGCCCACCAAGCTCCACCCGGCGGTGGAGAAGAAGTGTGCAAAGTCTGACCCGGCGGAGGAGGAGGTGCTGCCGGAGAGCGAGACGGAGGGGAACAGATTAGCCACGGCAACCCCCACATTGGCTACGGCACGGTGCAGGTCATACTCGGCACGAATAATATCCGGGCGGCGGCGCAGCAGCTCAGAGGGCAGCCCCGTGGGCACACGCGGAATCTTGTTGTAGGTGGAGGCGGAGGGCATGCTCAGGCGCACGTTGTTTACCGTGGTACCCAGCAGAATCGCCAGAGCGTTTTCGCAGGTTTTGATGGTAGCCTCATGCCCGGGGATTTGCGCACGGGTGGAAAGGATGGTAGAGCGAGCCTGCTCCACATCCAGCTCGGAGGCCATGCCGGCCTCTTTACGCTTGCTTACGATATTGAAGGTGCGCTCTTGGAACTCCAACTGTTCTTTGGCAATGCGTAGGCTTTCTTTAGCGGAAATCCACTCAAAATATGCCGTTGCAACGGAGGATGCCATAGCCGTGCGTGTGGCATTGGCAGCGGCAACCGTGGAGCCCAGCGAGGCCATGGATGCCTCAATTTGGCGGCGCGTGCCACCCCAGACATCCGGTTTCCAGGAGAGCGAGAGGCTGCCGTTCCACTTACCGTGAGAGGTGGAGGTTTGGTAATTACCGGCGTTAGTACCACCCAAACCGACACTGCCGGAGGGGAGGATACCGGACCACGTGGAGCGCAGCTCTGCCTCGGCACGGGCAATGGAGAGCGCGGCGTTGACCATATCCGGGTTATTGGCAAAGGCGGACTCAATGAGCTGGTTGAGCTGGGAGTCGCCAAAGGCAGCCCACCAGGTGGTGAGGTCATGCTGAGTGGTGGACGGCGGCATGTGGTTAATCCAAGTCTCCGGCAGCTCAGCCGTGGCACCGCCGAAGTTCGGCCCCAGCAGGCAAGAGCTGAGCAGTAAACCCAAGGCAACGGTAAAAAGTGTTTTCTTCATATCTGTGCGTTTTATTTTTGTTAAAATTATTCGTGATGCAGGGCATCTATGGGGTCAAGTTTAGAGGCTTTCCAGGCAGGGTACCAGCCGAAGATGATGCCGATACCGGCCGCTACGGATACGGAAAGAATCATGGCCTCTACGGAGGAGGCGGTAGGCCAGCCCATCTTTTCGCTCACAAAGATGGAGGCAGCACGCCCTACCCCGATGCCGATGATACCGCCGATGGTACACAGCAAGATGGACTCCAGCAGGAACTGCAACATAATATCCATGGGGCGGGCACCCACCGCCATGCGCAAGCCGATTTCTCGCGTACGCTCGGTTACGGATACCATCATAATGTTCATGATACCCACACCGCCCACAACCAGTGAGATCATAGCCACGGCTACCAGCAAGCTGCTGATGGTGGCGGTGGTGTCCGTCATCATTTTAACGAACTGGGAGCGGTCTCTCATGTTAAAGTCATCCAACACGCCGGGGTCCAAATCATGCTGGCGGCGCAGAATGGGGGTCATGGCATCCATGGCGGCAGAGGGATCCTTACCCTCGTACACCTGCACGGATATGGAATCCACCGTGCGCGTGCGCAGCGGGTGCGGCGCGTTAGTGTAGGGCTGAATATCCCCACTGCCCGGGTAAAAATTGATACCCGATGTTGAATAGGTGGAGGTAGAGGACACCGTGGCAGCATTGGCTGCACCACCTTTAGAGATGGTGGCAGAGCCACTTGCACCCATCAGGCGCGTGCGGATACCCGTCCACGGCAGGATGATGCAGTCGTCCTGGTCATTACCCATGCCGTCTGCGCCCTTGCTCTCCAGCACACCAATTACGGTAAACACCACATCTTTAATGCGGATATCCTGCCCAATGGGGTCCACCCCGGCATAGAGCTCTTTGGCAATAGTGTTACCGATAAGGCACACGCGAGAGGCCTCCTCCACCTGTTTTTTGTTAAAGGCGTTACCCTTAGCCACTTTCCAGCCCTCGATGGAGAGGTAGTGCTCATTACCACCCATAATGGACTTGGGGCTCCAGTTCTGGTTACCCACAATCACCTGGCCGCTTGCACGCACCACGGGGGAGGCAGCTTTAACGAACTCGGGGCATTCCTTCATGAGGGCATCGGCATCCGCCGGGAACAGCGAGGCACGCCCGCCCATACCGGTGTTAACACCTGCCGTGCTTACGGAGGCACCGTAAATGGTCACCACATTGGTACCCATGGAGGCAAACTTTTCTGCCACCTGTTTTTTAGAGCCCTCACCAATCTCCATAATGGCCACCACGGCGGCGATACCGATAACAATACCCAGCACCGTGAGGGCTGCACGCATGGGGTTGCGCACCAGCCCACTGAGACACGTCAGAAAAAGAGTACCGAATTTCATTTGCTGAGAGTGGCTGAGAGTTCATCCGACACGCCCTCCATAATCAAGCCGTCACACATGTTAATGGCGCGGTCCGTAAAGGCGGCGGTTTTGGGGTCGTGGGTTACAATGATAACGGTAATGCCCTGTTTACGGTTCAAGTCACGGAACATGTTCATGACCTCCACAGAGGTGGTGGAGTCCAGGTTACCCGTGGGCTCGTCCGCCAGCAGAATACCGGGGTTATTGATAAGAGAGCGGGCAATAGCCACGCGCTGCTGCTGCCCACCGGAGAGCTGGGCGGGCGTGTGGTGCATACGCTCCGTGAGGCCCACCAGGTCTATGAGCTCCAGCGCGCGCTTGCGAATCTCCTTAGTGCTGCGGGCGGGGTGCGCGTAGTAGGCGGGCATCATCACGTTCTCCAGCGCAGAGGTACGCGGCAACAAGTTGAAGTTCTGGAACACGAAACCGATGCGCTGGTTGCGCAGGCGAGCGCGCTGGTTAGCATTAAGGCCGGCCACGTTTTTGCCGTCTATCCAATACTCACCACCGCTGGGGTGGTCCAGGCAGCCCAGCAGATTCATCAGCGTGGACTTACCGGAGCCGGATGCCCCCGTGAGGGATACGAACTCGCCATCCTCAATGCGCAGGGATATTCCCTTGAGCACGGGCAAGTCAATTTCCCCCAAGTGGTATACCTTGGTGATGTTCTTAAGCTCTATCACAACAATAAAAAGTTTGAATTACACAGAGATTACATGGGCGGGCCGGGGCGATCACCACCGGCATTCTGGCCGGGCTTGGCAGCGGCACCACCCGTACCGCGCTCACGGCGCTCCGGGCGTTTCATGCCGAAGGGGCTGTTACCATCCTTGCTCTTGGCAACATCTTGTGGTTTTTGTACCATTACCCCCGTCACGAACTCTGCACCGGCCTCCAGGGTTTGCCCGGGCATGGCCTTAACAATACTGCGGGTGCCGTCGCTATCCCCGCGCAGCACCATAACAGGCTCCAGCAGGTTGTCGGCATTCACCTTCCACAAACGGGCAGGGGTAAACCCGGGCTCCATAGCCGGCGGCTCGGGGTGGTCTGCAGCGGCATCCCCCTCGGGATTTCTCGGCGGGCGCGGCCCCTGCTTTATCTTATCCACGGCAGCGGGGCTCACGTATTTTTCTTGCGGCACAAAGTCAAAGGCGGCATCCTGCACCAGCAGGCAATCCTTTACCTCTTTCACAATAAAATTGGCATTGGCACTCAGGTAGGGGCGCAGTTTGCGGTCCGGGTTTTCAATATCCACCTCCACAATATACGTTACCACGTTGGAGGACATGGTAGCATTGGGGCGAATCTTGTTGACGGTGCCGGTAAAGGTTTCGTTGGGCAAGGCATCCACAGAGTAGCGCACCTCTTGCCCGGGTTTTACCTTGGCAATGTCTGCCTCATTCACGCTGGTCCAAATCTGCATTTTGCTCAGGTCTCGCGCCACCAGGAAAAGCGTGCTGGCATTCATGCTGCTCACCACCGTTTGGCCTACGTTTACCTGGCGCACCACCACCGTGCCATCCACCGGGGAGGTAATGCGGGTGTATTTTTCATTACGCTGCTCACTCTTGAGCTGCACCTTGGCGCTCTCCAGCTGGGCTTTAGAGGTTTGCACCTGAGCCAAGGCACTGGTAAGCTGAGCCTCAGCATTTTCCGCAGCACTCACGTACTGGTCAAAGTCCATTTGAGAGAGAGCCTCACCCACGCCAAGCTTCTTGGCGCGCTCCAAGTCGCGGTCCGCCTTATTTTTATTGACTTTGGCCTGCTCCACATTGGCCTCTGCCTGCAGCACGCCGGCCTCTGCCTGTTTCACACTGGCTTGAGCACGCTCCACGGCCAACTTGACCAACTCATCATCTATGCGAGCCAACAGCTGTCCTTTTTTCACCTCGCTGTTGAAGTCGATACGGTTGCCGTCTGCATCGGTACCGAACTCCAGAATCTCACCCGTTACCTGGGCACCCACATCCACAAGTTCCGTGGGCTCTAAGGTACCCGTAGCCTGAACTTTCAATACAAAATCTCCCTTGGCAATCTTTGCGGTGCGAAAACTCACCACCTCTTCGCCGGAGTCTGAGTAATAATACCAGCCTGCCACTGCGCCTGCGCACACGGCAGCCCCTATTCCCCATTTTAAATATGTATTCACGTGAGAATCTTACTCCTTTCTGTTATATTTTGTCAAGCTTACATCTGTGTAAAATAGCCTCGGGCGCGCGAGTTGCATCCCCCTCCTCTTCCCGAGAACGCATTTATTCCCCCCTTTTCTACATTGTTATTGATAAAAAATTAAAAAATCATAACATTAAAATTTTAACATCGCCCATACAGCCGCAGGTAATGCATTCATTCACAGAGCTGAAAAATACCCTTGAACACCGTAGTGTTTCATGATAAATTAACGGCATGAAAAATATCATAGGCATTACGGCAGCTCTGCTCCTGTCCACAATAACGGCACAAGCCGCCACGGCAGAGGCTCGCCATACGCACAGTGTTTTTTATCCCGGGGTAAATAACCAGCCCGTTCTGCAACTCAAAATTACCGGCACCCCCGGAGAAAAAATCAAATGCCTCAAGTTCACCACCGCAGAGAGCACTGCCCCCAATAAGTTCAAAGGGGCGCAGTTGAGTGCATCCGGCAACAGAAATGCCTATACCCTGCACACTAAAAACCCGGTGGTACAAAAGGGAGCCCTCTCATCCGTACACAATCATTTTTCATTCAATACAGATATAGAATTGGGGGATACCCCCCTTTACCTGTGGTTGAGCTATAATTTACCCCCCACCATCAAACGTGATTCTAAGGTAGATGCCCTGTGCACAGCAATTGAAATGGCAGATGGCAGCATCATAAAGCCGGAGCTGAAGCTGGCGGACGGCATAGAGGAGCGTGTGGTGGGGCGAGTATACCCGTTTCCGTACCGCATTGTGCCCTACTACCGCCCCAAATGGGTAAAAGGGTGGGGAAAATCGGAAAAAGCCATTCACCTCACCCCGGAGCATTTTAATCTGTTTACGGATTTGATTCACTTTGCCTACAGCATCTCCAACCAAGGAGAAATCACCTATCAATGGGCAGGTGGCGGCAACAGCAAAAAAACGGTGGATGAAGCCTTGGCAGAGATAAAAAGACTACACAAAGAGGCAAATTCACGGGCACGTCTCATTGCCGGATTCGGGTTTATAGACAAGCAAATTACCGCCATTAACAACCGCCCGGCCATACGCCGAAAACTGGCAAAAAACATGGCAAAATGGGTTATTGAGCGTGGGTACCAAGGCATTGATTTAGATTGGGAATACCCCGAGAACGCCAACCAGTGGAACCAATTTGCCTGTTTTTTGGCAGAACTGCGGGAGGAATTGGCCGGCAGTGGGGTATCCATCAGCATTGCAGCATCTGTCAATTACCGCATACCAACCATGCAAGTGACAGATCAAATAGACTTTATTGTCACTATGTCCTACGGGTCACAAGCAGCACAACATGCCTCTATGGAGCGCTACCAAAGAGAAGCCAACATCTGTGTCAATAAACTCAAAATGCCCAAGGTTAAAGTTGTGCTGGGCCTGCCCTTTTACAGCAATGAACAAGGTAAACTGACAGATCAATACGGGTACGCCCAAATCTATAAATGGTACCCCAACCTCAAGCCGGATGTCAACACCTTTCGGGCCAAAAAGAAAGACGGCAGCGATGGGGCCATGCATTCCTTCAACGGGCGAAAACTCATTCATGAAAAATGCGTTTGGGCCAAAGAAAACAAGTTCGGCGGTGTCATGATATGGGCGTATGAAACGGATTTACCGCTCAACCACCACGCATCCTTAGGGCGCACCATGTATAAGGTGTTGCGCCAACCCAAGAAAAAATAATAAGGCGCGGTTATATCAATACCGCCTTGCTTTTCCACGGTATTTATGTTATAGAATGAGCATGAAACTTTTCAGCATTCTTACCCCTCCTGCCATGGCAATTGCAGTGTGTACAGCTGTTGCCGCAACCCCGCCGCCGGCCACCGCGCCGACAGTTCAAACAGAAACACAAACATACGAGCAAGCACTGCAAGAGGCCTGCAACATTATCATCACCATCTGTGAACAGATGGAAGCCGTTAAAGATAAAGAATCCGCAGACGCTTTAGCCTCTACGCTTGAGCAATGCAGCATGCACGTCAAAAGGCTGTTCAACGAGCACAATATCCGCAAAGAGGATGTTGTACCCCTGCTGGAGCAAAAAGGATTTACCGAGGCAAGGTTAAATGCCGCAGAAGAGCGCCTGTACGAAAAACAAGCCTTCGGCTCATTAGCCTTAGCAGAGCAACTCGGCATACCGGTGTCCGAGGTGGTGGAACTTCCCCCTGCCCCGCCGGAGCTTATGGCCGAGCTTGAGGAAATATATGCAGCCACGGTGGCAGAGTTAGGGCTTGAGCTCAAGGGTGGGCCGGGTACCACATGCGATACAGCCTGGAAAATGCCGGCAACAGAAGATGCTGTACCACTGCAACACTGCATCATACGTGCTTTACCGGCAGAGATAAGCCATGAAACGCAAGGGTTGGTTCAAGGGGATAACGGCATGGTGTATGACGTGCACACATTAATCGTCGGCACAGCGGATGCCGTCTATACCGCAGAGCTCTGGTTTGATATCACCGATTATTGGAACAGAGAAACGGAAGGGGCTGAAGCAAAAACGGAGTAATGCATGCCCGCGTGCGCACAAGGTGATACAAACTGACACGACAAAGGCAGTACAAACAGGATTTTAACCTTGCGGGCACGCAGAGAATAGGGTAGAATACGGGGCGTGAGTTATCAGGTTTTTGCCAGAAAATACAGGCCGCGCACATTTAAGGATGTGCTGGGGCAGGATCACGTGGTGCGTACGCTGTGCAATGCGATAGAGCAGAAGCGCTTGGCGCACGCATACCTTTTTGTAGGCCCCCGCGGCACGGGCAAGACCTCCACCGCGCGTATTTTTGCCAAGGCCCTCAACTGCTCCGGCGGCCCCAAGGTAGACTTTGACCCGGATGAGGAGGTATGCAGGGAGATAGCCGAGGGACGCAATCTGGATGTACAGGAGATTGACGGTGCCTCTAACCGCGGTATTGATAACATACGAGATTTGCGAGACTACGTGCAGTTTGCCCCCTCAAGCGGCAGCTACCGCATTGTATACATAGACGAGGTGCACATGCTCACCAAGGAGTCCTTCAATGCCCTGCTCAAAACGCTGGAGGAGCCGCCGCCACACGTGATGTTCATTTTCGCCACCACGGAGCCGCACAAAATTTTGCCCACTATTTTATCCCGTTGCCAGCGTTTCGACCTGCGCCCCATACCCACGGACATTATCGCCAACCACCTGGTGAACATTGCCGCCAATGAGGGTGTAACCCTGACACAGAGCGCCGCATTTGCCATTGCCACGGTAGCAGAGGGCGGCATGCGAGACGCGCAATCCATGCTCGACCAGCTGGTATCTTTCTGCGGCAACCACATTGATGAGCAAAACGTTAATGACATTTTCGGCGTAACCGGGCGTGAAACCGTAGCCCGCGCCTTGGTGTATATACTGGACCGCCGCCTGCCGGACCTGCTGCACTTGGTGCACGAGCTGGCAGAGGCCGGGCGAGACATGGGGCAGTTACTGGCCGAGCTGATGGGTGCGGTGAGAGAACTGCTTATCACCAAAGTTGCCCCGCAAGAGGCAAGCGGCGGTATACCCGAGCAATGGAGGGAGACCCTCTCCACCCTGTTGGAGCGCACCCCCGTTGACAAGATTATACGTTTGATGGAGGTGCTCTCCCGTGCGGAGGAACAAATGCGCCACAGCAGCAACAAACGCCTGTATTTGGAGATGGGGCTCATACAAGCCGTGCACTCTTTGGCAGAGGCCAACATAAGCGACATTGTGCGCGCCCTCAACGGTGCCCCCCTGCCCGATACCCCCATTGCCACCGTAACCCTGCCTGCCGTGAGCATGCCGCAAGTGCAGCAAACTGCCCCCGCTGCAGCCCCGGCCCCCATGCCGGCCCCTGCACCGGTTGCCCCGGCCCCGCAGCCCGAGCCCTCCCCGGTAATAGAGAATGTTACCATGCCGCCGGGCTTGGAGCAATTGGACGACCCGCCCCCCCTTTTTGACGTGCCGGAAGACACCCCGCCGGAGCCCGCAGCAACAGCCCGCCCCGTAACCCCCGAAGACTGGGATGCCATGCTGGCAGCCGCGTGCGAGGCATCCCCCATCAGCGGCAGCATGGTGGGCCCCACCATGTTCATGCAAGATGATGAGGGGCTGCTCTACATTGCCATACACCCCGAGGATGTTAACACCAGAGACGCCCTGCTGAGCGAGAACATACTCTCCGCCCTCAATGAGCAGGCACAGGCACGCTGTGGCCGCAGCATCACCCTGCGCATTGTGACAGATGCCGCCGTTGCCGCCCCCACCCCCGTGGAGATTCTCCCCCCGCCCAAGTTTGAGGAAATTGCACCCGCCCCCAAGCCCGCGCAAAAGGAAGCCCCCAAACAACCCGCTGAACCGGAGAAAAAAGCGGCCCCGCCTTCCTTAAAACCCACGGAGGAGGAGTTCTACCAAGACCCGCTCATTGAGCAGGCTCTCAAAACTTTTCACGCAACACTCATTAAAAACTGATTACACATACCATGAATCTGCAAAAACTCATGAAACAGGCTCAGGCCATGCAGGCCAATATGGCTAAAGCCCAAGCTCAACTTGCCGAAAGAAGCTATACGGCAGAGGCCGCCGGTGGCAAAATCAAAGCCGTGGCAGACGGCACGGGCATGATTACCGGCCTGAGCATTGACCCCGCCGTGGTGGACCCGGATGACGCCGAGTTCCTCTCATCCCTTGTGCTCAAAGCCGTGCAAGATGCCCTTAACGGTGCCAAGAACATGGCAGAGGCAGAGATGCGCAAAGTGACCGGCGGGCTCGGTTTCCCCATGTAACCAGCTGTGCACAAGATGCGCCATTTCAGCATCAGCCTTATTTGCGGGCTCACCACCGTTTGGAGCGCGGCAGGTGAGTCCATTGTCGTGGGCAAGTATCCGGCAAAAATCGTGCCGGAGCAAATCAGTGAAATTCACCTCAAGGAAAACGGGCTTATTACAGACCTGGCAGAACCCGGCAAACGCCTGAAAAAAGACGATATTATTGCCATTATCGACAAAGAGCAAACGCAGCACGACCGCGAGGATATGGAGCTGGCGCTTGCCCGAGAGCGCATCAGCAAACAAGATGAAATGCGCAAGCTGGAGGCCCAGCGCCGCCAGGTGGCTTTCTACCTGTCGCTCAGCGAGGGGGAGCGCCGCTATAACACGGATTTTAAGGGGGCGGATAATCAACCCACGCCGGAGTCCCTGCAAGACATAGACTCCCGCATAGACCTGCTCAAAAAAGAGCTCGCCACGCTGGAGCGCCGCAAACAACGTGAGTTTGACCTCAAGCACGACCCGCTCACCGTACGCATGCCCTTTGACGGACAATTACAGTACAATGTACCCCTGCCGGAAAACCCGCAGGAGCGTGAGCAAGGTTTCAAGCTGCCGGAAAACAACATGCGCACGTTTGCCACCGTATGTGATGACTCCGCATACTACATCACCATCTCTATTGTGGAGGGAGAAAACTCCCTGCTCAACGAAGAAAAATTCAGCGTAAGCGTGGCCCTGCCCGAGGGCAAAAAACTGCACGGCACCTTTGCCCGCCGCATGATTGAACGTGCCGGCAACGGGGATGCCCTTATCTACTACTTCAGGGTTCCGCAAGAAGACCACGCCACAGCTCACCGCATGCTGGGCAGCCGCTACAATGCCACCCTGCACTACGAGGCAGAGGGCGAGGTGTTAAAAATAAGCAAAGCCCAACTGGCAGCTCACCCGCAAGCGGTTCATTGTGATGACTGGGAGCAACTGGTGGAGATTGCATACCCCGGCTACAGCATTCTCATTGTGGGCACCAAGGAGCTGGTGCTCAGCAAGCAACCGTAACCTTGCCGCAGGCTCATGGAACTCATCTGCAAAAACGTGCATTTTGCCTACAACCGGCACACACCGGTCATCACAGACTTTACACACACGTTTCGCCCGGGGGTTACCATATTGAAAGGCTACTCCGGCTCCGGCAAAACCACATTGTTAAAATTGCTGGCCGGCTACCTCAAAGCCGGCAAAGGCAGCATCAGCACCCCCACGGGGCGCAAAGTAACAAGCCGCCGCTACCACCGCACGGATGTCTCCTACATGTTCCAAGGCATTAACCTGCTACCGCTTATGAGTGTAGAGCGTAACCTGCGTCTGGCAGCAGAAATGGCGGTGTTGCCCAAAAAAGAATGGAAGCCTCGCTTTGAGCACCTGCTGGCAGATTTGGGGCTGCAAGAGCTACGACACCGCCGGGCAGATAAGCTCTCCGGCGGGCAAGCGCAACGCGCTGCTTTGGCTCGCACCCTCATGAAGGATGCTCCCACCATTTTGTTGGATGAGCCTACCTCGGGCTTGGATGACACCAACACCAATATCATCAAAAAACTCATCATGCAGGATGCCTCAAAGCGCATCTGCATTATCAGCACGCACGACAGCCGACTCTTCGACCTGGCAGATGAAATCATTGATTTTGACAATTCTGTATCTTGCTAAAGATACCCTGCACCGCTGGCTTTCGCGCATATCAAGCCCGTTAGCTCGCGTGCTGGTGGTGTTTTTCCTCACGCTGGCAGCACTGGCCGGCATGGGTAGCTACGCCATATCTGCCAAAATTATTACGGATAAAATTGTGAAAAACGGCGGTGACACCGTTATCTTGCACGCACACCCCAGCCCGGATTCACCCACCGTTTTTCCGAAAGCCGCAGAGCTCAAAGAAATTCTGAATGCGGACTCACTGGCACTTGTCTCCATAGGCTCCGCTGCAGACGAGAACGGCAGCATGCCCATATACACCTTTGATTTTCAGCACTTGGGGCAGCTTCTGCCGTTAATGAACCAAAACGGGCTGCCCACCGTACTGGTTAATGCCAAAAGGCAGTACTTGCTTGGCCCCACCACCGTTACCGTCAACAGAGAAAAATACCAGGCCGTAACCCTTAAACTGCCGCAGGAGCACCTGCTTAACCGCATTATCGGCCAAAGAGCCCTACTGGTGCAACCGGACTCCCTGCCCTATGGGGTGGATATATCAAAAGGTTCACCCATTCTCATTTTAAAACTAGCCAACATCAGTTCCGCCCGAGAGGCCCAGCATGTGGAGCAGTATTTGCGCACCTATATGAAACTGGACGGCAAACAAGCCAATATCATATCCGCCGCAGCCATTTTCAAACAACTGGAAGATGCCCTGAGCAAACAGCTGCAGTGCCGCATTGCTTTCTGCTTGGGTATCAGCATTATCGTGGGCATTTTGCTCACTGCTTTGGCGGGTATAGAATACCGCCAGAACGAGTACATTTACACCCTCATGAAGAGTTTCGGCATACGCCCCATCCTGCTGGTGGGGGCTTTCATTGCAGAGAACCTACTGCTGGTATTCGGCTCTGCAGCGGCGGCTCTTTACACCTTTATGTATGCCCAAAAATTTATTGTAACACAATTGCTGAAACTGGGCAATTACAGCATCGGGCTGCATGAAATCACCACAGAGATCCAACTCATTGGCACCACGCTTCTTATCTGCATATTTATCTCTGCCATTCCTGTATTAATCGCTGCTCACCGAGACATAGGCAGAGTGCTTAAATAAGCTAATTCTGTCAGCATGACAAAGCGAGGGGAGTTTTAGCTTGCAATCTGCGGGCATTATGGTATAAATCAGAGCGTTATCTCTCCCGCGTTAAATTTCAGCGGCGGAGCTTCCTTTCAACATCTAATTTACACATCATATTATGGATATTCAAGTTGCCGTACTTTGCGACTACGCCGCCGATTATCAGGGCAAGCTCTGCGTTCAGGGTGCCTTTGATACTCTCTTTGCCCGTCAATTCCCCGTTGTACACCCCGCCTGTGCGCTGGCTCTGCGTCTTTGCATGATGCCCGAGGACCAGGGTGACCACAAGCTCGGTATCTCCATCGTCGATGAGGACGGTGTTGCCCTCGACCCCGAGCGTATGCCCATCATCGGCGACCTCAAGGTGGCTCTGCCCGAGGGTGTATCTTTCTTCACCCGCAACCTTATCATGAACTTCCAGGGTCTCAAGTTCGAGAAGTCCGGTAACTACTCCGTAGACATTACCCTCGACGGCGAGCTCATCTCCCGCACCCCCCTTCGCTTGGTGCAGGTTGACCAGCAGCAAGCCTGATAAGTTGACACAACTCTTTTCTGAAACAGCCGTATTGCCCTACAATACGGCTGTTTTTTCTTCTTAACAACAACCACTCATGAGCCTTAAAACCACTTGGGCAGCCGTGGGGTTATGCAGCCTTAGCATGGCGGCATGTCACCAAATATACCTTACGGAGCAGCTGGGGCCTGCGGATGAACGAGTTCCCATTGTGAAGCATCCCGATTACAAGGATTTTAAACACCACCAAATGAATCTGTGGCAACACCACGGCAACTACTACACCATGTTGGCCGTGCGCTACGAAAAAGAAAATACGGCATTGATAGGAGACTTCGCCTCACCGCACCTCTACTATACCGACCACGAACCAAGCGAATTCTACTATTTCCCGCTCTCCGATAAAGAGGTGGATGACATGATGAAATGGCCGGAGGGCACCACAAAACAGCCCCGCCCCGCCCAAGAGCTCCGGCCACTGCGCGTCAAGGACCAAAAAAGCGCCCAATGGCACCGCCTGAAGATGAAACAACCCACAGACGGTTTCCCCGAGTCCGCTAAATGTATCAATTATAACCAAACGACCGCCTTTCCGGTAAGAGAGGCGAAGCGAGGCATAGGGCGCACCCTGTTGCTGGGCCCTGCCTGGGCGGCGGAAACCGCTTGCAACGCTGTTATATGGACCGCAGAGGCACCTTTTATTGCACTGGTGGCAGTGTATTACTTTACCTGTGTTGCTATTGATCAATAAGGGCAGGTTGAGGAGCCTCCTGATTATTTATTGCTGAAACACACCGACAAACAGATATACTCACAACACCATGACGAGAGAAGAACAACAAGACCTGCTGGAGCAAGCCATCCGCTATATATACGATGAAGATAACCCCGAGGCGGGGCTGCAATGCTTGCAACGCGCGGCAGAGGGAGGCTTGCCGGAGGCCATGCAAGAATACGCCATCTACCTGCTGGTGCAAAAAAATGACACACTTGCAGCCGTCGATTGGTTTGAAAAATGTTACCGCAGCGGCTACCCCCTCGACTTGAGAGAGCTATACAGCGAGGGGACGCCTGCCTTTCGCGCCGCCATTGATGCCCGCTTTACCGCCGAGGAGAAAAAGGCCATGCGCATACGATCCCAAGCTTTTTATGATACCATGTCGCGCCTGATTACCTGCCTGTTCCTGATGGGTGCGGGCCATAAGCTCGGAGAATGTTTCGACCACCCCTATGCCACTTACATCGGCATGGGTATAGGCCTTGTGCTTGCCGCTTGCCTGTGCAAGCATATCTCCTACTCAAGTCTGATGCAATTAGGGCAAAATAAGGAATCATAACGTGCAGAAACCACGCATGAGCCGAAGGCGGCTTAGAAGGCGGCCTCCTTATTTTTTAAGGGGGGATATCACAACAGAGTGAGCATGCCAGCCCTTTGCGTCTCTCTCATCTTTTATTATCAAGTGCAGGCTCAATTTACCGTCCTTAAACGGAACTGATAACGTGTCCCCGGACTCCGCCGGGTATATCAACATTTCCAGCTTATCCGCCGCCTCCGCAGGGGGCATTATACTTTCACAGTCATGCAGGTCTCGGGTGCGACAATGAGCATCTGCCATCACCGCCACCAACCCGGGACAAGACTCTGCATACACCTCCAAATCATCTCCGGAGTCCGGGCGTGGCAGGTCCACAACAATCTTCATGTGTTCAGAACCATCCTCATGAGTCTTCACATAATAACACATCTCCTTAAATTCTATTTTGCACGGTCCGGGAGGCACGGAAGGAAAACGGTTAAAATCAAACTCACAATTACCGGCTACTAACTCCCACCCGAAACGGCCTTTTTCCCAATTCTCATATTCAATAATGTAGAGCAATTTTTGCAAATAAGACCAATTAGGCGTTGTCGACACACTGTCAAAATTGACAGATAACCGGTAGCAAAGATCCTGACGTTGAGCCTGCCACAATGCAGCTAAAATAACCAGCAGTACAAGGCCGCAAATATACCTCTTGAAATACCGATGAATATGTCTGCTCAATTTCATGGGAGATGTTATAAAAATTGCAATTAAAGTGCAGCCGGTTTCATTGTAAGGAAAAGCAGATAACTGCTGCAACGCAAGTATAACAATTTATCGCCCCTCAGTCAAGCGAATCTGCGCAGCTATACATTAAGCGATGTACGTAGCCATTTTTATTCTCATACCACATCAGTAAACTCATATACTCACGGCGTCATGACCAGGGAGGAACAATAAGACCTGCCGGAGCAGGCCATCCGCTATATATACGATGAAGATAACCCCGAGGCGGGGCTGCAATGCCTGCAACGCGCTGCCGAAGCCGGATTGCCGGAGGCCATGCGCATACGATCCCAAGCTTTTTATGATACCATGTCGCTCCTGATTACCTGCCTGTTCCTGATGGCTGCAGGCCATAAGCTCGGAGAATGTTTCGACCACCCCTATGCCGCTTACATCGGCATGGGTATAGGCCTTGTGCTTGCCGCCTGTCTGTACAAGTATAGCTCCTACTCTCGCCTGATGCAATTAGGGCAAAATAAGGAATCATAGCCATCTCTATCATCTTTGTTACCCACTTACGCCACAAAAGTGGGTAACAAGTACATTTTGTCACCCACAGGTGGGTAACAAAAAGATCTCAATAATCCCAATAACGAATGGGTTCGCCCTCAGCAATTCGAGTTACCTCTCTCAACTGGTACAAAGCCGGCATTCTTCCTGCTGCCGGTCTGCGAACCGTTAAGACATCCTCCTTAATCAACACGTCAACCATGCGTTGCAAGCCGGAAGATGACAGATCGGTAATACGCTTGCACATGTATGATTTTGTGAAGATGGGAGACTCAAAAATAGCATCTAACAAAGGCACCCCGTACGGTGAGTTCGTCAATTTTCTCACCACGGATTTCAGCTCGGTATGCAGTTTCACCATGGCCGTGGCGCGGCGATTATTTTCCCCTGCTTGGTAAGCCACAGCGAGGAGGAAGAAATGAATCCAACTCTGCCATGAATCCGGGTCATCATTTAATCTGCTCAAATGGCCTGCATATTCAGAGCGGTGACGTTCAAAATATTCACTCAAATAAAACGCGGGACGGCACAAGATATTTTTTTGAGTTAAGATTAAGGGTATAAGCAAACGCCCCACACGCCCATTGCCATCATTGAATGGGTGAATCAGCTCAAATTGAGCATGGAGTATACCGGATAAAATTAAAGGATGGTCGATTCCGGTCCTCATATACTCCTCCCAATTTTCTAAATAAGCTTCCACAGCTGTGGGCTCGGGCGGAACATAGGTGGCTTCCTCAATACTACAACCACGGGCTCCTATCCAGTTCTGTGTTGTGCGAATCAGGCCGGGAGTTTTATTTTGGCCTCTCACACTATTGAGCAAAATAGCGTGTAATTCTTTCACAAGGCCAAGAGTAATCCCCCTGTCCTTCAAGCATACATTACCATAACGCAAAGCCTCACGGTAATTTTGGATTTCCTGCACATCTCGCTCTTGGGATTCGGTGCCTGCCTCCCCGGTTTCCAACGTGTACACTTCGTCAAGAGTGGACTGAGTACCTTCTATGCGAGAAGACAACACGGCCTCTTGCGTCATCAACGGAGAAAGCAATACGTTAGCATACGGCATATTGTAAATCATGCCATCGTATCGAGCAATCTCACCGGCAGCAGCACCGAACACCTCAAATAACCCCTCTTTTTTCAATGCTTTAATCGGCAAATAAGACAAAATGTTGCGTTTTTTCATGAAATGTAGTTTATACAGCCTTCTGTATTTTGTCAACCACTTTTTTAAAAAAGTGGGCAACAAGTGCTTTTTGTCACCCACAAGTGGGTGACAAAAAGAGGGTATTAGGGAACAGCCCGGCTGCGATGAGCAGCTATTTTGCGTCATGTTATGATTAAGGGCTTGACGCAGGGGCAGATATGTGGCAGGATTGCTGTGCCTTCGGGGACTCTTGGAGGCATGGCCGGAAAACCCCGTCAGGACCGAGAGGTAGCAGCGGTATTCGGACCATGCTTGTCGAGCTGTTCTCCGAAGGCATTTTTTTACCCTGTTATCTATTGCGCATAGCTGTGAATACTTTGGATGGAGGGCAACAGGTTCACCACAAAGAAGGTGATGAGCACCGACACAAACCCCAGCAGGAGCAGCGGGCGCGCCCATGCGGCAAAATCTTTTTGCGCACGCACATGAAAATAGATAAGGTACACACACCAGGTGATGAGCGCCCAGGCCTCTTTCATATCCCACGCCCAGTAGCGAGCCCACGCTACATCTGCCCAAAGTGCGCCGCTCCACAAACCGAAGGTAAGAAAGGGGAATGCCAGCAACACCACTTCATCTGCCGCGCGCAAACGCTCTTGCCCGTTCTGCCCGAAACAAGATGCCAGAGCCAGAATGGCGGATACGGTTAAAAAGCCGTATGAAATTACGTAAGAGGTAACATGCGGGGCAAACCAGGGGGATTGCAGGGCAGGCATTTGGCGCCAGGTTGCCTGCATGGGCATGCACAGTGCCCCGAGCATGCAAAGGGCAGCAGCCCCGGCAAAATAGCCCGTGAGGTCAAAACCACGGCAACGCTGCATGTAGTACGCGGCCGGGGCCAATACCAGCGGAAAGAAACAGAGCACGTGGCGCATGTTACCGAACGGCACGGCCTGCGCCATTACCCAGTTAGTCACAAAGAGCACCAAGGCGGCCAACCAGCTGCCGGCCATCATACCGCGTGCCAACTCACGCTGCCCCAAGCAGCGGAGCACACAAGTAACCAGCGCCATCAACAAGGTGGCAATGGTGAGCATGTAAACAAAGGTAATCATACGGCAGCATTCTCTTTTCTATCCGTTTCGGGGGTGGGTGTTTCGCGCTTCCACCAGCACCAACAGGCAGTGCAGATGATTAACCCCACCATACCGGCCAAGGCATACCAACGCCCCGGTGCACAGCGAGCCTGCACCAGCAGTGTTACTCGGTTGGTAACAGCATCGTAGTAATAATTCAACAGGTATAAGTGCCAATCTTTACAGGCAATGGGGTGATTCACCTTAAGGGTTTCCCGGCGGGTTTCGGGGCGGCCACGGTGGTCCGTGTACAGGGTGCAAGCTGCGCTGTATTCTTTTACAGTGCCCGTGGCGGCTACGCCATGCGGCATGGGCTCACTCAACATCACGCAGGGCATATCCAAGCCGGGGTGCGGCTTAACATCTTTTTTATGAATCGTGCGGCCGAACAGTTTAAGGGTATCCGCCTCCTGCGTTAAGTGCTCCGGGGGCAGCGGCACCCAGCGATTTTGCATACGCACACACGCCACGTAGGTACCGCCCTGCTCCATAATCATCAGGTGGTGATATTGCTGAGCCATGGCGGGGGTATCATATCGGCTCACCGAAAAATCATTAATTTGCAAAGAGAAGCCCAACGGCAAAACTTCCCCCGCCGGTGTTTTTACTTGGTCAATTTTATCTGTACTGCCTACCGTGGCATAAATGTGGGCAGTCTGCTCGGTGCAATAGTCCACCAAAGCCCCCGCCACAATAAGCGCGCAGCACCAATGTGCCCCCGCCAACCACAAGCGCGGTTTCATGAGCTTAAGTAAAAAGAACCCGAAAATCACCGCAAACAACAGCCCCACCACCATGGTGCACGCCATGGCCAAGGCCCCGAACCACATCGGCCCGCCCACCATGGCATGCTCCACGGCTTTGCAGCCGTACATCCATGCCGTGATAATGCCCGATGTCGTAAAATACAGGCTCAGCAGCCCGAAAAGAAACTGTGCATGCTTACCGGCGGATAATCTCCACCCACCCCACAATGCCAGCAGAGCAGCCACCACCCCCAGCAACTGCATAACACCACCCCTGAACACGGCCGGAGCCCCCTGCACAGGGAATGCCCCGGCTACCAGCAGCACACAGGCTGCCCCCAGCACCATCAATGTGGCTTTCAAGAGACTGCTCATCATCCTTTACCAGTGCCAACTAATGGAGAAGGTGCCGTAGAAGGTGTTTTCTTTCTGGTTGCGGTAGGAGTCCGTACAATACACGCCACCCACAAAGTAATCTATACCTTGATAAGACACACCCACACCCAGGCGGAACTCTGCCTGCCACGGTACACGGCTGCATGTTTGATCAAAATGGTGGAACACGCCGCCATCTACCGCAAAATCGCGGGCCACGTACTCCACGTATGCCCCGCCCGTCACAAAGTAGGAGGGGGCAGCGGGGTCATAGTCGGGCTTATCCAACAGGGCAACACCGTATTGCGCGGCGCGGTTGCCGTTTACCTGCATGGCAGGCGGCAGGTTGCGGCCATAGCGCACGGTTACACCTGCCCCGCCGCGTATGTAGGCAGTGCCGGCTTCTTCTCTTAAAATAAATGCTGCATCGCTCTTCATGCCGTTGGAGGATGTCATCTCCAACCACGGGATGCGGATATTCTGTTGGGCGGACAACTGCACCGTCACCTCAGAGGGCACTTGGTCATTCCAACCATCCCACGTCTCCATGCCGCAAGCCTCATGCAGGCCGTTTTGCATATAGCGCGCCAAGGAGGCATTACCCGTGGTACCCAGCTGAAATTCTATGGCATTACCAAAATCTTCCCCACGCATCAAATAAGCTGCACCCACAGCCATGTGCCCGGCATACGGGTGCTCCCCCTGCACTGCACCATCTGTATGAGTGGTGGGGGTATAGATGTTTTGGGTAAGGCTCACACCCCAGGCATCTCCATTAGCCAAGCTCTGCGCATAATCCAAACGCGTACCGTGAGAATAGTCACTATCCTTATCAAACGCCGAATCATTCTCCATAGTACCGCGGAAGTGGTGCTGCGGCACAGCCTCATACCCCGGCTCCCCGGGTTGAGGTATGGGGTTATAATATCCCACCACAGGAGATAGAATTGCCATCGTAAGCCATGGTATTGCACTCATGACTATTGAAATACGCTTTTATCCCTCACGAGTCAAGCTTAAAACATAATGCGAACAGAATATGCACCCGAACGGCTGGTATCGCGGTATGTACCGCCCACATAACGTTCAACCTACCAACTCCAACTTGTAATGTACGCATAATACGAAGCAAAAATGTGAATGAATAAAAAGACTATGCAAAAGAGACAGTATGTTAAAAATATAATCTTGCTGAAGAAAGTTATTGATTGTCTCAATTTAAAAAATGCAATGAGTATTAAAATTAATAAAAACAAAGTAGGTAATACGCCAATAATAGATGCATACCACACATACGTTGCATATTTTGCATCTAAAGACCATAAGTAGCGAAAACCAACCAATGTTATCAAAATGGAAATAAACAATAAAATACCATTTTTCTTTAGCCGATTCTTTGACGCAAGGACTGACATGGTGTTATTTATTTTTCTATATTTTGTTATGACGGTTTTGAAAATATTTTTGTTCAAAAAAAACATAATGTTCCTAACGCATTCTGAGGCCACCCCCAACAGCTCCCCGTCGGGCCGACTCCCTCCCTTTGTACCACAAAAATATACGCTACAAAATCGACAGCATCGGATTGTCAACGCATTGAAACAACCGGTCAATTTGTCGAGTCTTCAAAATTGCATCGCGCGAGCGCGCACATGTGTGCATTTTAGGCTTGACAACAGGTAGATAAAGGGTATAGTGAGTGGGCGGGGCTATAACATCCCCCTACAGACAACATGGAACCGATTTACGAAGGCAAAGCCAAGAGACTGTTCACGACAGATGACCCCAATGTACTGCGCATGGAGTACAAGGACTCCGCAACGGCATTTAACGGCGTTAAGAAGGAAGACTTTGAGAACAAGGGCCGCTTCAACAAGGCCATCACGCTGATTATCTACCGCATGCTTGAGGCACGCGGTGTAGAGACACACTTGGTAGATGATGTAGACGACATCAACCTGCTGGTAAAGAAGGTATCCATCATACCGCTTGAGGTTATTGTGCGCAACGTGGCCGCCGGCAGCTTCTCCAAGCGCATGGGTGTGGCAGAGGGCACAGCCTTTAAGAAGCCTATTGTAGAGTTCTCTTACAAGGATGACTCCTTGGGTGACCCCTTTATCAACGATGACTACGCCCGAGAGATGGGTGCCGCTACCGAGGAAGAGTGCCTTAACATCAAGAAGATGGCTCTGCTGGTAAACGAGGTGCTCTGCGAGTTCTTCCTCAAGGCTGACCTGCGCCTCATCGACTTCAAGATTGAGTTGGGCCGCTTGGCAGAGGACCCGAGCAAGATTGTGCTGGCCGACGAAATCTCCCCGGACACCTGCCGCCTGTGGGATGTAGAGACCGGCAAGAAGATGGATAAAGACCGTTTCCGCCAAGGCTTAGGCGGCTTCATGGAGGCCTACGCCGACGTTTTGGACCGCTTGCAGAAGTAAGATTTTAACCCGAAAGCCACCGTGCTGAAAAAGTGCGGTGGCTCTTTTCAATTTTATGGCAACACTTACATTTGAGGTATTCAGCCGCTTTCAGTCCGCCACGGACGCCAACAAGCTGCTCTACACCCCCATTAATGACAAACTGACCTACAACCACACGCGCCTGTACACCGTAGAGTGCGAGGGCGATGTGGAGGAAGCCGCAGCTTACATGCGCCGCGTGCTGGTAGACCCCATCTCTCAGAAGGTGGAAGAAGGCGGCACCCCCGCTTTGGAGGGCGAACTGTTCTGTATTTCCTACGGCATCAAGAAAGGTGCGTTGGACTTGGAGAAAGAGGCCATTTTGACCAACTATGCAGGCCGCAAGGGGCTGCCGTTTACGCTGACCTCCCTCAAGATTACGCAGAAGATCTACATCTTCGGCGAGGGGGATAAGGAGGCTCTCTCTGCCCGCTTCTGCAACGATGTATGCAACCCCGCCATCCACACGTGGAGCGTGAAGTGAAGTACAACATACAAGGTACAAAGTAATAAGGACGAATTCAGAAGATTATGGCAACGTATAGACACATACCCGTACGCGAGCTGAGCGAGGCAGAGCTGACCAAGCTGAGCCAAGACATGAAGCTTTCCCTCTCTACGGAGGACATGCTGGTGGTGCAGCAGATTTTCAGGGAGATTGACCGCGAGCCCACGGATGTGGAGCTTGAGGTGATTGCCCAAACGTGGTCCGAGCACTGCAAGCACCGCATTTTTGCCGCCACCATTCAACACACGGTCAATGGTGAGACGGAGGAGATTAAGAGCATGTACAAAACTTTTATTCAGCGCCCCTCCAAAGAGATTATGGCGCAAAAACCCGGTTTTGTGCTCAGCTGCTTTGTGGACAACGCCGGCTTCATCAAGCTGGACGACAACCTCTCCGTATGCCTTAAGGCAGAGACCCACAACCACCCCAGTGCCATTGAGCCGTATGCCGGTGCCAACACGGGCTTGGGCGGTGTGATTCGCGATATTTTGGGTGCAGGCAAAGGGGCCAAGCCCATTGCTAACCTGGATGTTTTCTGCTTTGGTGCCCCCGATACCCCGCAAGAGATGGTAGAGGGCCACAACATCATCCACCCGCTGGGCATTATGCGCGGCGTGGTACATGGTGTGCGAGACTACGGCAACCGCATGGGGATTCCCACCACCAGCGGAGCTATCCAGTTTGACCCCACCTACATTTACAACCCGCTGGTATTCTGCGGCACGGCAGGTGTTATACCCCAAAGCGACATTGCCAAAGAGATGAAGCCCGGCTTGGCCGTGGTGGTTATCGGTGGCCGCACGGGTAAGGACGGCTTGCACGGGGCTACCTTCTCCTCTGCCGCCATGGGTGAGGAGTCCGCCACAGAGGACCAACAGGCCGTGCAGATTGGCAACCCGATTGAAGAGAAGAAGACACTGGATGTGATTTTGGAAGCACGCGAGCGCGGGCTCATCGAGTTCGTGACAGACTGCGGTGCCGGTGGTTTCTCCTCTGCCGCAGGCGAGATGCTGTCCGAGACCGGCGGCAACCTGTACCTGGAGCGCGCCCCGCTCAAAGAGACCGGCATGCTCAGCTGGCAAATCTTCCTCTCTGAGTCCCAAGAGCGCATGGTACTTGCCGTGAAGCCCGAGAACTTGGAAGAGCTGCAAAGCTTGGCAGACACCTTCCAGACCGAGATGACCGTGCTGGGTGAATCCAACGACAGCGGCGTGCTGCGCGTATGGCACAACGGCGAGCTCGTGGTAGAGATGGACAACTCCAAACTGCACGATGCCCCCACCAAGTACCTTACCTCCACCTTCACCCCGGCACCTGCCCTGCAAGGCGTAACGCTGGATGACAGCAACCTTGCCGCTGATCTCAAGCAAGTGTTCGGTGACTTTGCCATCGTTTCCCGCGAGCCCATCATCCGCGAGTACGACCACGAGGTGCAAGGTAACACCGTGCTCAAGCCGCTGGCCGGTGCCACGGCAGATGCCCCGCAGGATGCCTCCGTTATCGACATCGACGGCTCAGACAAGCTCATGTCCCTGGCACTGGCTATTCTGCCCGAGTGGGGTAAGACAGACCCCTACGCCATGGGTACCGGCACGGTAGATGAAACCGTGCGTCAGCTGGTACTGGCCGGCACCAACCCCGACAAGATAGCCCTGCTGGATAACTTCTGCATGGGCAACCCCGAGTGCCCCACGGAGCTGGGTCGCATCGTAGAGTGCGCCAAGGGTATTCGAGAGGCAGCTTTGGCCTACGGTGCACCCTATGTATCCGGCAAGGACAGCTTCTACAACTACTTTGAGACCGAGGACGGCCCGGTGAATATTCCCGTTACCTTCCTGTGCTCCGGTTTCGGTGTGGTGGAAGACCCCGACCACGTGCGTGGCGCATCCCTGCGCCGCAACAACAGCCGCATCTTTATTGTGGGTAACACAGAGGATGAGATGGGGGCCTCCGTATACGCCCGCCTTAAGGGTGTTAAGGATTGCAAGGTACCGCAGACCGACAACAAGGCTAACTACGCCATCTACAAGCAATACTACGAGAAGGCTCTCACACAGGGGCTCGTGCTCTCTGCACACGACTTGTCCGAGGGTGGCTTGGCCGTAGCCGCGGCTGAGATGGCATTCTCCGGCAAGGGCGGCATCTGCATCGACCTCGATAAGCTGCCCACCGTTGGCGGCTGGCAGAACAACGCCGTGCCCTGCTTCTCTGAGAGCACAGGCCGATTCCTGGTTGAGGTGGATGAAGATATGGCAGACGAATTTGCCGCCGCCATGGCCAGCACGCCCTGCGCCTGCATCGGCACCGCTACCGCAGACGGCAAGCTCACCATCACCACCCAAGGCACCACCATACTGGAAGCCGAGGTGGCAGAGCTCAAACACATCTGGAAGCACGGCCTCACACCGTTCTATTAATCCACTTTGTAAATTGTAAATCGAAAATTGTACATTTTATTATGCCTCACGCATTATTATTGAAATATCCGGGTACTAACTGCGATGTAGAGACCGAGCGCGCGCTGCGCGCTGCCGGTTTCACCACGCAGGTGCAGCCCATTGCCACCGCCACCCCGCAGCATGTAGCCAAGGCTCAGCTCGTGGTATTCTCCGGCGGTTTCTCCTACGGCGACTATGTGATGAGCGGCCGCCTTGCCCAGCTGGAGACAGAGCGTTTCCTGGGCGATGCCCTGCACAAGCACCACGCCAACGGCGGGTTCCTCTTCGGTATCTGCAACGGTTTCCAGATCCTCACCAAGCTCGGCATCCTGCCCAAGGCCTCCCTCATTTGGAACAAGAGCGAGCGCTTTGAATGCATGTGGGATAAACTGGTGAAAGTGGCACCCAACTGCCCCTACACCACCTACCTGCCCGAGGAGTTCGAGCTGCCCTCCGCCCACGCAGAAGGCCGCTTGGTATGCGAACCCGGAGACGCCCAGAAGTACCTGGATGCCGGCTGTGTTGCCCTGCAATACGCAGACAACCACAACGGCTCAGAGCTGCGCATTGCCGGTCTTATGGACCCCTCCGGCCGTGCCATGGGCCTGATGCCGCACCCCGAGCGTTTTCTTAAGCCCCGTCACCACTACGACCCCGACTGGTCCGGTGATGCCGACTGGGGCTGGGGCTACTACTTCTTCAAGGGCGCTTTCGATGCCCTCAAGTAAAGCGTATCCTCTTTATCACCTCCATCCGCCGCTGTTCTTATCATGGAATAGCGGCGGATTTCTTTATCATAAATCACAAAAACTCACCTCATTTACACACTGCTTGATTATAAAGGCATAAACACACATCCATACACAAAACTTGAGGGAATATCACCCCAAAATTACACGAAACTTGAGGGAATATTGCTACCAAACTACACAAAACTTGAGGGAATGTTGGTTATTTCTACAAAGAAAACACCTGCGTATCTGTCGCGAACTCAGCCTTACATATTTTTTTCATGGTGGCAACTGCGTAAAGTGGTATATCCAACAACACCACATGCTTATCGGTATCGACTGAAAGCAGCTGCCGGCTATAATCATTCATAGAACAACGCAATGCCAGTTTCGGCATATATTTTTTGCAATAACTCAGCAAGCTCTTAGCTTTGGTATTGGTCTCAGCCTTTACCTCTACCGGTACAACATCAAGCTCTTGCTGAAAAACAAAATCAACCTCTGCTTGGTAACTGTCAGAGCGCCAGTATAGTGGCTCAATGCCACACTCTGCCCGCAGCTGTTGTTGCACATATTGTTCTGTCAACGCCCCTTTAAATTCATGGAATACTGCTGTTTTTTCCAGCAAAACGCGCACGGATAAATCAACTTTTGCAGCAAGTAAACCTACATCCACAAAATATAATTTGAAGGCACCATCCTTATAAGCAGCAATTGGTAAAGATGGAGAGTTGATACGGTTAACCCGCTCTACAAGACCGGCGCGTCGCAACCAATCTAACGCATCCTCTAAATCACGAGACCGTAATCCTTTTTTGACATCTCCGTACACGAAACGCTTGTTTTCCTTAGCTAATTGTTCCGGTATGGATTCCCATATCATAAACAATTTTGAAGCTAATCCCTTTGGTACATGCTTGCTGAAATCCTTTTCATAATCAGACAAAATAGATTTCTGAACTTTTCGAACGGCATTAAAATCTTTTGTCTGAATGTAGGTATTGACGGCTTCCGGCATACCTCCAATGTAGTAATAAAGCTTTAACAGCTGCGTGTATCTATCAGAAAAATTTTTGATGATATCCCATCGCTGATTTTCAAACATTTCCACATCCAATTTGTTCCCCATAGCCATTAGAAACTCGCAATACGACATAGGGTACAATGTCATGGTATTTACCTTACCCACCGGAAATCCCGTTCCATAATGGTCATACACACCCAGCAATGAGCCGGCAGCCATAACGTGATATTCCGGAAGGTCCTCGCAAAAATATTTCAAGGAAGTAAGAGCAGCCGGACATTCTTGTATCTCATCTAAAATAATAAGTGTGTTCTCCGGCTCCACCTTTTCCCCGGTCAGCATTTGCATTTGAATTAACAATGAATCCATTTCATAATTACTGCTCTCAAATATTTCCCGCATACGTATATTACGATCAAAGCGGATATATACTGTATTCTTATAATGAGTGGACGCAAAATCTTTCATCAGCCATGTTTTACCTACTTGGCGTGCCCCAAGTAATAACAAAGGCTTTCTACATGGACTCTCTTTCCATTTTTTTAACTCACTTGTCAATGTTCTTTCCATAATCCCACTCTTTCAGACAACATTATACTCATTATTAAAGCTTAATCAAGTCTTTTTACACAAAACTTGAGGGAATATCACCCCAAAACTACACAAAACTTGAGGGAATATTGCTACCAAACTACACAAAACTTGAGGGAATGTTGGTTATTTCTACAAAGAAAACACCTGCGTATCGGTCGCAAACTCTGCCTTACATATTTTTTTCATGGTGGCAACTGCGTAAAGTGGTATATCCAACAACACCACATGTTTATCGGTATCGGCAGAAAGCATCTGCCGGCATATATACAAACCGAAAAGCCTGCGCCAATCGTTATAATCGGCGCAGGCTTTTTGTGGATAAAAGTAAAATCAGGCGGCAGGTTGCTCTGCAGGAGCCTCAGTAGGCTGCTCGGCAGGTGTCTCAACAGCCGGCTGCTCAGCGGCAGGAGCCTCCTCTGCGGGGGCTGCGGGCTGCTCTGCAGCGGGAGCCTCGGCTGCGGGTGCCTCGGCGGGTTGCTCAGCGGCAGGTTGCTCGGGGGTAACAGCGGGCATCACAGGCTTGGGCTGGTTCTGCAGCACGGTAGACTTGTTTTTATCATGATGCTCGTTAAGCATGAGAACACTGAGCAAGAAGCACAGAATCATGAAAAGGGAGCCGAAGATGATGGTACCTTTTTTAAGAACATCCGTAGTGCGGGCACCAAAGGCCTGGTCTGTCATTTGAGCACCGAAGGCGGCGCCGAGGCCCTCCTGCTTAGGACGCTGCATAAGCACCAGCAAAAGCAGCATGGCGCACACAATCATGAGCAGGGCGAAAACGATGTATTTAAAGGTGATTAGAAGCATGGCGGTGATTGTATCAGATTAAAAGTTGTTTGTAAAGCCTTAAGCGATGATTTCATTAAGTTCATTGCAGACAATGCGCGTGGGGGTAATGGGTTTGTCATCCAAAGCAAAGCTCATAATGACGACGCGCTCCCCCGCTTTGATGAGATGCGCAGCCCCACCGTTAATGATAATCTGCCCTGTACCGGGCGGGCCAACGAGGACGTATGTCTCGAAGCGGTTACCGGAGGTGATGGAGGCAACCAACACCTTTTCACCCGGCCAGATGCCGGCGGCCTCTACGAGATCCTGCGGTATTTCTATGCTACCTTCATACTCCACATCGCCACGCGTAACCATAGCGCGGTGAATTTTTGATTTTAGCTGAGAAACAAGCATAACGTGTTACTTTCGGCGGGATATGAAACTACTTTTTTACGTAAATGTCAATCATAAACATTCAAAAAAGTGCACTTATGCCACACCCAGGCGCGCACAGACGGGGCAAACGGGCTTGCAACCGCGTGCAGGGCAGTGTTCCCTGCCCCATAACACAAATTGCACGTGCAGTTTGTTCCACAGTGCTTTCGGGAAACATTTTTTGAGATCGGCCTCCACAGCCTCCACCGTTTTACCACGGCTGAGCTGCCAGCGGCGAGCCAGGCGGAAGATGTGCGTATCTACCGGGAAAGCGGGCATACCGAAGGCCTGCGCCATGACCACGGAGGCGGTTTTATGGCCAACCCCGGGCAGGGCCTCAAGCTCTTCAAATGTGGCGGGCACTTGCCCGTTGTGGCGCTCCACCAGCAATTTGGCGGTTTCCACCAAGCGTTTGGCTTTTGTTTGCGTGAGGCCGCATGTGGCAATGTACTCGCGCACCTGCTGCCACTCCATAGCAGCCATGGCTTGCGGCGTGGGGGCTGCGGCAAAAAGCGCGGGGGTTACCAGGTTGACGCGGGCATCCGTACACTGGGCAGACAGCATAACGGCTACCAGCAGGGTGAAAGGGTCACTATGGTGCAGCGGGCACCCCGGGGCGGGGTATGCCCGCTCCAGCTCATCAAGCACGATGGCGGCTCTCTCTTTGCGCAGCATGGTTAAGGCAGGCAAGGCGCATCAGCGGCGCATGTTGCTCAAGGGGCCGAGCACGGCATCGCCCTCTGTCTTGGTGGGGGCATTCCACGGTTTTTCCACACTGGTGCTGCCCTGCGGGCGCACTACCTCTCGCCCGCTATCGGGCACCATGGGTAAAGCAGGCTGGCAAGCTGCTACCAAGGCAGCAACTGCAACAAAGGCGGTGAATACTACGGACTTATTCATGACGTGTATTTGATGTGCAGGCAGTATAGCATAAATTACCCTTCATTACCAGCTCAATTCTTCCTGCGTACACGTTTTGATGTGTATTTAACACAGCCTCACCCGCTCCATGAAAAAAGCCGCCGGGTGTGCAAAACACTCGGCGGCGGGGTATAACAGTTGCTTAACGCAACACGGCTATTACGAACCGTGCGGCTTCTCGTGGAAAATCTTGTCGCCCACGCGAATCTTATAACCGGGAGCCGTGGTGAACTTGGCTACCACCTCATCGTTCTTGATGCTCTCTACGCGCAGAGTGGCAACGGTGGCCTTGTTACGCTTAACGATGAGCGGAGTGGTGTCGCCGGCTACCAAGCCGCTATCCTTAGATGCGGTGAAGATAACGATGTTGCGGGCGGGGTCTACCACGCGTACCACGTACTCACGGGCGTTCTTGCGGTAGTTAGCCTCGAAGTCGCGGTTAATCTTGTCCAAACGGGCAAGCTCGGTGGTTTCGTCTGCCACCTTCTTGGTAGCAGCCTCGCGGGCGGTGATGAGGCTCTCCAGCTCGGGCTCAAGCTCGGCCTTCTTTTCCTTGGCCTGCTCCACAATCTCCTGGAAGGTGGCTACAGCCTCGCTGAGGTCGGACACGGAGGAGAGGTCCTCAAGCTCACGCATGGTGGCCAGCATCTCCTCAGCACGCTTCTGGGCATCTGCGTGGCGCTCCTTGGTAGACTCAAGCTCGGCAGCCATACCATCGCGGTAGCTGATGTTCTCGTCGCGGGTACGCTCGGCGGCCTCGCGCTTTTCAATAGCCTGGCCTGCACCGTTGAGGGCAATGTATTGTGCCTTGGTCTTTTCTGCCGCGGCAGAGGCTGCTACAGAGGCCTCATCTGCCTGAGAGCGAGCCTCGCGCTGAATGGAGCTCATGCCGTCCTGAGCAGAGCTACCACCGCTTACCTTAACAGCCATGGTCATAACGGACTGCTGCTGGTCGGAATAGTACCATGCGCCGATGGAAAGCCCCAGTACTGATACAGAGAGAATTACGGGTAAAAGTTTCATAAATGTGAGGATGTTAAAAATTACTTATCATTGCGGACGGAGACAACGCGGTCCCCCACCTTAACGGCTTCACCTGCCAGCATGGACTTCTTCACCACATAGGCGATGGACTCACGGGCCTGTACGTTGGTAACGTTAAGCTCACAAATCTTCTTGTCGCCGCGCATTACAGCCAAACGGGAGCCGATAACAACGCCGCCGTTGTCGATACCTGCATTAAGCGTAATGAATGCATAGCCGGGGTCCACATAGGTGACGGAGCACTTGAGCTCCGGCGGGGAAATACGGGCCTGGCGATCCTGCCCGAGCTTGCGGGCGGCATCAATGAGGCCATTGAGGCGTTCACTCTCTGCCCCAAGTGTGGCAATTTGCTCATTTTCTGCATCAATCTTGCCTTGCAGCTCAATGTTTTCATCCATCAGAGCCTTGGCAGCTGCAATAATTTCTGCGGGTTCGGAGCTGTCGGGGTCAAGGTCTACAACAGGAGCCGTCTTGGACACAACGTCCTTCAGCTCACGCTCTACGGTTTCGGTTTCGCTCTTAAGAGTATCGCTTTCGTCCTTATACTCATCACCCTTAGAGCGAGCGAGAGCGGCATCTTCCTCTGCCTTTTGCTGCACCTCCTCCTCACGGGCGATTTCACCGGTGAGCCACTCCGTACGCACATCGCGGTAGGCGGCATCAATCTTGCTTTGGTAAGCATCTGTCTTGGACTTAACGGCACTGTCAAAGCGCTCCTGAATAAGCCCGAGCTCACCACCGCTCTGTGTCAGAGCCTTGTGGTTTTGAGAGAAGACATAATAGGACGCGCCGAGAAACACGAACGATGAGATGATTATGTATTTCCACATGGTGTAAGTAAATTTGCAACTGTTCGATATATCTTTTACACCAGATTTCTCTGCTTGGCAATCAAAAAAAGCCAATACCACGAATTTTATTGCACTTTTTTGCTTTATTGCGCAAATTCGGGCACAAAAAAGCCCCCACACCCACCCATAAAAGGGAAAAGATGCGGGGGAAAGCTTGGCACTATTTAATGTGCGGGCAGCTCCGGCTTTACTCAGCCTTGGCAGCAGCCTCTGCCGCCTTGCGGTCGCGGGCGGCGGCGCGCATGGACATCTTGACGCGGCCCTTGTCATCGATACCGATGCACTTGGCGGTCACAATGTCGCCCACCTTCACCACGTCCTCAGTCTTCTGCGTGCGGCCCTCTGCCAGCTCAGAGATGTGGATGAGGCCATCCTTACCGGGCAGCACCTCCATGAAGGCACCGAACTCCTTGGTGGAGACAATCTTACCCTCGTAGGTTTCGCCCACCTCAATCTCCTTGAACATGCGGTCAATAAGGTACAGAGCGCGCTCCACACCCTCTTGGCGGCTGCCGTAAATGCGCACGGTGCCGTCCTCCTCAATGTTGATGTCGGTACCGGTCTCGGCCTGCAAAGCCTTGATATTCTTACCACCGGGGCCAATAAGCTCGCCAATGCGGTCTTGCGGGATGCTGGTGGACTCAATGCGCGGGGCATTGGGGCTCATCTTCTGCGGGGCGGATATGCAGGCATTCATGGTATCCAACACCTGCAAACGGCCCTTGCGTGCCAGGTGAATGGCGTCCTCCAAAATGTAGAGCGGAATGCCGGGCAGCTTGAGGTCCAGCTGGTAACCGGTTACACCTACCTCTGAGCCGCAAAGCTTGAAGTCCATGTCGCCGTAGAAATCCTCGGAGCCGATGATGTCCAGCAGGGTCTCATAACGCTTGGGCTCGCGGTCGCCCTCGTTCTCAAACTCCGTTACCAAGCCCACGGAGATACCGGATACCGGGCGCTTCAACGGCACACCGGCTGCCAGCAGGGAAAGCGTGCCGGCACATACGGAGGCCATGGAGGTAGAGCCGTTGGACTCCATAATCTCGGAGGATACACGGATGGCGTAGGGGAAGTCATTCTCATCGGGGATGACGGGGGCGATGGAGCGCTCTGCCAAGGCACCGTGGCCAATCTCGCGGCGGTTCTGACCACCGAAACGGCCGGTTTCACCCACAGTGAACGGGGGGAAGTTGTAGTGCAGGATGAAGCGTTTCTCATCCACAGAGCCGGTGTAGTTGTCGAGGTACTGCTTCTCCTCCATGGGGGCGAGGGTAGCCAAGCACATAGACATGGTCTCACCGCGGGAGAAGAGAGCAGAGCCGTGCACCACGCTGGGCAGCACGTTCACCTCTGCAGAGAGCGGGCGCAGCTGCTTGATGGCGCGGCCGTCTGCACGCTTGCCCTGCTCCATGATGGAGATACGGAAAGCCTTCTTCTGAATGTACTCAAACACCTGCTCTACATCAAAGTCCGTAGCCTCGGGGTAGGTCTCCTTAATCTTGGCCTCTACCTCATCGCGGAGGGCACCCACCTGCTTCTGGCGCTGAATCTTGTTGGGGGCATAGATGGCGTCCTCAATGCGGTCGCCGGCCACTTGGTAGCCAATCTCGAGCAGCTCGGGCTTAGCCAACGTAAGCTCGTACTCACGGGTGGGCTTACCGCACAGGCCACGCAGCTCCTCCTGGGCGGCGCAAATCTTGGCCACATTCTCCTGGGCAAAGCGCAGGGCGGCAATAAAGTCCTCCTCCGGCAGCTCATCTGCAGAGCCCTCAATCATGATAACCTGGTCCTTAGAACCGGCGTATACCAGGTCGAGGTCGCTCTCCGTACGCTGGCTGTTGGTGGGGTTGATGACAAACTCACCATTGATGCGGCCCACACGCACAGCACCCACGGGCTCGGCAAAGGGAAGATCAGAGATAACACATGCGGCAGATGCACCGTTGATGCTCAGAATGTCCGGCTCGTTCTCGCCGTCTGCAGCCATGAGCAGAGAAATAACCTGGGTGTCGTAGAAATAGCCCTTGGGGAACATCGGACGCAGGGGGCGGTCCGTCATACGGCAGGTCAGAATCTCCTTCTCCGTGGGGCGACCCTCACGCTTGAAGTACCCGCCCGGGAACATACCCGCAGCAGCTGCCTTTTCTTTATATTCTACAGACAAGGGGAAGAAGGTTTGACCCTCTTTTATCTTGGTGGCACTCACAACGGTTACAAGCACCACGGTATCACCACAACGAACTGTTACTGCACCATCTGCCAAGCGGGCAATCTTACCGGTTTCGATTGTGATGGGATTGGCGCCAACGGCGCACGATACGGAATGTATACTCATTTTTCTTTTTCTTTTCTATCTTCTTGTGCCGGCTCCTTGCTTCACCTCAGAAGGGCGGAACCGGCAAGCTCCTCCCTCGGCAGGTGGCAGGGTTCTTAAGCTACCCTGCCGCTTCATACGCGCCACCACTTATACGCAGCCACACGCATTCGCGCCCATTTTACACAGTTTCAACCCCCAACGCAAGCATATTATCCGCAATAAAATCAAATTTTGCCTGCAAATTTGAAAATTTGCTCATTCAACTGTACAAGCTGTTACATTTCTTTGCGATATTCCCCTACCCTTTCAGCACGGATGGGAGGTGGCGGATGACGGAGGAGGCGGGGGTGGCGGGGGGATTGGAGGCGGCGGCGCGGGCGTAGGTGGCGGCCATGCCACAGGCATACGCGGCGGAGCGGGCGGCACTGTAGGCAGAGCCCCATTGTGCAGCCAGAGCGGCAATGACACCCGAGAGCACATCCCCCTGCCCTCCGTTGGCCATGTAGGGGCCGCCACTGCTGTTGTATGCCACAAAGGGGGCGGCGGGGGAGGCTATGATGCTGCGCGCACCTTTGTACAGGAGCGTACAGGGGGTGCGTTGCAGGAATTGCCGCACGGTGTCGAGGCGGGAGAGCGCGGCAGCCTGAGGGAAGAGGCGGCGCATCTCCCCCGGGTGCGGGGTGAGGATGGCATTCTCGGGGATACGCCAGTGGTATTTGGCGGCCAGGTTGAGACCGTCGGCATCCAACACCACGGGGCCGGTAAAGGTGTTGAGCAGGCGGTGCAAGGACTCTGCCTCTGCCACGGAGGGGCGGCCGATACCGGGGCCGATAACGAGAGCTTGCGCGCCGTCGGCAGGCACCTCTGCGTACGATGCGACAGGGTGAACCATCACCTCCGGGGCCACGCGGGCAGCCAACATGGGGTAAATATCCTCCTTGCAATAAAGTGCCACCAGTCCCGCCCCGGCAGCCACGGCAGCATCTGCACACAACTGAGCAGCACCAATGTAGCCCTTACTGCCGGCCACAATGTTGACGCGCCCCGCTTTGTTTTTGAAGCAGGAATACGCGCGGCGCCCCACTTGGGCATCCAGCGGGTCGGTCACCTCGGCCTCCGAGGCATCGGGCAAGGAAACGATGGGGAGAGGAATGCAGAGCAGGCGCCCCACATAATCCTCTGCACCATCTGCAAGCATACCGGGTTTCACGCAGCCGATGGCAGCGGTAACATCCGCCTGCACGGCGCACCCGAGCACCTCGCCCGTATCTGCCTGCAGTCCGGTGGGTATATCAATAGAGAGCAACATGGAGTTGGGCTCATAGCGGCGAATAGAGTTCATCTCCTCCACCAGCTCGGCATACTCGGGGCGCAGTTGCCCTTTTACCCCGCTGCCCAGCAAGCCATCAATAATCAGCGAACAGCCGTTACCCTGCAACACCGCCGGCATGGGGGGATATTGTTGATGCGGACGGTTTTGCAGCTTTTCATATTGGCGGCGTGTTTCGGGGGAAAACTCCGCGGGGTCACACACGGCTCGCAGCTGCACACGGCAATTAAAGCGAGCCGCCAGGCCAATGGCATCCCCGGCATTGTTCCCCTTGCCGGCATACACGGTAACACGCTCAATTTTGCGGGCGGCAAACTCGGGGTCATGTTGCAGGGCATACCACATGCGCTCTATCACGGCATCCATCAGTTGGTCGGACGTAGCGCGACCACTCGCAATGCAGGCTTGCTCTGCCTCCCTAATCACTGAACACGGCAATACCCTCATGGTGTATGTATCTCCTTATCTATGCTGCACATCCCATTTTAGGGCTCTATCCGCAGAATGTCAAGCCGGAAAGCCGATTGAAGCGGGCATACAAGCTTTCTGCTTGTCATGATAGGGCAGATATGCTAGACTAAGGAAAGATATAGGGGCAGTATACCCCGTAACCTACAGAAAACCGGCATGGTCAAAGGGATTATATTCGACATGGATGGAACGCTGGGTGATACCGTCACTCTGTGTGTGGAGGCGTATAGACAAACAACGCTGGAGGTAAGCGGGCGTTTACCGGCAGCAGAGGAGGTACTGGGCTTATTCGGCATCAGCGACAGAGGCGTGCTGGGCGGTTTGCTGGGCATGCGTTATGATGACCCGGCCTTGCCGATTGACCATTTTGTAGAGGTTTATGAACGGCTGCACGATACACTTGCCCCCACCCCGTATGAAGGGGCTGTGGAGGCGTTGCGCAGCATCAAAGCCAAAGGACTGAAGGTGGGTTTATTGACGGGTAAGGAGCATTACACGGCAGACCCCACCATAGCGCGCTACGGCATGAGCGGCTTATTTGACCTGGTGCTCACGGGGCAGCCTACACACAACTGCAAGGATGAGTGCCTGCTGGAGGCCATGCGCACCTGGGGCATGGCAGCAGATGAAATTTTGTACGTGGGCGATGCCCCCACGGATATTGAGCACTGCCACCGCGTGGGGGTGCGTATTATCAACGCCGCTTGGGGCAGCCATGCCGCGGCAGAGGCAGAGCCCTGCCTGGCACGCAACCCCGATTACAGATTAACCCAATTCTCAGAACTGGAACCCCTTATTACAGAACTATTATCATGAAGAAAAACGCATTGATAGCAAGCATGCTGCTTGGCAGCACCATATTGCCGCTTATGGCAGCGGAGCACCCGGAGGTGTTCCCCAAACCCCAGCAAATAGAGCTTAAAGAGGGCTATACTCTTGCAGAAGAAATAACCGTCAAGATTCGTCAAAAGGACTCCGACGGTAAAGTATGGGACAAATTACCCGCAGGCAATGACGGGGCCTATGCCATACGCATTACCCCGGGCAAGGTACAGGTATGGGCTAACAGCAAAGAGGGTGTGTTTTATGCCAAGCAAACGCTCATCCAGCTGCTCAGGGGGGTACCCGGCTCCGGGGATGCTCAAAAGGATCCTTACCCCAAAAAGAGCATACAAGAGGTAGCCAAGCTGGGCATGCTGCCCTTAGGCACCGTGCTCGATTGGCCGGACCTGCCCTTCCGCGGCACGGTAGAGGGCTACTACGGCGCACCGTGGAGCTTCGAGGCGCGCAAGTCTCAATTTGAGTTTTACGGGCGCAACAAGATGAACACCTACATTTATGCCCCCAAAGATGACCCCTACCACCACGGCATGGGCTGCTACAAGCCCTACCCCGCCGATAAAGCAGCCCAAATACGCGAGCTGGTGAAACACGCCAAAGCCAACCATGTGCGCTTTGTATGGGCTATTCACCCCGCTAACACCGTGAATTGGAACGACAACGGCGGCAAAAAACAGCTGGAAGGCCTGGTACGCAAAATGGGGTGGATGTACGACTTGGGTGTGCGAAACTTCGGCGTGCTGGTGGATGACTCCAGCGGTGAAATCGGCAAGGCAGAGCGCCAGGTGCAGCTGTGCAATTACTTGTTGGAGAACTTTGTGCGCAAACATAAGGATGTAAACCAAACCCTCATTATGTGCCCCACGGGCTACAACAAGGCTTGGACTAACGCTAAGTTCCTTAACACCTTGGGCAACGGGCTGGATGCCTCCATACCTGTTATGTGGACGGGTGATACCGTGGTGCACGATATCACGCTGCAAGGCCAGCAGTGGGTCAACAAGCACGTGAAACGCCCCACCTTTATATGGTGGAACTGGCCCTGCAATGACTTTAAGCGCGCCAGAATCTCCATGGGGCGCACCTATGGTTTAGGCACGGAGCCTGAGATGAAGACTGCCATGAGCGGCTTTGTAACCAACCCCATGGAGCATGCAGAGGCCAGCAAAGTGGGCTTGTTCGGCGTGGCAGATTACACGTGGAACATCACCGGCTTTGAGTCTCACAAGAGCTGGCAGGCGGGTATACGCCGCCTCTACCCGCAATGTGCAGAGGCCATGCAGGTGTTCTGCAACCACAACTCATACCTGCTGCCCAACACACACGGCTACTTCCGCGAGGAGTCCGTGGATTTCAAGGCCACGGCAGATACCCTCATCAGCTCGCTGGAGGAGCGCACCCCTAACCCCGGGGCTGTTGCCACGCTTAAGAATGAGTTTATCGCCATGGAGCAAGCCGGCATCACCCTGAGAGACACCGCGGGGCTGGAGGCCCTGCAGATGGACATTGCCCCGTGGATTAGCCAGTTTATCCTCACCGGCAAATCCGGCAAGGCGGTAATGGCAGCCCTGCAAAGCAAAAGCAGCCAAGAGCGCATGAGCCTTTTCTTTGATGCTGCGGATACCTTGGCAGAGATGAAAGCCACCCTGAGAGATGAGTGGAGTGCCAGCGGCACCGTATACCTGCCCGATGTAGAGGTAGCCATGTACGCCATGACCCCCGCCATGCGTGCCGGCATCAAGTACCTTAACAGCAACATTTACGCTGAGCTTACCGGCAGAGAGGTGGTACTGCCTGTGTTCTCTACCAACGGAGGCCCGGCAGACAAAGATGCCGTGCATATTGCGGATGGCAATGTGAAGACACTGTGGTCCTCAGACCAACGCATGAAGGAGGGGGATTGGTACTGCATCGACTTCGGGCAGGCCACGGATATTCGCAACATTACGCTGCTCATGGGTGGTCCGCGTAATGGTGATTTCGCAAAATCCGGTGTCTTTGAGGTATCGGACGACGGCGAAAACTGGCGTCAAATCGGCGAGCCCATGGGCGGGGCAACCGTTATACTTAACCTGACGGAAGCCCCCGAGCAAGCCCGCATGCTGCGCTACAGAATCACAGAGGCTAACAAACGCTGGATGGCCATTTGCGAGTTCAGTATCAACCAAGGCATGCCCGCCTATGTTACCCATAACTTGGCCAAGGCTCCCAAGTTGAGTGCATCCATGGATAAAGATTACGCCGCCGTTAACCGCATTATGGAGGTGTTCCCCATGGCTCCCGGTGAGTTTGTAAACTTGGAATTCCCCACCCCCATACAGCCCCAATGGGTTGAAATCAACATGGAAAACGAGCAGCTGGAGAACTGGGCTAACATTGAGTTGACGCTGGAGGATGGCTCTAAACACACCCTCACGGGCAAGGTGGTTAAAAACCGCTTCTTCCTGCAGGCAGAGGATTTACCCAAGAAGAAAATAAACGCCCTCACCCTCACCAACAACGGGCAGCAAACGCAGGAGGTTAAGCTCACACTCTTCCGCGTGGGAATTCCGCCCATTGAGGCGGACCAAAATCCGAGCACCTTGGTGGATACGGATCTGACCAGCTTCTACAACTGCGGCAAGAGCGCGCTCAACACGCAGCTTCCCCTGCCTCCCAACACCAAGAAGATTCAGGTTATAGGCACGGCAGATACCACCATCAACGGCAGCGAGGGTACCGCCGTCAGCCCCCACATCCGCGAGTACACCGTACCCGCCGGGGTAAGCAAAATCAATATCTATGCCCCGCAAGATGAAGGCAAGCGCGTGTACGAGGTCCTCTTCCTGCACGAATAAATAATCCAACCAAGGCATTCAAAGCCCCGCCAACCGGCGGGGCTTTGATGTTGAACACCTATTTAAAAACGGAATCGGTAACCAACGGTGCCGTACACATCCACAGCATGAGCACGGAACTCTGCGGCGGCATCAAAGAAGAGCTCACCGCTGCCCACACCGACGGGTATATTGAGCCCGGCGCCGATTTCTGCGCCCAACACCCCCTCTTGCGCAGAGATGACTGAGGCGGGGTAAGCGGCATCAGCAAAGGCAACATCTGCCCTGCTGCGGCGGTCCAACGCATGGAGCTTGAGCAGCACGCGCCCCTGTAAGGTACCTGTGCGGTCTGCGTTGGACTCCCCGATGGGCGTTTGAGCCCGCACACCCAGCCCGAACACCAGCGCATTTTGGGATTGCGAGCCCACGTGCAGCGCGGCATCTGCCCCGTTTTCCGTAAACCCGCACAGGGAGTTGTGCGTATAAAGCACCTGTGCAATGGGCTGCACATAGCAGGTTTGTTGCTCATTAAAGGGGATTTTGTAGCCCAGCTCATACAAGAGGCCCACACCAAAACCATAGGGCTCTGCGGTGGTAGAATAAGCATGCCGGCCCACTTGCACGCGGCGGTCTAAAGAGGCATCCAACCATGCACCGGCAGCCACAAAGGTGTGAGACCAGCGATGCTTTTGGTATTTAGCAAACAGAGCAAGCGTATAGGTATCTACGTCTCCGCTCAAAGAATCGGGTGCATCGGCATCAAAATCTCCATACAGAGCCGTAAAGGCAAAACCACCGCACCAGGCATCATCAAACGCCATGTCTACCCCCACGGTTCCCCCGAAAGAGGAGAGTTGATACCCCGCTGCGGTGCCGTCGGCCTGCAACTCTGCATAAGAGCCCTCTGCATTGACCCACGCGTTCCAAAGGGGGATATCATCATACACATAACACGCGGACATGCCCATGGGCACCGTGCGGTTGCGTATGGCATAAAGCCGTTGCTGCAAATCATGCTGAAATGCCACCCCCAGGGCGGCGTAGGAGGCCCCGGCCACCGCAGCCATAGCCTCATTAGCGGCGGCGGTGTTACCGCCTTGCAGCAGTTGCATTACCTCATTATAGGCGGCTTCAACATCACCTCCGGGGGCTGGTTGGGTATTCCATAAAAGCGCGGCACCGGCTCGGGCGTTGTGAGATGTTGCCACGTCGGCCAAAGGATTATTGTCGGTTTCCACCAAAATGAGTAATAGCCGACCGTCCTCCTGCGCCAGGAAACTGCGTGAGGCATCCACACGCATAAAGGGCGTGCCGCTGAGGGTAAGGTTATAGTCCCCCGCACTCAGAGAGCCCAGCTCGCCCAGCACGTACTCCCCTTGGTTAAGGTAAGCCAGCCCCTCTGCCTGCAAGGTAAGGCTTGCCCCACTTTCTATCACCAGGCGGGCAAGGTCTATGATTTGCTCGCCGGCATCGGTATTAAAACGGAACGTTGTTTGAGAGGCCGCCCCCAAGGTGACGGAGGAATCACCGTATAAGCGCTGCATAATGTTATCTGCCCCGTTGAGCACCAGTTCCCCGCCCGCCACTTGCACACTTGGGGCTTGCAACGCCCCCTGCACCGTGAGCATGCCCGGCCCGGTTTTGGTGAGCAGAGTACCCTTTCCCGCCGTGATATGGCCTGCCATAGTGGTATCTGCCGTTTGCTCCAACTGCACCTGCACCACACCACTTGCGGAGCTGTTTTGCACCAGCAACGCACTATCGGTACCCCCCGTCAAATTGCGCACAGTGGCCTGTGTGGCGGCATCGGCATCCCCCTCCAAAGACAGCGTAAGGCTTTGCCCGCCCTCTATCACCACGCCCTCATACATACCCAAAGAGGGGTATGTGGTAACCAGGTGCGGGTCTGTAGTGGCGGGGTCTGCGGTAACATAATAAAGCCCCTGCGCCTGCCCGCTGAGCAACAGGCTGCCCCCGCTCACCCCGCTTACACGTATGCCATAGGGAAACAAGCTCGGCACAATGGCATCTGCCGCACCGGCATCAAATTGCAGCGTACCATTGGTGAGTGTAAGCCAAGAGACACTCCCGGCATCCCGATGCGCCTCCAACAGCTCCACCACGGCATCGGCACTTAAATCAAGCGTCAGGTTATCTGCCGTGGGCAACACAAGTGCCAAATCCGTCCCCAACAGCATGGGGGTAGCGGCAGTGTTCTCGCCGATGTTTTGCGGAGCCAGGGTGAGGTTAAGCTGCGTTTGAGTATTGGTCAGCGTGCCGCTCAGCCCGCTCAACTGTGTGTTGGCAGCCATGGTGAGTTGTTGCAGGGTAGCGGCATTTTGCCCGCCCGCCAACGAAAGCAAGCCGCCCTGCACCGATAGGCCGGACAAAGAATCATGAGAGCCTATGCGCAACGCACCCGCGCCCGTTTTGCGCAAGGATTGCACCTTGGTGAGGGACTCCACCGCCACATCTGCCCCGGCGGCCACCTGCACCGTGTCAAAAGATTCAAAGGCAACGGCACCTGTGTTGGTGTATTGTTGAGCTGTGTCAAAAACAAGCGTGCGCTCCCCGGTGATGGTGGAGGTAACCTGCGCCCCGGCATAGCCGCCCGACACCACAGAGGTATCAGCAAAAACAACACCTGAACCTATGGTCACGGTTGTGGATTCCGTTTGCAGGGCAGATACCCCCGCCTGCTGTCCGGCGGCATGTATATTACCGCGCACCGCACCCCCTTGCAGGTTGATGGAGATAGCCCCCTGCTGCACCACGGTATCGGCGTTATTACGGGGAATATAACTACCGCCGATAATGTTGGTGACAGTGCCGCCATTGAGTTCAATATCGATACTCCCCACTTCCGCATTGATGGGGTCCGTACCCGTGCCGTTGATATAATAGCCACCATACAGCGTACCGCCAAGCTCCGCGCCGCTGAGCTGCACCTGCACCGCATCTACCGTGGCGTTACCTCTGCCCGCCGCCAAGTAAGATGCCCCCGCCACATTGCCGTTGAGCGTACCGCCGCCCAGCTGCATTTGCACCCCGCCGTAGGAGGAAGAGGTGCCGGCAACATCCGTCCACGAGCCGCCCACCACCCAATCATTAAATGTACCGCCGGCAATGTTGAGGTGAGCCGTACCACTCACCGAGCCACTGCCGGAGTTTACCCAGTGGCCGCCCACCACGCGCACCCCGGCAGCCATTGCCGTATTGCCCAGGTTGACACTCACGTACGTATCCCCCTCAATCACCTGAGCATTGCCCGAGGCACCGCTGAACCCGCCACCCACAATATGCTTGGCAAAGGAGGCTGAGGCTCCGGAGTAATTGCTCAGGTCAACCGTAACATGTGTATCCCCTGTCAGCGTTTGAGTTTTCCAGGTATTGGTAGCCCAGCCGAAACCACCCATCACCATGTTGGCAGGCAACAAATTAACGGTAGGGCCACTGTTATCGCTGAGCGGCACATATACAAAAATATGCGTGTCGCCCGTAAACTGCACATTGCGGTTATGCGCTACTACACCCGCCCCCACTATGGCACCGCTCACACTCCCCTGCATTACGGAGATGTAGGAATCCCCCGTAAACGAGGCAGATAAACCGTCCTTAAAATTACCCCCCATTACAGTGCCCACCGTGGCACCGTTTACCAGTATATGTGTATCGCCCGTAAAGTTCATGGCCGTGCCGGTGTTCCAATTATCTGCATAATTACCCCCCACCAGCATTTGGTATTGCCCCGCCTCCGCGGCAATCCAAGTATTGCGCTCTACTGCGCCCGTGGCACCATTGGTGGCAGATGCCCCACCGAAAATCTGAGCCCCGGTATTACCGGTTCCCACCAAAGTAATGGCCGTGTAGGTGCCAAAATCATACGGAGCTGCCACCCCGGCAGGTTGCACCAAGGCCGTTACTCCGGCTGCGGTAATATCCGCTTGGTACTGAGCCGCGGCGGCATCCGGCGCACCGGACAAACCCGCAGCCCCCCAGTTAGCATCCCACGTGCTCCCTGTGTCGCCCACGGCAGCTGCGGCGTTCCATACTGTGTATACATAAATAACCAACAATAAGGGCAGATGTAGTTTCATACCCGCCCATTATAACCACCCCACCCCGTGCTGAGTCAATTTTTTCAGCTAATTATTAAGAAAGGATACAAAAAGCCCTGCCCGAAGGCAGGGTTGAAAAGAAAAAAGAGCATGCAGAACCAACTCACTTGTTCACGCGCAGCATAATGATGCGTTGGGAGAAGCGGGGATCAGCAGATTCCATTTTAATGACCAAGCGGTTGCGGAGCCGTTTGACGGTGGATTTGGGGGTAACGGTAACGGTGTACTCGCCCTTGCGCTTGCCTTTGGCGGCGTCGTAAATGAAGTCCTCGCCCTCAAGCCCGGCTTGTTTGAGGGCTTTAACGGGGGAGCCTGCGGGCACAGTAATGCGCAGCACCTTGGGGGTGGGGGCCTCGCCCACTTTCCAAATGAGGGCGGCGGGGGAGAAGATGACGGCCTGCGGCACATCAAACTTCATGGTAAGGGTGGTTGTTTTGCCATCTGCCGTGGTGGCGGATATTGTTTTATCTACCGAGGCATCAAAGGCGGAGGTATCCACCACGGCGGTAAGCTTGTTGCCGCTGACGGATACCGTGGTGCAGTCGCAATGCGGTTTGGCCTTGGTGATGGCGGAGTCCGCCTCAAACACGAGGGTGGTTTGCTGCTGGCCATAGCGGAGCTTGACGCTTTGCGTGGGCTTGGCAAAGCCTGCCATGGCAGGGCATGCAACAGCTAAGGTAAGAGCAAGGGCAACAAGGGGGTTCATGCGTTATTGATCTGCCTTTTCAGGCGTTTGCTTGGGTTCAAAAAACGAGGCTATGAGGAAGAGTCCGGCGGCAATGCACACGCAGGAGTCTGCCACGTTGAAGGCGGGCCAGTGGTAGCCGTTGGGGAACATCTCTGTCTTAATCCACGGGAAGGAGAAGTCCAAAAAGTCTACCACATAACCATTGGCAAAGTTCTCAAAGAAACTGAGGGACTCTGCCCCTTTGAGCCAAAAGCCCTGCAAGAGGCGATCCGTCATGTTACCGAGCACACCGGCCATAATGCACACCCAGGCAGCCTTAAGTAAACGGGTTTGGAAGAAACCGCGGCGGTAGAATACCACCAGTGCCACCAAGGCGGCAATCTGAATACCCAAGAACACAAAGGGAGCCCACACCGTGCCATCCCCCATGCCGAAGGCAACGCCTTGATTATGGGCGCGCACCAAGTTGAAGTGGAAGAGCGAGCAATCTGTCACCACGGGCACTACATCCATATAGAAAAGATAGGGCTCATGGAAGTTGCAGACAATGCTCCATTTGGTCACTTGGTCCAGCACATACAGGGCTACAACCAGCAGTATCAGAATAAGGGTGGTACGTTTTTGAGTCATTTTGAATAAAGGGTTAAAAGCTCCCCGCCCGTGTACGCGGGCGGGGAGTTAAAAGAAGCATCAGCGGCAAACGGCTGCGCAGCGCTCGCACAGGCCCTCCTCATTCATGGCGGGCTCATAGCGGCGGCAACGCGGGCACATGGCGTGCGGGGTCTTCTCTGCCGTGGCGGCAAGCTCTGCACCACACACCACCTTGAGGTCTGACACAATGAAGAAGGTTTTGGCAAACTCGGCATCCTCCAGCAGGGCAACCACGCGGGCATCTTCATCCTGCGGCAGGGTGAGGGTTACCACAGCCTCATTGTTCTTGTTGAAGGCCTTGGCCTTAATTTGAGCCTCAATGGCAATTTGAATGGCACCTTTAATTTGCTGCAAGCGGGCAAAGGTGGCGGTGTAGCCTTTGTCGAAGGCGGGGTCTGCGGTGGGGAAGTCCTGCTCGTGCACGGAGTCCGTGTGGCCGGCGTGCTCCCAAGCCTCCTCTGCCGTGTAGGCCAGAATGGGGGCCAGCAAGCGCACCAATACATCGAACACGCGGCTGATGGCATATTGACGGCTCAAGCGGCGGGTGCTGCTTGCGGCGTCGCAATACAGGCTGTCTTTAGTAATGTCGATATAGAGAGCAGACAAGTCATTGGTGCAGAACTGGTTGATAGCCATGAACACCTTGCGGAACTCATAAGCATCGTACGCGGCGCGCACCTCATTGATGAGGGCATTGCTGCGCTCCAGAATCCAGGCATCCAGCGGGTCGAGGGTGGCGGGCTGCTCGCCTGTGTAGCCCTTGAGGTTGGCCAGCAGAATGCGCAGAGTGTTACGCAAGCGGCGGTAGGGGTCCGTAATCTGCTTGAAGAGGTCCTCACCAAAGGGCACCTCGTTCTGCCAGTCTACAGAGCTTACCCACAGGCGCACGATGTCTGCACCGTATTTCTCATAGAAGTATTTGGCGTTGGTGGGTTTGGTGTAGGTACCCTGGGCGCTCTTGGAGAGCTTGGAGCGGTCCTGATTCACCACGAAGGCGTGGGTGAGCACCTTTTTGTACGGCGCAACACCGCGCCAGGCGCAAGAGAGCATGAGCGAGCTTTGGAACCAGCCGCGGTGCTGGTCTGTAGCCTCCAGGTATACATCGCAGGGGGCGTGCAGCTCGGGGTGCTCCTCCAGCACGGATACGTGGGAGCAACCGGAGTCAATCCACACGTCGAGCGTGTCCTTGCCCTTCTTGAGGTTGGTGGGCAGGCCGAGTTTCTCACACAATTGGGCATCCGTAAGCTCAAACCAAATGTTGGTGCCGTGCTCTGCCACAAGGTCTGCCACCTTGTTGACAATTTCAGCGGTGAGCACGGGTTTGTCGTTCTCATCAAAGAAGACGGGCAGCGGCACACCCCAAGTACGCTGGCGAGAGATACACCAGTCCGGGCGGGCCTCTACGGTGCTGTATATGCGGTTGCGCCCCCAGGCGGGCAGCCACTCCGTCTTGTCGATTTGCTCTAAGGCTTGGCCGCGCAATTTCTCCATGCTGATGAAGAACTGCTTAACAGCACGGAAGATGATGGGGGTTTTGGAGCGCCAGCAGTGCGGGTATTGGTGGGTGAACTCCTCACGCCCCAACAGGCGGTTGCCCTCTACCAGCAGGGTGATGATGTCCTCATTGCACTTGAACACATGCTTGCCTACCAAGTGAGGCAGGCCGCACTCTGCGGTATAGTTGCCGTCGTCATCCACCGGGGAGAGCACGGGCAAGCCGTATGCCATACCGGCAATGTAGTCATCCGCACCGTGGCCGGGGGCAATGTGCACGGCGCCGGTACCGGCATCCGTGGTTACATATGCGGCATTGATGATAAGGGACTCGCGGTCCAGGAAGGGATGACGGGCGGTGCGTTTCTCCAGCTCGCTGCCCACAAAGGTGGCAAGCTCCTCTTGCAGCACCCAGCCGGTTTTGGCGGTAAAGGTTTCGATAAGCTCACGCACCACAATAAACTTGCGCTCTGCGCCATCCTTGGCATAGCAGCCCACAATGTAGGTGAAATCCGGGTTAAGGGCAATGGCAAGGTTGCTGGGGAGGGTCCACGGCGTGGTGGTCCAGATGACCATCTCACAATCCTCTACCCCCTTCACGGCTCCATCCATCTTGAAGCCGACATAAATGGCGGTGGAGGTATCCTCCATGTACTCCACCTCTGCCTCTGCCAAGGCGGTGTGGTGGGCGTAGCTCCACTGCACGGGTTTCATGGACTGGTAAACGGCACCACTCTCTACCAACTTAGCAAATACGCGCAGTGGAGCTACGCC
>SUVJ01000061.1 GCA_015062045.1 Akkermansiaceae bacterium
CCACCATGCAGTATACCGAGGGCGGCTGGTTACTGATTGAGCGCAAGGAGGGCTTCGGCTCAGAGCTTGAGCAAACGGAGCAGTTCTTCTATAACGAGCAGTTCCGCCTCTCCCGCAGTTTCCGCCATAACGGGCATTACTCGCTTTACTCTTACGATACCGAGGGTCGCGTGACGGAGGTAACATCCCCCAAGGCCGACGGCATGAAATCCATCACCCGTACCACTTACGCCAACGGGCGATTCTTCGATAACCGCCCCGCCACGGTGACAGAGTTTAATGTGAATGCCAACGGCACGGAGGTCTTGTTCCGCACCACCTCACACGTGTATGAAGATACCGCTGCGGTCGAAAAAGTCACCACCACCGTCACCGCAGGCGGTAGCAATCAACAGCAGGTGAGCATTGAGGAGACCTATGCCAACCCCGCCAACGCCTATGCAGCGGGTAAACCCAAGTTCTCGCAAGGTATTGACGGTGTGCAAACTTGGCATGAGTACGCCACCACCACGGAGCACGGCGCAGTGCAGGTTCACACGTCCATCACCAAGGTGAACGGCGAGCTTGTAGCCGCGCAAAGTCGCAAGAGCGAGAGCTTCTTTGCCGCAAATGATAGCGTTATATTTGAGCAGGAGAGCATTTGGAACGGCGCGCAGTGGCTGCTCTTGGACACCACGGCATACGAGCATGACGAGCAGCAGCGCATCACCAAAACCACGCGTGGCAACGGGCGATTCTCCACTACCACATGGATGTGCTGCGGGCGTCTGAGCGAGACGGATGAGGACGGCATCACCACCACCTACGCCTATGACTCTGCCCGCCAACTCACCGAGGTAAGCCGCAGTGCCGTTTATGATGGCGACACCTGCATCACGCCCGAAACCATCACGGAATACACCCGAGATGCCGAGGGGCGCGTGCTCTCCACCACTCGCCGAATCGGCGCGATGGAGACCACGGAATCCACGGAGTTTGATGCGCTGGGGCGCGTCACCAAGCAAACGGACGTTCTGGGACGCATGACCACCACCTCTTACAGTGCAGATGGTCTCATTACCACGGTAACAACTCCCGCAGGTGCTACTGCTATCACCACCCGCAATACGGATGGCTCTACGGCTTCCATTGGCGGCACGGCTCAGCGTTCCTTGGTGTATGTATACGACATTAACGGCAACAGCGAGCGCCACACCACGAAATTGGCAAACGGCACGACCATCGCGCAGAGCATCACCAACGGCTTCGGTCAAACAACTGTACAAGCGCAGGCCAGCACCAGCGGCTTTATCTACACCCGCAGCGAGTTTAATGCCAAAGGGCAGCTCACCAAGCAGTATCAGGATACCGGCTGGAATACGGAGAAAACTGCTGCAACGCTCTATGAGTATGACAGCTTCGGCAATGTGAGCAAGCAAACGCTCGCGCTATCCTCTACGCCCACCAAGGATAACTCCCCCGTGGTTGAGATGGTTTACAGTGTGGAGTCCGCAGAGGATGGCGTGTACTCCGTCACCACCCAAACCCGCTACAATGCAGAGGGAACTGCGCTGACGAGTTCGCAGAAGCAGCTGATTTCTCAGCTCACCAATGTGGCCGGTAAGTCTATTACGATTGACGAACGCGGCAACAGTCGCACGGATTGGTCTGTGCTCACCGCCCCCACCAAGGTGACAAGCTACAGCTCCATTCCCACCTCTGCCATAACGGCGGAATCACTCGCCATAGATGGCTTTACCGTCTATCAAAAGGATTATGCAGGTATCATTTCCACCGCCGCACGCAACTACACCGCCAGCGGCATGGTGCTGGTAAATACGGATGGGCGCAATAACGCCACCACCGCTATTACAGACCTTGCCGGGCGCACGGTTTCCGTGACAGATGCCGCCAATAACACCACTACAACGGTATACGACTCTGTGCACGATTTGCCTGCTGTGGTGACGGATGCCCAAGGCAACACCGCTTGCTACAAATACGACCACCGTGGCCGCAAGATTGCCGAGTGGGGCACAGCCTTGCAGCCCGCATGTTTCGGCTACGATGAGCTGAATAACATGACCTCTCTGCGTACATTCCGTTCTGGTTCTGAATCCATTAACACAGACCCGAGTGAGAGAACGGATTACGACCCAACCACTTGGGTGTTTGACGCAGCCACAGGGCTGGAGCTCTCCAAGACCTATGCAGACAACACCTCCGTGGTGAAAACGTATGATGCTTACAACCGCTTGGCAACGGAAACCAATGCACGCGGCTACATGAAAGTACACACCTACGAGCATGCTCGCGGCTTGTTGCTCAACATTACCTACTATTACTCTCTGCAAGAGGGAGAAACAGAACCGGTGGTAAATAACTTCACATCACCCTGTAGTTTTGCTTACAACCACCTTGGGCAGTTGGTGCAAGTTATTGATGCAGCAGGCACCCGCACGCTGGGTTACAACAACTTCGGCGAACAGGAAACCGATAGCTTGTTGGCAGACGGTGTCACTCACCTCATCACGGAGCTGCGAGATGAATTCGGGCGTTCCATTGGCTACACCTACGCTAAGAACGGTGCCGTGCAACAAACCGTCAGCACGGGCTATGGTACGGATGGGCGTATCAACACCGCAGGCTTTGTACACGGTGGCGAGATGAAGCAGTTCGGTTACACCTACCTTGCAGGTAGCAACTTGCTGCAAGTGCTCAACAAGCCCAGCGGTATGAGCCTCACACACACCTATGAGACCACACGCGACTTACTCACGGGCATCGCCTACTACCGTGGCAGCACCCTCGTGGCGCAGCGTACCTATAGCTACGATACCCTCGGTCGCCCCACGGCACGCCATACCGCCCGCCAGGGTAGCGTGGTGAATGATACCTTCACCCACAACACCCGCTCTGAATTAGTGACAGCGCAGGTCAATGGTACAAATTACGAGTACGCTTATGATAATATCGGTAACCGTACTGCCGCTACAGAGGGTGATGAAGTTACCGGCTATGCATCCAATGAGCTCAATCAATACACCATGATTCGCAGAAGCGCAGAGGATTTCTTCGTCCCGGAATTCGATGCCGACGGCAACCAATACCACATCCAAACAGAAACGGGAGATTGGGCACTCAACTACAATGCAGCAAATCGCCCGACGGACTTCTCCTGCATGGATGAAGAGGGGAATTTCCTCACCGTGAAATGCGACTATGACTTCATGGGCCGCCGTGTGTTCAAAAAGGTCATTAGTGGCGCCGGCACTGTCACCTCACACCAGAGGTTCATTTACCGCGGCTATTTGCAGATTGCTTGTGTAGACCTCACCCGCACCAATCATCCCGCCCTGTGGCTGATTACGAGGGACCCCACCGAGCCTGTCGCCACTCGCCCCCTTGCCATCCAAAAAGACGGCACTTGGTACACCTACGGCACCGACCTCACCAAGAACGTGTGCGAAGTCTTCGGTTCCTCCGGCTACATCCGCACCGCCTACACCTACTCCCCCTATGGCTCTGTAACAGACTCCGGCAACGTCACCCAGCCGATTCAGTGGAGTAGTATAACGTTCGGTAATTAGTCAGACCTACAAATTGAGGACCTCTAAAAACTCGATAAATGGCAATTTGTAGGGATGCCTTGCGGGCGGATGCCCGCCGAAATCAGAGCCCCGGTGAGGGGCGAAATAAAAAATATCGTACCCGCGGGCGAATGCCCCCCGAATTTGATAGCCCCCGAATGGGGGCGAAATAGCTTAGGCAGGGGCGTTCCGTCTTCGGGCTGAGCCCTACGCCGTGACAAAGAAGCCCCTGCTAAACGAAAGAAAACACCCCCGAGCCCAAGGCGTCGGCGCGTTAGCGTTGACGACGAGGCCGACAGATGTATATAGCGCAGGGCGTAAGCCCGGAGCGGGGAGTGACTCGGGGTTAACACCCCTCGTGGGGATTATGTCGGCCTCCTCGCGTTGCTCGTCGGGCTCGGGGGTGTTTTGGACCATGAGCAGGGGCTTACGCCCCTGCCTATGTTATTTCGCCCCACAAGGGGGCTTGGAACGTAGATTCCCGAAAAGCCCGCACTATGTTTCATGAAAATATTGAAATATGTATCAATTACACAAATTGAGTATTAGTGGCAACTTTATACCCAGCATTATAATTGAAGATGTTTTGATTTTTGTAACTCATTCAATTTCCATGACTGCAAATTTTCGACATAGTGACAGCGCGGGAATGTACGATTTAATACGATTGATAAAAAAACGGTTATTTAATTAGTTTTTATATCTAATTTTTTCCAACCTAAAATGTAATTTGAGGATTCAATTTCGCATTCCAAATTGATTTCGAACGTTAATATAACATTATCTATAACAATGCATTCGCCTATAATTTTATTATTCTCGAATTTTAATTTTAAAAAGTCAGATAGGACAATTGCGGGGATATCATCAAATAATTGTTGATCCGTAGAATATAAATACAAGACATTATCTTGGAAGAGTAATTTATGGTCAGCATTCTTTTCTATCCATGTTAGTATGTATATCGAACCATTTTTCTTGATCATAGGATAAAATGTTACGATCTGATAATCGAAAATATTGGTATAACTGTCAACCTTAGAATATAATAGTGATACATAATATTTATATGCACATGAATCCATAGGTTCTTGAGTCATTGCCACTGCCATGTAATTGAATAAATTCTTTCCTTTATCGATGAAATATGGCATCTCTCCGTAAAAAAAACTTTTCTTTTTCAGTTTTTCGTGAACTTCAGGAAAAAAACAATAATCACGCAAAAAGGGCGACATCAATTCCATTTTTCTTTTTTCTGGATTAATCTCTCCGATACTAATACATGGATGAAATATCTCATAACCGCCCGAATATTCATCTAAATGTTTGTATGACATATGGGCAAGTGTAGAGGAGCGCCCATAATAATGATAGTTTGAGGTTCTTATTATATCTTCGTATGAAATATCACGAATATCTGATTTTTTTATATAAGTAATTTCACCAGTAGCTAATGCCACATTAAATTGAAAATGCAAAACATGCAAAAATAAAATTAACAGAAAGCGAATTATTATATTGCTCATACAAAATGAAATAATTAAGGGAAACTTTTAATTAGTGGTGATTTTTGTTTAAACAAGCTGGAAATAGCATTTTTTTAAGGACAGCGCAAGCTTTTTTCGTAACAATGAAGAAATTTCGGTTGGTGATCTCTTTACTGTAGACTATGGTTATGAACATTGTATAGTTCTTAAATTATTTTTTAATAAAAACGATTTAGAGTTATGGGGGTGGATATCAGATCCCGGTCCCGGTGTTTTTGTATACAGTTACAGGAGTACATCAATAAATTACCTGCCGTTAAAAATACTTCAATCTAAAGAAACACAACTTCTAGGTAGATGTAAAGAGAAAATATTCCAGGGCAGACGCATTAGACGATGGAGTTCGTAAGTCAATTATTTACAATATGGGGACCTCTAAAAACTCCGGGGCCCCCACAAATTGGTATTTGTGGGGCTCCTCAGTGTGAGCCGCAGGGGGCTTCGTTGCCTACGGCGTCTACGCCCACCCGGAGGACGAACTGTTCATGTACCGTAGGCTCTTTTCATGCTTGCGTCAGCAAGCTTATAGCCCCGCCAACCAGCGGGGCTTTATAAATTAGGCTTGCTGAGGCTCGCAGGTTATCCCACAAACACCAATTTATCTTTCAACATAGGCAACAGTTTCTAATTGTTACCACACGTTTAAGCTTTACAATAGAAACGTTTTTGTATAGAGTATATACGTTCATTATGAAAAAGCATCATCTTATCACAACAGCAATGGCCGGTCTTACTGTGCTGAGCGGCGGAATGCTGAGCTCTTGCTCAGATGAGGAGGCTGTCTCTACCGAGCAAACACAGGCAAAGGCAAGCTATTACACAGCTCAGGCGGTAAATGCCGATACAGCTGAGGCACGCGCCAAGGTATTCCCGGCGTTGGCATGGCTCCCCAAGGGCACTAACACTTATATTACCGGCAACGTGACAGAGTTTTTAAGTGTTTACAACAAGATTTCCAGGAGTGAACCGATTGAGATTCCGCTTGAACTACAAGCCATTGACACCCTCGCCATAGGCCTTACAGAAGGCACGGAGAAAGCATGTGAAGACTTGGTGACTGTTCACAACCAAGTGCTTGAAGGTCTTTTACAAGAGAAGCAGCCTGATGTCGACCGGATGTTAAAATCCATAGCAGATGCTGCAAAAAAAATCAAACCGATATATCTGGTAGCAACCTGCCATACGGAAGACGAGGCTAAGGCGTTGGCCGCTCAGTTAAACTTTCTGATAGCTTTATCCCTTAAGGATGCACCGTTCCTCAAAACCTCTCAACTGGGTGGGTGGAACTTAGTAACATGCAAACCGGCAGATATACCAGCAGAACTTACCGGTGCCAATTTATCTGCTTGGGGGGATTTAGCGGTTTCTCTGGGTATCACCAGCCGAGGCAATGCCATGGTGGCAGCCCTTACCGTGAACCCGCAAGAGCTGCAGGTACCCGCAGCGGCAGCGGAATCCGTGCTGGGAACCGATGCAGCCAATGCGTTAGATGACGCTTTGAACGGCAAGGGATTGGCAGCCGCAAGCATCAGCCCCAACCTCGCCAATGCCCTGCGCGATTATTATGTCAGGTTTGTAGAGTTGGCTATATCAGGCTACAGCGATATGAACAAGCGAATAGGTAAAAAGACAGAAAGTATAGAGCAAGGAGTTGCCGCCTTCAAGACATTGGCTGCGCTGTACAAAAAGCTCATGCCCTACAGCAAGCATCCCTCCGGCATCACCCTGTGGCAGGATGGCGATTTGCACCTCTGCCTGCAATGCGACTCCGGTGGGGTGGAGTTCTCCACAGCCCAACTCAACACCACTATGCCGCAAAATGCCTTAGTGTATGCCTACGGCTCCGGCGTAGCTAACATGAACTGCCCGAGCATGGAGGATATTGACCGTGCCGCCGAGGCCGTATTTACCCTTGTTTCCATTTCAGAATCCGCAAGCGATGCGCAGAAATGCCGGGAGATATACAACGATATTAAAGGTATTCTGCCGCATTTGACCACCCTGCACAACAGCATGGGCAAGGGCTGGGTAGCTACCGCAGATTTATCTGCCACAGAGACATACTATATCACCCCCTCCATTCCGGCAATTCAGCAACCGGCACCATGCCTACGCTTGGCGATGCAACTGGATAACCGCACCGCCTTTGAAAACGCCGTGGCAGATACCTTTGCCGGTGTAAAAGCTTTGGTGCAAAAATACTCCCCGAAGGATGCAGCCGAAATGGATACTGCGCTGGCCGGTATAGTCAAGGCTCAAAACGGCAGTTACACCACGTATACGCACCCTGTTGTTAACAGACCGCATGAAGGGTTAAAGGCCGGGGTGGTTATCTCCGACTCAGCCTTAGGCGTGGGATCGGACATGGACAAAACCCAACAGCTCTGCGATTCTTTCTCCGGCAACACAGCGGTTTCCGGTATTGTTGTCAACCTCAATATGAGCATCATGGAGGCATACTTCGAGCAATGCATAAATGCGCTCGAGGCCGCTAAAAACAATCCCGAGATAGAGGCTGATACCATCAGCTATATTGAGGAATTGGTTCAGGATAGACAAGATGCCTTGAATGTGTTCCGCAATGTACTGCAAATTAATACAGGGGGCAGCCTGAGCATTACCTCCGAAAATGGTTGCAGCAAAACACACATCAAAGTTTACACCCCTGCCCTTAAATAAGCAGGCAAAAAACTAATCTCAAGCCACCGTTGCCTCAAGGCAGCGGTGGTTTTTTACCATATCAAGGCACAAAAATTACCCAACCATGACATGTGAAAACGAATTGACAGGAGCGGATATTTTTGTTATAAAACGCAGTATATGAAACGCAGAATTTTAATGAGTGTAATAGCCTGTGCAATAGCATTTGCAAGCACATCCGGGGCAGAAACGCCGGAGGCGGCAATAGACGCCGCAGAGGCTGCTGCTGAGCAAGAACAAATGCAACGCATCCTCTCCGATTTTGTGCGCGCCATGAGTTCCGGGTATGATATATTGGAGGGCGTGCATGACCGCGCCTCGGCAGATGCGGCAGCACCCAAAGTGAAAGCACGCTTCGCTATCATTTCCGAGCTGGAATTCGGTATTCAGTACATGGATGAAGAGACCGTCGTCAACGCCTTGGCAACCGCCGGAGTGACGGAGCAGCGGCTCACCGCCATCCGCACCCGCATTATCGATGCGCGCTACTACGGCTCGTTAGCCTTGGCTACAGCCCTTAATGCCTCTTTAACAGAGGTGCTGGACCCCGGCAAGGTAACACCCGAGCTGATACAGACTGTGGGCAGCGAGTTGCAAGCCACCCTACAAGGCAAAATCAACGGCATCAGCGGCGGCCCCGGTCTTACGGAAGAAAGCGCTTGGAAGATGGGGGCAGACCCCGCAGCACTGGACCTCATTCCCACCATCATGGACACCCTGCCCCATATCGAGAAGGTGGACCAAAAATTGGTACGCACGCAAGAAGGCCCCATTTACGGGAGAATGACCTATTTGCTGCCCCGCGAAGATAAGGTATACGAAATGCAAATGTGGTTTGATATTACCGAAATTATACTCGCGGAAGAAGCCGCAGCTCAGGCAGCGGAGGAGGAGGAGCAAGAGCGCCCCGTCAATGTTCCGTACGATAACGAAGACACCGAAGATACGGAAGAAGCGGCTGACAGCGACGAAACTACGCAAGAATTGCCCGACCTTACCGAGGCGGTCGAGACTCTACCCGAACCCGCCACTATCTATACCCCGCAGCAAAAGCAGGCAGCTATTGCCGAATTTGCCAGAATTAACGCCGACGAGGTGGCAATATTGTCCGCTGTACACGATTGCGCCACGGCAGATACCGCCGCAAGGCAAATCGAGCCCATTATGGCGCGTCTGGAAGCCATAGGCAACATCTTGCCCCATGTGTCGTATATGGATATACTGGAGGCCATGGAGGCACTCCACACCTCACCCGACACCTTACGCAACGAAATGAGACGCATTGATGCGGCAAATTATTTCGGCTCTGCCGCCCTCCGCCGTGTTATGTCGAGAAATTAAACGAGTAATCCGAGGCATATTTTGACAAAGCAGGATTTTTTTGTTATAAAGAGAAACATATGAAACGCAAGATTTTAATGAGCACGGTAGCCTGTGCGCTGGCATTAACAAGCCCGGGTGCAGAGGTAAAACAACTGCCGGAGCCGAACAAAACAGGCGGCATGCCGCTGATGGAGGCTATTGCTGCCCGCCAAACCGGCCGCACCTATAACCCGGCACACAAGGTGGATGACCAAACCCTCAGCGAGATATTGTGGGTAGCCTGGGGTATGAACGAGCGTGGCACCCGCACCATTGCCACCGCCCGTAACAAGCAGAATATGGAGCTGTATGTGCTCACCCCCGAGGGTACTTGGCGCTATGAGGCCAAGGACAACACGCTGGTAAAGGTGAATGACAAAAACCTCATCCCGCTGTGCGACCAACAGGAGTTTGTCACCAAAGCCCCGCTGCACCTGCTGTATGTGGCTAAGGAAGAGGGCTGGGGTGTGGCTCACGTGGGCTCTGCCTACCAGAATGTGTACCTGTACGCCGCCTCCAAAGGCATGCAAACGGTGATACGCGGTATGACAGACCGCCCTGCCCTGACCCGTGAGCTGGAGCTGACCGACGGCAAAAAGGCCATGCTGCACCAAACCGTGGGCTACGCAGAGTAATCCGTAACAGCCCCCATTCGTCATGTTGAAGAGATTATTGGCAGCATGCTGCGCAGCGTTGATGTTGCAAAGCTGTTTAGTGTGCACCTCCGAAGGAATGTTGCATAGTTGCCAATTTCATGGCGATGCAAAACCTGTTAATGAGGAATGGGCGACATGTTGTTACATCGTAGACGATGCCTGCTATTTGCCGGTAACGGTGGTATACAGCAACAACGAGTACGCCCCGTTATTTGTATACATGCCGCGGTTAAAGGAGGTAAAATTCAACAAGGGCTCCCGCCACCGGGAGCCCGAGACCCTGTATTACCGCATGTCGGCTGAGGATGCAAAATTATGCACCGGGCTCACTCTGCCGGAGCCCGCGGCAGATGCCCGGCCCTACCTCACCGCAGAAGAGTGGGATGCCGCCAAGGCCATGCGTGTTCCCCTCAAACGCCGTTTCAAAGACATACGCATGGGGTATTCCAACCATGTGGAGCGAGAAGCTGACGGGCAGCTGGTGGGCTACCTGAACGCCCCCGAGATGCGGTACTCTGCCGATGCAATCATCAAATTGCCCCTCACTGCCATTTTATTTGTAGGGGTAGATGTACCCTGCACCGCAGTGAGCTTTGTTTTGGGATTACCCTACTACTTGCTACAATAATTAAAAAGCGGCAAACAATGCGTCGCTTAATGCATTACCTTGCAGCACCACACCAAGCCGAGAGTCCCCTGCCACCCCCGATAAACAGGATTCAGAAATCCCAACGAACACCGGTGGACAGCTGCCAACCGGTGAACCCCTTGTTACCGGCAGCATCTGTACCGTGAGAGTTGATATACTCTGCACCAAACCGTGGGCTGCACAGAGTAAATTGACAGGCGAACGACAAAAGAATAACAAGCAAACCGCGCGGCCATGGGGCTTATCCCCATGGCCGCGTGTGTGTTGCGGTATAAGCTACTTGGCGTTATCCCTTATTTATCCCCCCCATGTAGCTAAATTGCCACATTGATTGTGAGCATAAAATCACAGCGCAAAACTTGCGCCCCCTCCAAAAGAGTGCTAAATATGGAGCCACATAACAACGCGAGCAACACATGAAACACATAGACCCCATTTTCCGCTATTTATGTATGGCATGCGCAGCTGTTGCAGGATGCCTGCTTTTGGGAATATTGGTGCAGCTTCTCCAAAACTCCATGGATGCCTGGAAAGAATTCGGCGTGGATTTTATTTGGAACGAAGATTGGGATCCGTACGAAAATAAATACGGAGCATTACCGCACATCGCCGGAACCCTGTTAACAACGGGGCTTGCTCTGGTGTTTGCCGTACCGTTGGCATTTGCAACGGCTTTATTCCTGACGGAATGCCCCAAATGGATAGAGCGCCTCTTAAGCCCTTGTATAGACTTATTAGCCGCAATACCATCCGTCATTTACGGTATGTGGGGGTTATTTGTGCTTATTCCGATCATGCAAAATGATATACAGCCGTTTTTAGCAGAAAAACTAGGGCTCATACATTGGCCCGGGGGAGAATGGCTACTGGGGGAAGACGGCATTGGAAGCGGATTCGGATTTTTGACAGCCGGCATTATTTTAGCACTCATGATCTTACCCTACATGTGTGCCGTCATGAGAGATGTGCTGCGAATGACCCCGGAGATGCTTAAAGAGTCTGCTTATGGTGTAGGCTGTACCCGCTGGGAGGTCATTCGAGACATTGTGCTTCGGCACGGAGCCTCGGGCATCTTAGGAGGTATCTGTATTGGCATGGGGCGCGCCTTAGGTGAAACCATGGCAGTATTGTTCGTCATCGGCAACTTACCGCAAATGCCGGAAGGCTTATACTCGTTCGGTACCACCATATCCGCCACTTTAGCCAACAACTTCGGCGAAGCCGTAGATTTGGAGCGCAGTGCCCTCTTTGCGTTAGGCCTCATTCTGTTACTACTGTGCTTCATCATTCAGTTTTTCGCCAATCAGTTATTGAGAAGCAACAAACTCAAGCACGGTTATAACCGCTAAACTCAACCGCATACCCCCATGAACAACTCCAACATGTTAAAAAGAAAAAGGCCATTACTGCGCAAATTGAGCAACTATGCAGTAAATTGTTTTTGCCTATTATCCATTACCCTTGCACTTTGGGCTATGTACCGTATCTTACACACGGTATGGCAACATGGCTCGGAAACGCTCACGTGGGAGTTTCTGACCGAACCCTCTAAACCGTATGGCGAACCGCACGCCGGTATAGCCAATGCACTATTGGGAACTCTCTACATGACACTCGGGGCAGCCGGTATGGCTATTTTACCCGCCGTAGCCGCCGGTGTGTGGTTGGCAGAGTTCGGCAAAACAGGTGTAGTAGCTACTACTCTGCGTTTTTGCGGCAATGTACTCATGGGTGTACCCAGCATTATCATCGGCTTATTTGTGTATGTGATCATTGTGATTCCGAGCGGGCATTTTTCCGGGTGGGCAGGCTCTGTAGCACTGGCCATCATTATGTTTCCCGTCATCATGCGCACCACGGAAGACTCCCTGAATATGGTACCCAATACATTGCGAGAATCGGCACTGGCGCTGGGGATGACTCGAATGAGAGCAACATTATGCATTGTGGCCCGAAGTGCCAAAAACGGATTAATAACAGGCATACTGCTTTCTTTGGCAAGAGTAAGCGGAGAAACCGCCCCGCTCTTATTCACAGCATTGTTTGCAGATACATATCCGAAACACTTTTTTGAGCAACCTACAGCCAGTGTGCCGGTTCTCATCAACGAATACACCAACAACTCCCCCTTTGAAAGCATGCACAATATGGGCTGGGGTGCTGCCTTGGTAATCGCGGTGGCCATCCTTCTCATTAACATCTTAACTCGTATCATCTTCTATGAAAACAAACATTAAAATATCTGCCCGTAACCTCAACTTCTACTACGGCAAACACCAAGCATTGTTTAACAACAACTTGGATATACCTGAAAACAAAATAACGGCTATCATCGGGCCGAGCGGCTGCGGCAAATCTACCCACCTGCGTATATACAACGGCATTTTCAACTTGTACAGTAACCAACGCGCAGAAGGCGAAATACTGTTGGACGGGGTCAATATTTTATCCTCCGGTACCGACATATTGGAGCTACGGCAGCGTGTGGGTATGATATTCCAAAAACCGACTCCGTTCCCGATGAGCATTTATGACAATGTGGCTTACCCCCTGAAACTGCATTACAAGATGAAGCGCGCGGAAAGAGCTGACCGAGTGGAACAAGCCTTACGCGATGCGTATTTGTGGGAAGAGGTTAAAGACAAACTCCATAGCAGCGGGATGGCGCTTTCCGGCGGGCAACAACAACGGCTATGCATTGCACGAGCATTGGCTGCCGAGCCGGAGGTGTTGTTAATGGACGAACCCACCAGCGCCATAGACCCGATTGCCACCCGACACATAGAAGAACTAACCATGGAACTCAAAAAGAGACTTACCATTGTTATTGTCACTCACAACATGCAGCAAGCATCACGAATATCGGACTACACGGCTTTCTTCTATAAAGGAGAAATCGTGGAAACCGGTAAAACCGCTCAAATTTTCACTAATCCCACCCACCAACAAACAGAAGACTACATTACCGGACGATTCGGTTAACACTTACCCCCACAACCTACAAAATGAAAGCACATTTTACAATAGAGTCAGAGAATCTCCTTCAACGTTTATGCCGCCAAGGCACCAGAGTAGCCGAGGCTATCGGGCGTGCGTTGGATTCTTTTAACCAAGGCAATACACTCTTGGCCAAAGAAATCATCCGGGCAGATAAGCTCATAGATGAGGAAGAAATACGCACGGAGGAGGAATGTTTAAAACTGTTGGCGCTCTACCAACCGGTTGCCGTTGATCTGAGAAGCATTATCTCTGTACTCAAAATCAACACATCGCTGGAAAGGATGGCAGATTTTGGGTGCCACATGGCAGAGAGAACCCTCAACACTGCACAAATTTCTATGCCACCACAAAACGAAGTGTTTGATTTTGCCCCCATGCAAAAAGAAGTTCTGAGCATGATTCACGATACGCTCATCGTTATCAATAGATTTGATGTAGACCTGGCGCACATTGTGATAGAAAGAGATAACACCGTGGATGCCATGCGCCGTGAACACAGAATACATGCACGCACCGCCCTGCACCAATACCCGGAGCATGCAGATTACTTCCTCGAATGCCATGGCTTGGCACGAGATCTGGAGCGCACCGCTGATTTATGTACCGACATTTGCGAGCACATTATTTACATGCGCACCGCTCATATTATACGCCACCAACCATCTGCATAAATCATGACAATTTGGGAACCTCTAAAAACTCGGTTTAATCCATTTATTTTGAATTTTGCGAGCGTAAGCGAGCCAAACTATTGAGCCCCGGTGAGGGGCTCTGATTTCGGCGGGCATTCGTCCGCAGGGTATCCCCTACAAATT
>SUVJ01000062.1:0-7540 GCA_015062045.1 Akkermansiaceae bacterium
CGGCGAGGGGCGATATATGGTAGCCCGGTGGTGGAGCCGCGGTAGCGGCGGAACCCCGGGGAACCGGAACAAACAAACCGGAACCCCGGTTGAGGGGTGACATAATGCGTGGTTTAAATATGGGGGGTAAATACATATAATGCCTTAATTCAAAGCGCAACATTATGCCACCCCTCACGGGGTTCGCATATATTTTTGCATATTTCCCGGGGTTCCGCCGCTGGCGCGGCTCCACGCCCGGGCTATTCTATGGCGCCCCTCACCGGGGCTCAAAAAGTCGGCTCGCTAACGCTCGCGGGGTCCCCCCCCACAACTACCAATTTGTGAGGGTAGCAGAGTTTTTAGAGATTCCCGTTTTACAATTTCACCGGTATAGGCGTTTCTGATTCAAGAGCGGGCTTTTCTTGAACAGCCTTCTCAATGCGGAAGTATTGTTTCAGGTGATAGGCTGTTAGAGAATCGTCAGGGACAACATGGTAGAGGTGAAACAAATAGGTATCTCCCTCCATCCTTTGGCGCCCGCTGTCCGGCATATTAAAGCGGAATCCCTCCGCCTCCCTCATACACTCCGCATAATTAAGCTTTGTTTTGCGGATAATATGGCATTCTATGGCTTTTTCATTTTCGGGGGTAGAGGTTATCACCCATGCTGTTTCCGGTGTATAGCCGGGGCCACCGCTCAGGTTGTTATCGCCAATGAAAGAGACAAGCCGTTTCATGTAAAAATCGGTAAATAATTGCGCCACCTGCGGTGTTGCCGGAACTCGAGGATAAGCATTTGTCGGGGAGCCGTCCATAGCCATAGCGAGTTGCTCACTATGGAAATAATATGCCTCTTTCAAACGTGCTCTTTCGGCATCCAGCTCTTGTTCAAGGGTATCGAGATTACCGTGAGTTGCACACACTTCAGCCATCGTCGTGGCCTCCTCTTCTTCCGTAGGGCTGAGAACTTGGCTAATTTCTTCCCTTTGGAGAAAATCTATATAGGCCTTTTCCCAAGAGGCAGCCGTTGCATCTGCCGAGGCTTTATCATGAATACCCCGCAGCAGTGTCAGCCGTTGTCTGCAATACTGAACCCATGCAATAATTTTGGCTTTGTAGGCTTGCGCTACATCTTGTTCCTTCCATTCAGACTCCTGAGCGGCTGCATCTGCGCCCGAATTGATTGTTGCAGGCGTTGCGAGCAAGACTCCTCCCCCTGCCACAAGGCAGAGGGCAACGGTGGCAAGGGAGTGGGGGATGGATGGCTTGAACATGATGCATTCAGGTGAGATGTGTGAGTTATGCACATCTTATTTGCCTCGTAAAATAAGGCGCCAGGCAAGGCGGAAGAATAAGAAGCCGGTTGTCAGTAAAAATAAGATACTGAGAATAGCAAAAGTAATTTCGAGGGTATCCTGGCCGGCGATGAGCGGAGCTAATATAAGCATGGCCAGCATAAACAGCAAGCCACAACCTATCATGATAATGGATTCTGCGATATTCATTTTTTAGGGGGGGTAGGAGTTCTCTCTTTGCGAAGGATAACACATTTGAGGAACGGAGTAAAGTTATTTTTCGCTTTTTCATAAAAAGTGTCGTGATTTTTTCTTTATTTGAGGTGCGTTTTTTGTTACATTTCGGTGCATGAATACGGATGAATTGAAATATCCCGGGTCTCGTCGAATCTATGTGTCGGGTGAGTTATTTCCTGATGTTCAAGTATCTATGAGAGAAGTGTCTCTCTCAGAATCCGTATTTCCGGACGGAACGGTAGAGCAGAATGCCCCGGTACGCATTTATGATTGCTCCGGGCCTTGGGGTGATGAATCTTTTCATGGGGATGTAGAGCAGGGGCTGCCACGTTTGCGTGAGCCATGGATTCGGGGGCGTGCAGATGTGGAAGAAGATGCAGATGGCACCCTGCGCGCGGCGAATCTTGCGCACCCGCCCACGCAGCGAGAATATGCTTTGCGAGGCATGATTACGCCGGAGATGGAGTATGTTGCCATCCGTGAGAATTTGGGTAGAGAGGCTGCGTACAAAGCGGTGTATGATGCATTCCCCAATGCCAAAACCCGCCCCGATGCGGCGCAGTGCTTTTTGGATGAACTGGGCACGGGCATGCCTCGCCCGTCGGAGCTGGAGGCTCAGCCCGGGTTTTCGCCTGCATCCCTTACTCGTCGTGCGGATTTGAATTATCAACACCCCGCAGAGCAGCACCGTGGCGGGCACATGCCTGCTTACTTTACCCCTGAGTTTGTACGTGCCGAGATTGCTGCCGGGCGTGCCCTTATTCCCGCCAATATCAATCACCCCGAGGCAGAGCCTATGGTGATTGGGCGCAATTTCCTCTGCAAAATTAACGCTAACATCGGCAATTCGGCCATCACCTCAGGCATTGTACAAGAAGTGGAGAAACTGCGTTGGGCCATTCATTGGGGGGCAGATACCGTTATGGACCTCTCCACCGGTAAAGATATTCACAAGACTCGCGAGTGGATTTTGCGTAACAGCCCGGTGCCCATCGGTACCGTGCCCATGTACCAAAGCTTGGAGAAATGCTGTGGCCGTGTGGAGCACCTCTGCTGGCCCATCTTCCGGGATACGCTTATTGAACAAGCGCGCCAAGGTGTGGATTATGTAACGATTCATGCGGCGCTCTTGCAGCGTTTTGTGCCGCATACCGCGCGCCGTGCCACAGGTATTGTATCTCGTGGTGGTTCCATTATTGCCAAATGGATGATGGTGCATCAGCAAGAGAACTTCCTTTACACCCATTGGGACGAAATTTGCGATATTCTGGCAGCATACGATGTAGCCATCTCAATAGGTGATGGCTTGCGCCCCGGCTCCATTGCAGATGCCAATGACTTTGCCCAACTGGCAGAGCTTGAGGTGCAGGGCGAACTTACCCGTGCCGCTTGGGCCAAGGGTGTGCAGGTGATGAATGAAGGCCCCGGCCATGTGCCGTTGCATTTGGTGCCGGAGAATATGCGTAAACAGCTGGAGTGGTGTTACGAGGCACCGTTCTATACCCTTGGGCCGTTAGCCACGGATATTGCCCCGGGTTATGACCACATTACAGGGGCCCTCGGGGGGGCTCTGATTGCTCAACGCGGCTGTGCCATGCTCTGCTATGTTACCCGTAAGGAGCACTTGGGCTTGCCGGACCGTGAGGATGTGCGAGAGGGCGTGGTTACCTACAAGCTTGCAGCCCATGCGGCAGACTTGGCCAAGGGGCACCCCGGTGCTCAGTTGCGTGACAATGCTTTGGCAAAAGCTCGTTTCGAGTTCCGTTGGGAGGACCAATTCAATCTCTCGCTCGACCCGCATAAAGCACGCTCGTATCATGACCTTACGCTCCCCCATGCAGGTGCTAAAAAAGCGCATTTCTGCTCCATGTGCGGGCCTGATTTTTGCGCCATGAAACTCACGCAGGAGATTCGTGAATCAAACCCGGATTGCTGAGCCCGCTAATCTGCATCCGTATATGCCGCGCATACTCAATAAAAGCTTGCGCAGGCGTGGGCTGTGTTGTAAAATGCAGGGCATGAGCAAACTTGATGATCTTTTTGCCTTTTTGAGTATTCCCAGTGTATCTGCCGTTGCAGAGCATGCCGGGGATGTGGAGCGTTGCGCTGATTTTTTGGTTAACAAGCTCAGCGGGCTTGGGTTTGATGCCAAAAAACACCTTACGGACATTCACCCCATTGTGGTGGCTCATAGCCCCAAGGTGGAGGGTAAGCCCACTATCCTGATTTACGGGCACTACGATGTAATGCCTGTGGACCCGCTCAACGAGTGGCTCAGCGACCCCTTTACCCCCACTGTGAGGGATGGTCGCGTGTATGCTCGCGGTGCCTCCGATGATAAGGGCGAGATTATGGCTCATATTCTTGGTGTGGAGCAGGTGATTAAAGAGGACGGCGCGCTGCCGCTCAATGTTATCTTCCTGCTGGAGGGTGAGGAAGAGCGCGGCAGCACCAGCCTGTTCGAGTTTATTCAGAAGCCCGAGGTAAAGCAGGAGCTTGCTTGTGATGTGATTGTGGTGAGCGACACCGGTATGGCTGCTCCGGACATCCCCTCTTTCTCCTACGGTCTTAAAGGTTTGTGCTGCTTTGAGCTTGAGGTGTCCGCCCCGTGCATGGATTTGCACAGCGGTGTGTTCGGCGGCTCCGTTGCCAACCCCATCACTACTTTGTGTGAGATGATTGCCACCACGCACGATGCTGATAATCACATTACGGTGGAGGGTTTCTACGATGGCGTGAGCGATATTGAACAGTGGGAGAAGGATAGCTGGAAACGCGTGCCCGGCATGAGCGATGCTGAGCTGGCAGAGCTTACCGGCGTGCCTTGCCTGCGTACCGAGACCGGCTACACCGGTGCAGAGTGCGTGTATGCTCGCCCCACGTTCGAGCTCAACGGTATCTCCGGCGGTTACGAGGGCGAGGGCTCCAAGACTGTTATCCCCACCAAGGCCCTTGCCAAGATGAGCTGCCGCCTGGTACCGGGGCAGGACCCTGAGGACATTTTGGACAAGGTGGAAGCCCACTTCCGCAAGGTGTGCCCGCCGAGCGTACGCATGAAGTTTACGCGCCAACACGGTGGCGAGGCTTACATTTGCGACCCCCACTCCACTTGGGGCAAGGCTGCTCAAAAGGCTTTGGAAAACACCTTCGGCAACCCGCCCGTGCTGGTGAGAGAGGGTGGCTCCATCCCCATCATTGCAGAAATCTCCAAGCAACTGGGTAAGGATGCGCTTTTCTTGGGTATGGACCTGCCGGATGCCCGCATTCACTCCCCTAACGAAAACATGCGTGTAGAGATTTTTGAGAAAGGTATTGCCATGGCAGCCAACATGCTGCGCCTCATGGCAAACGCTCAATAAAGATTGCCCTGCATGAACGCCGTTGAGATTGAGAACATACACAAATCCTTCCCCGGCCATTGGGGCAGGGGTGGCGTATACGCCGTTAAAGGTGTGAGCTTGAGCATTGCTCAGGGCTCTGTGTATGGTCTCATTGGCCCCAACGGCTCCGGCAAAAGCACTATTATGAAGGCATTGGTGGGGCTGCTCTCGCCCGATGAAGGCAGCTGCCGCGTGTTCGGGCAGCCCGCCACTGCCGCTTCCAACCGTAAGGAAATCGGGTTTCTGCCGGAAAATCCGTATTTTTACAAGTTCCTGACCGGTGAAGAAACCGTGCGCTTTTACGGCCGACTGTGCGGTTTGCGCGGTAAAGAGCTCAAGGAGCGCACGGCTGAAATGCTGGAGCTGGCCGGGCTTACAGAGGCGGCACACCGCCGCTTGGGTGGCTATTCCAAAGGCATGTTGCAGCGCGTGGGCTTGGCGCAGGCTTTGGTGCAACGCCCCCGCTTGCTCGTGTTGGATGAACCCACCGCCGGGGTGGACCCCATCGGCTCCCGCGCTATCAGGGATATTATATTGAACCTTAAAGAGCAGGGGATGACGGTGTTCCTGTGCTCTCACCTGCTGGAGCAAGTGCAGGAGATTTGTGATAACGTGGGGATTTTGTACCGCGGCTGTCTGATTGCCAACGGCACCATGGAGGCTATTACCCGCGACCGCTCCACCACAGAGGTTTCCCTGCGCAACCCCGCCCCCGAGCTGTTGGAGCAAATTCGCACCATCGCGGGGGAGGCTTGGTTGGGCTCTGCCCCCGCCCGTAACTCCCTCGAGTCCGTCTTCATTCGCGGTATTCAAGCTAAACTCCGTGAGCAAGAGCAGCAAAAATAAGTTTTATTCTTAACCTCATACCATGAAATTCCTCATCACTGCCGGGCCTACAAGAGAGCCTTTGGACCCCGTAAGATATCTGACTAACCGCTCATCGGGCCGCATGGGCTATGCGTTAGCCGGTGCTGCACGGCATGAGGGGCACGAGGTGTTGCTTATCTCCGGGCCCACAACCTTGGATGTGCCTGCGGGGGTGGATTTCATACCCGTGGAGACCGCTCAGCAAATGTATGATGCCGTGCGGGACATGATAAAGGGGGTGGATGTGGCGATTTTGTGTGCAGCCGTGGCAGATTACCGCCCCGTGGCCTGTGCAGAGCAAAAAATCAAAAAAAATGCAGATACGCTCGTGCTGGAGCTGGAGCGTACGCCCGATATTCTGGGTAGCATGCGCAGTGTGTTTGGCTTTGAAGGTAAATTGATTGGATTTGCAGCAGAAACGCAGGATGTCATCACCTACGGGCGTGATAAATTGGTGCGCAAACAGTGTGACATGATTGTGGCTAACGATGTGTCCAAGCCCGGTATCGGGTTCGACTCCCGTGAAAATGAAGTGGTGCTCATATACCCCGACCATGAGGTACACTTGCCGCAAGATACCAAAGAGCATATTGCTTTGCAGATTATTGAACACGCTACCATTATTCCCTCATGACCGTTACCATGGAGATGCTCGGCTGGAACGCCGATTTAGCAGCTGCTTTTGCGGCACTGGGGGAGCCCGCTTGGTATCCTGCCCGCATTATTCGGGAAACGCGCCATAATTTTACCGTTATTGCCAAAGGCAAGGGCGATCACGAGGTTGTGCTGTGCGGTAAACTGTGGCACGATGCCGTTACGGATGCCGACCTGCCCACCGTGGGCGATTGGGTGGCTGTGGACCCCGGTGCGGGTAAGGATTTGCCGGTTATCAGAGCTTTGCTTCCGCGCCGTAACAGGTTCTCCCGCAAAGCACCCGGTAAGAGCTGTGCAGAGCAGGTTATCGGCTGCAATGTGGATATGGTGGTGCTGGTTACGGATGCCGACAGTGACTACAACCTGCGCCGCATTGAGCGCTACCTGACCCTCATCCGTAAATGTGGGGCCAAGCCCGTGGTGTTGATTAATAAGGAGGATGTTGTTGCCCCCGAGCTCATGAAACGCGCTTGCGAGGAGGTTGCTGCCCTGGGGGTGGAGGTTTACCCTATTGTAGCACGTTGGAAAAAGGGGTACCCCAAGTATCTGCGCCGTGTTCCCAAGGGTACCACCATCACCGTGGTGGGGTCATCCGGCGTGGGCAAAAGCACCTTTGTTAACTCCCTGCTTGGGGATGAATGGCTGGAGACGGGCGGCGTGAACGAGGTAACGGGTAAAGGCCGCCATACCACCGTGGCTCGAGAGCTGGTGGTGCTGCCCGGCGGAGGCGTGCTGATTGATAACCCCGGTATGCGAGAGATCCAGATGTGGACGGATGTGGCCTCACTGCGGGCTCAATTTGACGACCTTACGCAGTTGGCATACGAGTGCCGCTTTGCCGACTGCTCTCACCGTAAAGATGCCGGCTGTGCTATTCGTGCTGCTCTTGAATCCGGAGCCCTCTCTGCAGAACGCTACGAGCATTTCTTAAACCTTGAAAACGAAATTGCCGAGCTGGAGCGCCGCTCCGCCAAACGACAAATGACACTTGAGCGTGTCACTAAACGAGAAAAACGCCACAAGCTCCGCAACCGCGAGGACCGCGAGGACCACGCCCGCGATATGAATCCGCACCGCCATTTTAAGGCTTAATGCGGTCTCTAGGTTTCTCTCCCCCCCCCCCCC
>SUVJ01000062.1:7550-14291 GCA_015062045.1 Akkermansiaceae bacterium
TTCGCCCGCAAGGGCGAACTATCATGCCCCGCTATCATGTAAAACTATCATGCGAGCAACGCGAGCTATCATGCAAGGCGCATTGCGCCGCGCAGTAAAAATTATTGTCCCCTGCGGGCTCGTACGGCGGGAGAAGGAAACTGAGCGGCTATTGCTGCGAAGTTTCACTTTGCCCCAATGGGGCAAAGTTTCACCGAGCTTCGCGAGGTTTCACTGAGTGCAACGAAGTTTCACCCCAGCGGGCTCCCGCCCGCCGAATTTCCCAGCCCCCTTGTGGGGCGAAATAACATAGGCAGGTGGTCAAGCGTGCACGCAGTGCGCGCGACCCCTGCTAACCGTAAAAAATAATATAGAGCCCGACGAGCTACGCGAGGAGGCCGACACAATGTTAACCCCGAGCCCCGCTTCGCTCCGGGCTTACGCCCTACGCTATACCCATCTGTCGGCCTCGTCGCTGCGCTCCTCGGGCTCCGGTATATTTTGGGGCACGTGCACAGGGGCTTCTTTGTCACGGCGTAGGGCTCAGCCCGAAGACGGAACGCCCCTGCCTAAACTATTTCGCCCCCATGCGGGGGCTTGAGAATTCGACCCACGCTCACATTTAACATTAAACATTTAACATTAAACATTTAACATTCCAGCCCCCTTGTGGGGCGAAATAACATAGGCAGGTGGTCAAGCGTGCACGCAGTGCGCGCGCGACCCCTGCTGATTATCAAAAAATAATATAGAGCCCGACGAGCTACGCGAGGAGGCCGACAGATGTACATAGCGTAGGGCGTGAGCCCGGAGCGGGGCGGATTGATTCGGCTCACTAACGCTCGCTGTTTACCACGCACACCCCAATTTGTAGGTGAGAACATCTTAAGCCATCGCAATAGCTTTGCTTACTTTGTAAATTGTACTTCGTAAATCGTACTTCTTTTCATTTCGTACTTCCCCTCACAGTCTCCTGGTGTATATGTTATGCATTCAATAACAAAACATTAACATTTCTCCGTCTTTTGTGCAATCTCATTTGCAATGAGATAGCAAGTAAAAAGATGACAATAAATAAAAAAAAGCTCAATCAAGCGAGCTTCAAGGGAAGGGATTTTTGCGCACACGCATCATAACAAACTTACATAGAGCAATGTATATGCTATCTCATTGCAAATGAGGTATGCTGGTACAGTAAATGACGGGTATTAATATATCCGCTTTCCAATCTTACTTAAACCTCATATATTATTTATGAAACTTCATCTTCCGCTCCGTCTCCGTAAGGCCTTGCTTGCCTGCTTTGCCTTTTGTTCTATAGCCTCAACGCAAGCAGCTGATTATAGCGGCACTTTTTCTTGGTCTGCTTCTACAGATCCGACGTTCACCTTTAGTGACTCCACCGCTCCGTTCTCTGTTTCGCTTTCTACAGCCGAAGGATATAAACAGACAAGCGTAAAAACAGGCACATTCACGCCGAATCGCAATGTTGGCAGTGACAGACCATGGACACTAACTTTTACCGTTACCAATAACAGCGGTGCGGATTATTACCTCACGCCGGATTCCTTTAGCGTGTTTTTGTTTAATTTCGGTGGAACGGCGCATGGAGCCCCAACTATTCGTGATATAGATTTAATATTGAGCGGCTCGTTTAATGGCGAAGTGAAAGAATCCCCGAGTCAAGCTTCTGCAACTACACCTGAGGTGTATGATTTTGATGTTCCTTATGTTTTGATTCGCCAAGGTGATAGCGTTTCTTTTGATCTCACTGCGGAAAACCATGTCCCAACGGCACCGTCGCATGGCACATACGTGGGACTTACTGCGGCTTCTTTTGAGTCTGTTCCGATTTATTATTGGGAGGGCGGTTTGACAGGTGAGTGGAGCAGGACTAGTTGGTCTGCCGTTAATGGGAACAATAGTAATCTAACAGTGCTTGATACAGCCTCTGCCTCACTGCCCATTCATGTTGTATTTGATAACGAGGAGACCGCCAAGGTCGGTATCTCCGGCGGGGCAAGGGCAACAATTATGGAGATTTCTAAGGGGGATTATACCTTTGAGGGAACCGGCAGCCTGACGATATCCGATGCGCTGAATGTGAGTGGCACGGCAACATTCTCAACAGATGTTATTTTTGATGCCGGGGCAATAGTAACTGTTGATTCCGGCACTGTAACATTCGACAAAGGGCTTACTTTCTACGGGCTTGCCGGTACGGAGTCAACCGAGCCCGATTCAACTCAATATACCCTCTTTAATATCTTAAATGACGGTCGTGCAAATGTTGATGCTGCTACCTCCGATGCCCTGAAACAATTAATTGATATAGACGGTGTTTTGGAGAGCGGTAATGAGTGGAGCTATGCTAACGGTATTTTAACGATAACCAATATTGCTAAAGACCTTGTTTGGCACACCGATGGCAGCACGGAAAATTGTTGGCAAGACGGCGATACTCTCAACTGGGTCTCCGGCATTACCTTCAACAACGGTGATAACGCTATCTTCAACGGGGAGGGTGAAAGTATCACCGTATTCGGGGATGTTATAGCTACCTCAGCCACGGTAACCGGTACACATTGGGAGTGGGCGGGTGATGGTTCTCTCACGGTCGGTGAACTCACCGTGGAAGATGGCCTTGGCACCGGTGAGGCGGAGCTGACGATCTCCTCCACCGGCACCAAGACCTTTGTAAACGGAATCACTGTTACGGAGGGTGCCACGCTGGTGGTTAAAAACCTTGACTCCTGGACCGGCAAGGTGAGCGGTGCCGGCACGCTGGAGCTGTGCGGGGTTGCGACTCAAAGCGCAGACAATGCTTATGCGGTTTTAAGCCAGGTTTTAGATGCTTCTGCCGGTGGGGCTACTTTGGGTACTCTTGTGCTTTCCGATGGTACTGTGCTGGATGCCGCAGAGGCAGATAAAGACAATTTGCAAAACATATTCTCGAATATTGGTGTTATTAAAGTAGCTAACGGGGCTTGCCTGGCAACGCAGACGGAGCTTAATGCCCCGGAGCTACACCTGGCCGGTGCGGGTGTTACAACAAGCGAACAATGGACACCTGCTGCACTTTCTATACGTAGCAACATGACTCTGTATTGTGATATAGAGTTGGATGATAATGCAACAATTCGCACGGAAGAGAGTGTTTCAGGTACTTTAGCCGGTAACATTGCTTTCAACGGTAAACAGCTTACTAAGATTGGCAGCGGAACATTGGATATTCGCAATTCAATTGAAAATGATATTGATTTGAATATAGAGGAAGGTACTGTGCATTTGGGTGATAGATCCAGCGGTAAAGGTACAATAACTGCTACGGGGGCTGTAACTCTGAAAAACTCGGCCTGTCTGTCTTCATTTGGCCCCATACTGACAATTACTACACTTACGGTTGAAAACAGTGGCACATTGCAAGTAGGTAGAACGGAATCAATAATTACAGAAATACAATCCGTAACAGGCAATGGCACCATTACATTGACCCGAGATAAGGATGACCGAGGTACGATTCACGAGTTTGAGTTATCCGGTAGTAATACTTTTAGTGGTGATTGGGTGTTGGATAGGCATGTAAAGCTTATAATATCTCATACAGAAGCCTTGGCAAATGCGGTAGTGAAACTTAACTTTGAAGGAACACATAATGGAAATCCTATTTTAGCCACGCTGGATGTTGCGAATGATAACATTAATCTAAAAGGTCTGACCGGAGATAAAGGTGAAGTCTCTGCTACCACAGATACAACCTTATGCTTCAATACAGGCGATGGGGAATATAACTACAGCGGTAAAATAAAGGAAAAGAATGATCATGTTATCAACTTGGTGAAGAATGGCGCAGGCTCTCAGAGCTTTACGAATGCGGATATTACGTTTAGCGGCAATATTACGGTGAATGAGGGTACACTGAATATCACCAAGGCTCAGAGCAGTGACGGGCGAGAGATAAGCATAGCAGCCGGGGCAACGCTGGGCACGGCGCTGGAGCTCAACGGCGGCAGCCTGACCCTGGATGCCACGGGCACCACGGCGGCATCTTTGGGTGACAATGCTCTTACCCTGGGGAAAGGTACCACGCTGGCACTTACCGTGGCCGGCACAGAGAAGACCGGCACACAGCTGACGCTGTTGGGTGACATCAGCAGCTTGGCCGTAACTGCCGACGTAACTGCCCGCGAGAATGGCTTATTGGGCACGCTGGGGCAGTTCTTTACCTTGGGTGCTATTACAGACAAGAGCCTTACGGCAGATACGCCGGCGGTGGCAGATGCCGGTGCTGTGGATGCTTGGGCAGATCGTCTCGGACGCTCCGAGTTGTTCTACGATGAGGAGAACGGCTTGCTGTACCTCAGCTTGGCCTCCAACATTTTGGCTGCGGACCCGCTGTATTGGGACCCCACGGCTGTTAATGGCAATGGCACTTGGCTGGGGGCCAACTGGTCTGAAAAAGAGAAGCTGGGTATAGACCCGGGCACCATGCAGAACCCGTGGCCGGGTGATGAGCCCGTGAGCGTTGTGTTTGACGGCGACGAGATTGATGGCGATGCAGATGTAACCATTGATACCGATGCCGTGGTAACGGATATGACGGTGCAGAACGGTGAGTTCACCTTTGTGAAGAAGGATGTCGACACCGGCAGCCTGACCATTAAGGGCGAACTGACGGTTGATTCCGGTGCTAAGGCAGATATCTCTGCGCTGGGTAGTGTCAATGTAGGCAGCTTGGATATTGCCGGTGCAGATACCACTACAGACCCCGCTAAGGCCGCAGGTGAACTCACGGCAGATATCCTTTTAGTAGAGAAGAATGCCGAGGTAGCCGGTACGCTGAAGGCAAACTATATTACTGCCGACGGGGATATAACTGTGGATGGCGGTACGATAAATGCTGAATATGCCATAGGAGCAAATGTTCTTACGATAAAGGATGGTTCCACTGTTAATGTGACCGGGCATGATACCGATGGTGGGGAGCATGTTCCCGGCAGTATCGCTGTAAAGACCCTGACGATGACCGGCGGCACGCTGACGGTTGATAAGCTTGCCGGTGAGGGCACAGCCGAGATTACCGGCGGTACACTCACCATCGGTTCTACGGAGTTGAGCTCTACCACGGTAACGGGGGCAGAGTTTGTGGGCACCAGCACGCTGGCGGGGGCAAAGGCAAGTGAAGATACACACAAGATTGAGGTATCTGTAGGCGGTGTAACCGTGGGTAACGGTGATACTGCAACCCCCGATGCCCTCAACCTGAGCAACGCCACGCTGACAGGGGCTATTACCGTAAACACGGATGGCACCGTTATTTTTGGAGGCGAAATGGTAATAGACAATACAAAATTAACCGCCGTTGTTAAAGATGAGTTCAGCAACAATGGTAACGGTTTTATCACTACTAACCGAGAATACACGATATTGGCAGATGCAGATGCCGCCACGGACGGGTATCAAGCCCCGGAGGGTGTATCAGAGGCGTCCACCGGTGTTCAATGGAGTGTTGGTTTGGGAGAGGACAAGAAGACCGGTACCTATCAGGGTGGGATTGTCTCGGTAAAAGAATCGGAAAACACCACCTCATATTGGGTCAATGCCGGGGAGGAAGATGTGATGAACTCTGTGGCTGAGCCGTTATTCAAAAAAGATGATCCCACAACGGAGGGTGTTGATGAAACCACAAGATCTTATACTTTGAATGGCGGTACTTTGGTGCTGGATACAGCTTTGGCGGATAATATTGACATCAAAACAAATAACACCGATAATACGGCGGAACAGAAAAAATCCGGCATAAAAATCCAAAAAGACATTACGCTGAAAGATGCTCAATTAGAAATTGCTGCTGACACAACGGTAACTCTGAGCGGTGATGGTATTTATGCTATATCAGATAAGAGCCTGAGATCAGGTGTTTCTTTGGGCTCAGATGATGCATCTACCTCGGATGAAATAGAGGGGTGGACCGGCACGGTGCGGGTAGGTGATGTTTCTGATACATTTAATAAAGCTGATTTGTCCTCTTTGGGTAATGAGCATTCTACAGTTGAAGCAAATAGTATCAAGGCAGCAGGATTAACCGTCGGCTCTGTGCGTATGGTAGTTGTGCAGCAAGATGCTGATTTAACCGGCGCAAATGGCATCAGCGAAAGCGAGGTGAACACCATGGAGGTGGGCGGCAAGCTGATAATCGGCAGAACCAATGCACACCAGTTAACAGCAAACACGCTTGCTGCCGCCGGAATCACGGTGGGTGAGGGGGCAACGGTAAACGTAACCGATAAACTGACCGTGGGTGCAGGCGGTATTGACTATGATAGCATTAAGGATACCGTGTCTGCCGACTCCCTGGCTTTGGCAGATGGTGTGAGCAGCCTCAACATTACGCTGGTAGGCTCACAAATACAGGAGGCCGCCGATATGGCAGGGAACACGACTGCCCCGCTTGCCACATTGATGGAGGTGGGTGAGGATGCCTCCGGCATTGCTCTGACGCTGAAAGGTGTCACCACAGAAAAAGGCTCTAAGTACGGCTACACCTTAACTTGGAACACAGGAGATAACAACACATACTTGCTGCAACTCACCGCTACCGCTAATGAGAACTACATGAAGGAGAAGTTCTCCGGCGGCAGTGCCAACGGCATGGCCGGTGCCACGCTGATGGATGAGGCCTTTGCCAATGGCGGTGTAGGCGATGGTGACCTGAAGGATATTATGGATGCCGTGGATGCCGAGCACAGCGGCATGACGGAT
>SUVJ01000063.1 GCA_015062045.1 Akkermansiaceae bacterium
GCGGTGTAGGCGATGGTGACCTGAAGGATATTATGGATGCCGTGGATGCCGAGCACAGCGGCATGACGGATGAGCACATGGCAGCCATTGCCGGCTCCTCTACCGCGGCGCTGGGTATGGCCTTTGCGGGGGATGTGGAGCGCCAGCTGCGCGCCATACGCAACCGCACCACCACCATGGGTGTGAACCAGTGCGTGGTGAATGAGGGCATGCCCTACTTCAACGCCTGGGTGAACGCAGAGGGCAACATGGGAGAGCTGGATAAGGACGGCACCTATGCCGGCTACAAGCTCGACAACTGGGGCGGCACCGTGGGCTTTGATGTGGACGTGAACCCGAACCTGACCCTGGGCTTGGCTGTAACCGCCATGTACGGCGACCTCACCGTGGATGGCCCGGATATGCTGGACGGCGACATGGACACCTACTACGTAACGGCCTTTGCCCGCTACTCCAAGCGTGCGTGGACGCACACCTTCATTGGCACCGTGGGTAAGATGGATGGCAGCTACGAGCGCACGGTGAACCACGCTGGCGGCAGCTACACGGCAGAGGGTGACACGGATGGCCTGGCCTTTGGCCTGATGTATGAGGTGGGCCGCGTATACGCCCTGACAGAGGACGGCGACACCTGCCTGCAGCCGGTATTCAATGTGGCCTACCGCCACACCACGGTGAACGGCTACACGGAAAAGGGCGGCAATGCCGCGCTGGATGTGGATGACCAGACGCTGGACACCATTACACTGGGCGCAGGTGCCCGCATGCAGGCCGTGGTGGGCGAGAACCTGTACAACCGCACCTCTGTGCTCGAGCTGCGCGCCCTGGCTAAGTTGGATGTAGGCGACCGCGCATCGGAGGCAGATGTGGCCTTTATTGGCGGTGGCAGCCGCGCCACGGTAGAGAGCGCAGAGCTGGGTGCCTTTGGTGTAGAGCTGGGTGCAGGGCTGTCCATCCCCGTGGGCGACGAGAACGACGGAACCATCTTCTTTGATGTATCCGCCGAGCTGCGCAGCGGCTACAGCAACGTGAACGGCACCGTTGGGTACAGAATCAACTTCTGATAAAAGCCCCCCCTTATCAGTAAAACACGCCTCAGCCCCATTCTCCGCGCGAGAGTGGGGCTGAGTAATGTTTAATGTTGGATGTTTAATGTTTAATGTGAGCCCGCAAGGGTGAGCCTTTCATGAGGGCATTGTGCCCGCTATTTTATTTCGCCCCCCGTGCGGGGCGAAGTGAGATTGCGGCTGCGCCGCAGTGAGATTTGAGCGGTGCCTCAAGTGAGATTGTTGCGCCGGGGCGCAACAGTGAGATTGAGCCTGCAAAGCAGGCTCAGTGGAGGGAAAATGTGAGCCCGTGAGGGCGGCAGCCAATAGGCAGGGGCGTTAGCCCCTGCTAACCGAATAAAAATAACCCGAGCCCGAGGAGCGTAGCGACGAGGCCGACAGATGGGTATAGCGTAGGGCGTAAGCCCGGAGCGGCGTGTGACTCGGGGTTAACACCCCTCGTGGGGATTGTGTCGGCCTCCTCGCGATGCTCGTCGGGCTCTATATTATTTTTAACGTTTTGCAGGGGTCGCGCGCGCACTGCGTGCACGCTTGACCACCTGCCTATGTTATTTCGCCCCCATGCGGGGGCTATCAAATTCGGCGGGCATTCGCCCGCGGGTACGATATTTTTTTCGCCCCATGCGGGGCGAAGTGAGATTGCGGCTGCGCCGCAGTGAGATTTGAGCGGTGCCTCAAGTGAGATTGTTGCGCCGGGGCGCAACAGTGAGATTGAGCCTGCAAAGCAGGCTCAGTGGGTGGGGTGGGAGGAGAGGAAGGAACAATAATTGCCAAGCAATATGCTTGCGCCGGGGGGAGTCTTGGGGTAAAATAGCCGCATGCAAGGTGAGGTATATACATGCAAAAACGGTTTAACGGTTATTGTGAATCGCCAAACGGCTGCTCCTGTGGTGTCTGTGCAAGTATGGGTGGGCACGGGGGCGGAGCATGAGGGGGAGTATGCGGGGGCAGGGGTATCTCATTTGATAGAGCACATGGTGTTCAAAGGTACAAAAGAGTTCAATGCGCAACAGCTTAATGAGGAGGTGGCGGCTTTGGGTGGTATTTGGAATGCGTATACGAGCACGGACCGCACGGTGTACCATATAGATGGGCCTGCCGAGAATTGCCGCAGGTTTACGGATATTTTGTTGCAGTTGGTGTTTGAGCCCACCTTTCCGGAGGATGAGTTTGAAAAGGAGCGCGAGGTGATACGCCGAGAGATGGCTATGTACCGGGATGACCCGCAAGATGCCTCTTACCGTGCGCTGGTGAGTACGCTTTATAAGGTGCACCCCAAGCGATTGCCTGTTATTGGTGAACAAAAGCTTTTTGATGGGTTGACGCATGCGGATATGCTCCGCTACCACCGGCGCCGTTATACTCCGGGTAATATGTTTATATGTATTGCGGGGGATGCCGAGCCTGCGGAGGTGTTTGCGGGGGTGGAGGCGGCGGTTGCCCACATACCGGCTGCGGCGGTGGAGTCCATACCCCCGGTATTTGAGCCGCGCCAATGGGGCAGGCGTGTGCACCGTGCAGAGTTTGCCCAACCCACGAGTACGTTGATGCTGGGCTGGAGGATTCCGCATGCGCACCATGCGGATGCTGCGCCGTTGGCGGTGCTGGCATCTGTGCTGGGGGATGGGCGCGCGGCGTGGTTGTACAAGCGGTTTCATGATGAAACGGCGCAGGCGCATGATGTATCTGCCAGCATTATGCCCGATAAACACGGGGAGGGTACTTTTTTGATAGAGGCGGATGTGGAGCGGGAGGCGCGCGATGGGCTGAGGGATGCTATTTTGGCTTGGGTGGCGCAATTGCCGCAGGCGGATTTTACCCAAGGGGTGCAACGTGCCCTGCGCCGGATTAAGGCGCAACGCTTGCGTACGCTGGCTACGGTGCAGGGGCAGGCGGCTCTTACTGCTACGTGCTGGCACCGATCCCGCAATTTGCAGGCAGATACCGAGTGGGCAGAGGCTTTGCAGGGGGTAACCCCGGCAGATTTGGCACGTGTGTGTGCTGCGTATTTGCGCCCCGGGCGTACGGTGGAGGTGAGCGTGGACCCCGTGGGCAGTAATCCGCAGCCGCAAGCGCAAGGTGCGGAGCAGGGCTTGCCCGCCCCGCAGGAGGTATGCTTGCCCAATGGGCTGCGCCTTATTATGCGTGTGGATAAACGCATACCCATGGTGTATACTCATTTGGCGATGGTGGCCGGTTGCCGCACGGAAACCGCCGCCACGGCGGGTATTAACAGTTTGTTGGCAGAGTGCATGCTTAAGGGCACTACCACCCGCACGGCTGCCGAGCTGGCAGATGCTGTGGAGAACTTGGGGGGGCATATTAATTGCAATGCCGGTAATAATACGCTGGTGTTGTCTACCCGTGCTTTGGCAGAGGATGCAGCTGCTATGCTGGAGCTGCTGGCAGATGCTGCTTTGCGCCCGGTTTTCCCGGAGGAGGCTGTGGCTATGGCTCGTGAGGATATGGTGGCAGATGTGCTGGATTCTTTGGAAGACCCCGCCGCGCTGGCGTTCCGTAACATACGCCGCGCGTGTTTTGGGGAGGTGAGCTACGGCAACCACCCCGATGGTACGGTGGAGAGTGTGCAAAGCCTTACCCGCGAGCATTTGGTGCAACAGCATGCCAAATTGATGTGCAGCCGCAATGCGGTGTTGGTTGTTGCCGGGGATTTTGACCCTGCTGCCATGCAGCAAAAGGCGGCGGAGCTTTTTGCGGCCATGCCTACCGGTCAACCGGTGGTGTGTACCCCCACGCCGCAACAAAAGGCGGCGGACCTTGTGGTGCCCGGTGATAAAGAGCAGGCTGTTTTGGTGTTGGCTGTGCCGGGGCTTAACGCAACGGATGATGATTTGCTGCTGCAAAATATCTTTACCATGTGGTGCCGGGATATGGCAGGCCCTATGTTTACGGAGATTAGGGAGAAGTTGGGGCTGGCTTATTATGCCGCTGCTGCCGATTTGCCGGGTACGGATGCGGGGTGTGTTTATTTTTATTTGGGTACAGCCCCGCAAATGTTGCCGCAGGCACGCGCGGCATTGGAGCAATTGTTGGCTCAGCTGGCAGAGCAGGGTATGCCGGCGGAGGCGCTGGAGCGCACGCGCTCTACCATGCTTACTCAGCACCTGCTGCATGAGCAATCTGCCGCCAAAACTTGCGCCGCTACGGCTGTTAATGCTGTGCTGGGGCTGCCTGCGGACTATACGGATAGTCTCCCCGCACGCCTGGCTGCCATTACTCATGAGCAAATGCAACAGTATTTGCGCCGCATGCAGGCTAACCCCACCCGTACGTGGGTTACCGTGAACCCCGGAGCGGTAATGTTGAAAGTTGAAAGTTGAAAGTTGAAAGTTGAAAGTTGAATTTCGGCGGGCGTTCGCCCGCGGGGCAACGAGATTTTTTTATTTCGCCCCGTCGCAGAGGCTTTGCTTACTTCGTATTTTGTATTTCGCATTTCGTACTTCCAAGCCCCTTGTGGGGGCTTGAGAATTCGACCCACGCTCACATTAAACATTAAATATTTAACATTAAACATTCTCAGCCCCCTTGTGTGGCGAAATAACATAGGCAGGGGCGTTAGCCCCTGCATGTGGATAAAAATAACCCGAGCCCGAGGAGCGTAGCGACGAGGCCGACAGATGTGTATAGCGCAGGGCGTAAGCCCGGAGCGGAGCGTGGCTCGGGGTTAACACCCCTCGTGGGGATTGTGTCGGCCTCCTCGCGATGCTCGTCGGGCTCCATATTATTTATTTGGTGGTCAGCAGGGGTCGCGCGCGCACTGCGTGCACGCTTGACCACCTGCCTATGCTATTTCGCCCCACAAGGGGGCTATCAAATTCGGCGGGCGGGAGCCCGCTGGGGTGAAACTTCGTTGCACTCAGTGAAACCTCGCGAAGCTCGGTGAAACTTTGCCCCATTGGGGCGCAGTGAAACTTCGCAGCAATAGCCGCTCAGTTTTCTTCTCCCGCCGTACGAGCCCGCAAGGGGAAATAATTTTTACTGCGCGTTGCTGTGCTCCTTGCATGATAGCTCGCGTTGCTCGCATGATAGTTTTACGTGATAGCGGGGCATGATAGCTCGCCCTTGCGGGCGAACATGAAGGGGGGCGAAGGCAAAAAAGAGGTGCTTTGAGTTGTTATATCGTGTCTGCATGAGGCAAAAATATAGTTTGCTCGAGCTTTTTTTATTGATTCGGGGGGCGTAGGGGTGTATGATAGGCGCAGTGAAACCAGCGTTTCACTGCGGGGGTACTATCCCCGTGACAGATGAGAGATTTTCACAAGACATACATATTATGAGCACTACATACAGCACTATAGATGCCAATGAGGCCGTAGCCTCTGTGGCATACCGTTGTTCGGAAGTAGCCGCTATCTACCCCATCACCCCGTCTTCGCCGATGGGTGAATCGGCAGAGACGTGGACTGCAGTAGACCGCAAGAACCTGTGGGGCACAGTACCCAGCATTGTAGAGATGGAGAGTGAGGCCGGTGCTGCCGGTGCCGTGCACGGTGCCTTGCAAACGGGCTCCATGGCCACCACCTTTACGGCATCTCAGGGTTTGCTGTTGATGATTCCCAACATGTACAAGATAGCCGGCGAGCTTACCCCCTGCGTATTGCACGTGGCAGCTCGCGCACTGGCAGCCCAGGGTTTGTCCATTTTCGGTGACCATAGCGACGTGATGAGCTGCCGCTCCACCGGTTTTGCCATGCTTTGCGGTGCCAGCACTCAAGAGGCCCCGGATATGGCAGCTATTGCCCACGCGGCAACGCTTGAGAGCCGTGTGCCCTTTATCAACTTCTTTGACGGTTTCCGCACCTCTCACGAGGTAGGCAAGATTGCCGATATTACGGATGACACCCTGCGTGCCATGATTGACCAAAAGTGGGTGGATGAGTTCCATGCCCGCGCGCTGACGCCGGATGCCCCCGTGATTCGCGGTACTGCCCAGAACCCGGACGTATACTTCCAGGGCCGTGAGACGGTGAACAAGTACTACACCGCCGTGCCTGCCATTGTTAAGGGGGCTATGAAGAAGTTTGGCGACCTTACGGGCCGTTACTATGATGTGGTGGAGTACATTGGCAGCCCCAACGCCACGCGTGTGATTGTGATGATGGGCAGCGGTGCAGAGGCCGCCTTGGAGGCTGTAAACGCCATGGGTGAAGATGTGGGTGTGCTCAAGGTGCGCCTGTATCGCCCGTTCCCCGCAGCAGATGTTGTTGCCGCTTTGCCTGCCACGGTTAAGAAGATTGCCGTGTTGGACCGCACTAAAGAGCCCGGCAGCCAGGGTGAGCCCCTGTTGCAGGATGTAGTGCAGGCTTTGGCAGATGCACAGGTGGCCGGCACGCTGCCTTATGCCATGCCCAAGGTGGTGGGTGGCCGTTATGGCTTGGGCTCCAAGGAGTTTACCCCCGCCATGGTGAAGGGTGTGTTTGATGAGCTGGCTAAGGATGAGCCCATGACGGATTTCTCCGTTGGTATTGCGGACGACGTAACCGGCAAGAGCATAGATTACGACCCGAGCTTCTCTACCGAGGCCGACACCGTAACCCGCTGCATGTTCTACGGTTTGGGCTCCGATGGTACTGTGGGTGCCAACAAGGATGCCATCAAGATTATCGGTAAGCATACGGATTTGTATGTGCAGGGCTACTTTGAGTACGACTCCAAGAAGTCCGGCTCCTCCACGGTGTCTCACCTGCGTTTCGGCACCACGCCGATTCACAGCACCTACCTTATCACCAGTGCCAACTTTATAGCACTGCACCAGCCCAGTTTGCTGAATTTGTTCGACTTCCTCAAGAACGCCGCACAGGGTTGCACCTTCCTTATCAACACTGCCGTTGCCCCCGAGAAGGTGTGGGACAGCCTGCCCGCCCGCATGCAGCAGCAGATTTTGGACAAGGATATCAAGGTGTACTGCATAGATGCCTTTAAGGTGGCTAAGGCTACCGGCATGGGCGGCCGCATTAACATGATTATGCAGACCTGCTTCTTCAACCTGAGCGGTGTTATCCCCGCAGAGGAGGCCCTGGGCTATATTAAGGAGGCCATTAAGAAGACCTACGGCAAGAAGGGTGAAGAAGTGGTGGCTAAGAACATTGCCGCTGTGGATGCCTCCCTTGCCAACCTGCACGAGGTACCCTTGGGCACCACCATTACCGGCCATGATATACCCGATGCCCTTGCCGGCAACCCGCCCGACTTTGTACGCAGCGTGTTGGGCAAGATTGTGACCGGTAACGGTAACTCTGTGACCGTGGGTGAGATGCCGGCTGACGGCACATTCCCCAGCGGCACCACGCAGTATGAAAAGCGTGACTTGGCTCTGGAGATTCCGGTGTGGACCCCCGAGAAGACTGAGACCAGCAAGGCCTGTATCCAATGCGGTAAGTGTACGATGGTGTGCCCGCACGCCGCCATACGCGCCAAGATGGTAGACCCCGCAGAGCTGGAGGGCGCCCCCGCCACCTTTAAGAGCGCAGATGCCTCTAAGATGCACAAGGATTGGGCCGGCAAGAAGTACATCATCCAAGTGTCTGCCGCAGACTGCACGGGTTGTACGCTGTGCTCCAAGGTATGCCCCACGGCATCCCTTACCATGACCCCGGCTGCCGAGGCTTTGCAGCCCGAGCGTGCTAACTGGGACTTCTTTGAGAAGCTGCCGGACCCGGATCGCACCGTTACCGACAACTCCAAGGTGAAGGATGCCCAGTTGCTCCGCCCGCTCTTTGAGTTCTCCGGTGCATGTGCCGGTTGCGGTGAGACCCCGTACATCAAGCTGCTCAGCCAGCTTTTCGGCAACCGCTTGGTAGTGGCCAACGCCACGGGTTGCTCCTCCATTTACGGCGGCAACCTGCCCACCACACCGTGGACCCACGATGCCGATGGCCGTGGCCCCGCCTGGTGCAACAGCCTCTTTGAGGATAACGCCCAGTTCGGCCTTGGTTTCCGTGTCTCTTTGGACAAGAAGCAGCAGTACGCCCTGGAGCTGCTCCAAGCCGCAACCCCCGCCATTGGCGAGGCTACGGTGCAAGAGCTGCTGGCCAACCCGCAGAAGACGGAGGCAGATATGGCCAATGCCCGCGCTACCGTGGCTGCCATTAAGTCCGCTTGCGGTGACAAGCCCGAGCTTGCCGCCCTCAAGGCACATGCAGACTACTTGGTACGCAAGTCTGTGTGGATTCTCGGCGGCGACGGCTGGGCCTACGACATCGGCTACGGTGGTTTGGACCACATCTTGGCCTCCGGCCGCAATGTGAAGGTGCTGGTGCTTGATACCGAGGTGTACTCCAACACCGGTGGTCAGTGCTCCAAGTCCACCCCGCGTGGTGCTGTTGCCAAGTTTGCCACCAAGGGTAAGGACCAAGTGAAGAAGGACCTGGGCTACATGGCCATGACCTACGGCAACGTATACGTGGCATCCATTGCCATGGGGTCCGATGACCAGCACGTGCTCACCACCCTGATGGAGGCAGAGGAATACGACGGCCCCGCCCTTGTGATTGCCTACAGCCACTGCATTAACCACGGTATCAACATGGCACAGGGCCTTGACCGCCAGAAGGATGCCGTTGACTGCGGCCGCTGGCTCCTCTATAACTACAACCCCGACCGCGCTAAGGAAGGCAAGAACCCCCTCACCCTCAAGAGCAAGAAACCCAAGAAGGATGTGCGTGAGGCTCTCCTGAGTGAAAACCGATTCCGCCTGCTGGCTAAGAACAACAAGGCAGACTTCGACAAGCTTCTGGATATGGAGGCTGCCGACATTGCCCGCCGCTGGCGCCTCTACCAGGCCTTGGCCGGTATTGATTACTCCCTGCCCACGGACGGTGAGTAACACTGCCACGGTTTAACCGCGTGTTTAAAAGCCCTGCTGCGGGTAACGCAGCAGGGCTGAATTGTTTTTTAGTGTGAGCCCGTAAGGGAGAACCCTTCATGTGCCGCAGGCACCTTTCATGCGGGCGATGCCCGCTATGTGTAGGGGGACTGAAGTCCCCGGGCTACGATATTATATGTACTGCGCGTCTCAGTGGCTTTGCTTACTTTGTATTTTGTATTTCGCATTTCGTACATCCAAGCCCCCTTGTGGGGGCGAAATAACATAGGCAGGGGCGTTAGCCCCTGCATGTGGATAAAAATAACCCGAGCCCGAGGAGCGTAGCGACGAGGCCGACAGATGTGTATAGCGCAGGGCGTAAGCCCGGAGCGGGGCGTGTCTCGGGGTTAACACCCCTCGTGGGGGGGATTGTGTCGGCCTCCTCGCGATGCTCGTCGGGCTCTATATTATTTTTAACGTTTTGCAGGGGTCGCGCGCGCACTGCGTGCACGCTTGACCACCTGCCTAAGCTATTTCGCCCCACAAGGGGGCTATCAAATTCGGCGGGCGGGAGCCCGCGGGTACGATATTTTTTTATTTCGCCCCGTCGCAGTGGCTTTGCTTACTTCGTATTTTGTATTTCACATTTCGTACTCCTAGCCCCCTTGTGGGGCGAAATAATATAGGCAGGGGCGCAAGCCCCTGCATGTGGATAAAAATAACCTCGAGCCCGAGGAGCGCAGCGACGAGGCCGACAGATGTGCATAGCGCAGGGCGTAAGCCCGGAGCGGGGCGTGTCTCGGGGTTAACACCCCTCGTGGGGGGGATTGTGTCGGCCTCCTCGCGATGCTCGTCAGGCTCTATGTTATTTATTTGATGGTCAGCAGGGGTCGCGCGCGCACTGTGTGCACGCTTGACCGCCTGCCTATGCTATTTCGCCCCACAAGGGGGCTTAAAAATTCGGCGGGCATTCGCCCGCGGGTACGATATATTTTATTTCCCCCGTCGCAGTGGCTTTGCGTACTTCGTATTTTGTATTTCACATTTCGTACTCCTAGCCCCCTTGTGGGGCGAAATAATATAGGCAGGGGCGCAAGCCCCTGCATGTGGATAAAAATAACCCGAGCCCGAGGAGCGTAGCGACGAGGCCGACAGATGTGTATAGCGTAGGGCGTAAGCCCGGAGCGGTGTGTGGCTCGGGGTTAACACCCCTCGGGGGGATTGTGTCGGCCTCCTCGCGATGCTCGTCGGGCTCTATATTATTTATTTGATGGTCAGCAGGGGTCGCGCGCGCACTGCGTGCACGCTTGACCACCTGCCTATGCTATTTCGCCCCGCAAGGGGGCTATCAAATTCGGCGGGCATTCGCCCGCAGGTACGAGAGTTTTTTATTTCGCCCCGTGCGGGGCGAAGTGAGATTGCGGCATGCGCCGCAGTGAGATTTGAGCGGTAGCTCAAGTGAGATTGTTGCGCCGGAGCGCAACAGTGAGATTGAGCCTGCACAGCAGGCTCAGTGGGGTGTTTAAAATGTGAGCCCGCAAGGGCGACAGCCAATAGGCAGGGGCGTTAGCCCCTGCATGTGGATAAAAATAACCCGAGCCCGAGGAGCGGAGCGACGAGGCCGACAGATGTGTATAGCGCAGGGCGTAAGCCCGGAGTGGAGCGTGGCTCGGGGTTAACACCCCTCGGGTAGATTGTGTCGGCCTCCTCGCGATGCTCGTCGGGCTCTATGTTATTTATTTGATGGTCAGCAGGGGTCGCGCGCGCACTGCGTGCACGCTTGACCACCTGCCTATGCTATTTCGCCCCCATGCGGGGGCTATCAAATTCGGCGGGCATTCGCCCGCGGGGGTGAAACTTCGTTGCACTCAGTGAAACCTCGCGAAGCTCGGTGAAACTTTGCCCCATTGGGGCGCAGTGAAACTTCGCAGCAATAGCCGCTCAGTTTTCTTCTCCCTCCGTACGAGCCCGCAAGGGGAAATAATTTTTACTGCGCGTTGCTGCGCTCCTTGCATGATAGCTCGCGTTGCTCGCATGATAGTTTTACGTGATAGCGGGGCATGATAGTTCGTCCTTGCGGGCGAACATGAAGGGGGGCGAAGTGAGATTGCGGCTGCGCCGCAGTGAGATTTGAGCGGTAGCTCAAGTGAGATTGTTGCGCCGGAGCGCAACAGTGAGATTGAGCCTGCACAGCAGGCTCAGTGGAGGGAGATCAAGAGCCTGTTTTGAGGTAAAGGAGGGCGGAGGACCACAGGATGTTGTCTTCCTCCTCATCATTCTCCTTGCACAGGTCGATGGTTTTTTTCTCGACATCGCCGGGGTTGGTGAGGGCATCTGCCTGGGCAAGGCAGTTTTTCCATATATCCAAGAAATCCGTGGGCTGCGTGCAGGCGACGGCGATAATGGTATCTGTGCCGAAGGGTGGTTCTACGTAGAGCTCGTAGGTGGAGTTTGCGCCGGAGGGCGGGAATTGCGTCTCCTGTATGGCGGGCAGCTTGTTGTCTGCACCGCCAACGCCCGGTACCAGCATTACGGCGTTGCCGGTGCTGTCGTACTGGATGAGGAACACGTGGCAGGATTCTTCTGCGATGAGGCTGAATCGGAGCAGGTCTCCCTCCTCCAGTGTTTCCGTGGTGTTGAGCAGGCGGAGGCTCAGGTCAAAATCGTTGGGTAAACCGAGGGAGTCTGCCGGGGTGGAGGCGGGGCGATGAACTTTGACCCCGTTGGTGCTGCGGCGGTGTTTGAGCTCTTTGGGGGCAGCAACGGTGGTTTCTGTATTCAATTTGCCCGCAGCGGTGTAGAACGGGCGCGGTGTGGGTCGCTTGACCAAGGGTTTGCGGGGCGGCGGTGCAACAAACTTGCGGCGCGGTTTTGCCGGTGGAGGGGTCGGGTAGGCACCGGGGGCTTCCGTTTGGGGGGCGGGGGCAGGTTGTGGCTCTTCCTCCGGCTCGGGGGTAGGCTCAACCACAGGCTCGGGGGTAGGTTCAACTACAGGCTCGGGCTCAAGCTCAATGGGTTGAGGGGATGGGAACTCTGCGGGGGCGGGCGGCTCTACAGGTTGTATGGCGGGGGGCTCTTCCACGTAAGCAGGGGCGGGCTGCTCGTATACGGCGGCAGGCTCTTCTTCGTAAACAGGGGTGGGCTGCTCGTATACGGTGGGCTCCTGATATTCCTCTGCGGGGGTATCAGCTGTGTATTCCAGCATGAGTTTGCAGTTGCCGGCGCGGTATTGTTTGCCGGGCAGCATGAGGATTTCTTGCACGCGGGCATCGTCTTCAAAGATACCGTTGCTGGAGTTATTGTCGGTAAGCAGGGCGCAGCCCTCGCCCACTGTAAGGAGGCAGTGCACGCGCGAGAGGTGAATTTCCTCCGGCAGGGCGATTTCACAATCCGTAGAGCGACCGATGCGGTAAACGCTCCCCGGGGTGGGCTCTAAGGGGAAAGAGGAGCAAATGTTATCGCTGTTGATGATGGTGAGAGAAAGCATGGTATCAGAAGTCGATGGTAATTCCTTTTTCTTGAGCCTGCTCTTGCAGCACATTGAGGAGCTTGTCGCCGAGGTCTCCGGAGGCTTTTTGAGCTTTGTAGAGCTCTAGGAGGCGGGTGCGGCGCTCTGCCTCTTGACTTAAGAAGTCAATGATTTCCTCCTCGCTCTTGCCGCGCATGCTGATGGGCAAGTTACCGGGGCCGCCCAGCATATCTATGGAGAACTCGCCCTGAGGCGCACAGCGGTAAAGCTCAATGGCATCCCAATCGTAGCCTTGCAAGATACGGCGTTTGTTGTCGCGGAGCCATTTACTGAGCTGTTTGGGGTTGCCTTTGGGCGGTGCCGCAGCCTTGTTGAGCATGTCTATGTATTTGCGCTGCACGGCAGGGGCACCAATGGGCAGGGGCTTGCAATTGTGGAGGGCTTGCAGGGTTTGGTGAATTTCATCCTCGGATACCTCTCTGCCGCCGTCTTGCTGTATATCCAGGGTAAGGCCAACACCATGGCCCAGGGCTGCGGCTTCTTCCCACTCTGTATCCGGCGGGCCGCAGTGAATGGTGTTAACGATGATGTGTTGGGCTGTGGCCTCTGCAATAGCGTTTTGGTAATTAATGGGGCCTTGGTCAAAGGGCTCGTTACCGGCAATGAAGATGACTTTGAGCATGTCATCGCGGTCTCGGCGGTTCCATTCAAAGTTGTGCACGGCAAAGGCAATGGCCTCTCCGCAGTTTTCCAGGGCACCGTCGCAGGCTACTTTTTCTAAACGAGAGCGTATTTTTTTAACCTGCGTGGTAAAGGGGCTCAGTTTCATGGGGGCGCCGTTTTGGGCACCTTGCCCGTATACCACGATACCAACGTTCACTTTTGTCTTCTTGCCGTTGAGCTTGGCATTGCTCAGCGCGGTAAGCACTTTTTCCATGGACTCCGATGCTGCGGTGAACAGGGTTTGCATACTGCCCGAGGCATCCAGCAGGAGCACCACCTGAATATCATCGTTATAGCCGGAGCGTTTTCCGCCATTTCCGCCGCCGCCGTCTCCATCTCCACCGCCGTCACCCATGCCGATGCCGTCGCCAAAGCCGTCTCCCAGCCCCATATCCCCAAAGCCTATGCCCGCCAAGCCGTCCTCGCCATCCAACCCGGCGCTCATGTCATCAAAAGAGGTGGGCAAACTGACCACATAGGGGGAGGTGTCCGACAAAATGACTGCGGAAGGTGCAGCTGCATTGGCAGAGGATTCCGCAGCTGTGGATTCTGTGTATTTCTTGCGGCTGGTATCTTCCGTTTTTTTAACCGGTGGGGTATAGGTAACAAAGGAGCTGCTCCCCGGGGCCTCTGTGTATATCTTCATGACATACAGAACCAAGGCACTGATAAGGATGCTGATGAGTGCCAAGCCCAAGGCAATGGAAAGCATGCGCCTGATGAGGCTTGCTACCTTGATTTTGACGGTGTTAGTTGCTCTTACATGAATGGCCATGGGGCAGGGATCTTTCTTGTTTACGGTTGCAGGCCGGCAGCTTTCAGGGCTTCTGTTGCGGCTTTATCTTGAGCCAGTTTAGCATAATAGTGGGCATTGTGGCCATCCTTATCTTTAGCTTGCAGCAGCTCGGGGCTGATGCCTTTGAGGGCCTCTGCCAGGGTTTCGGCATCCCCGCTCAGGGCGGCATGCATCAGCACGGTTTCTCCACGGGTGTTCTTTTGCGCCGGGTTGGCCCCCAGTTTTACCAGCTCGCGGTAGAGCTCGGCATCCCCCTTGCGGGCTGCCTCGTGCAGGGGGAGGTTGCCCTCCGGGTCCTCTACAGATATGAGTTTAATGTTTTGAG
>SUVJ01000064.1 GCA_015062045.1 Akkermansiaceae bacterium
GGTTCCTCCAACGCTGCCAACGTAGTGAAGGCTACCATGCAGGCCATGCTTTCCATGCGCACTGCAGACCAGATCCTCTCTGCCCGCGGCAAGAAGAAGAAGGACTCCGCCATCTGAGATTTAACATTCAACCATTGATTTTACCATCATGTTGACACTTCAAACACTTCAGCCCAACCCCGGTGCCAAGCATCGCAAGAAGCGCCTCGGTTGCGGTGAGAGCTCCGGCCTGGGTAAGACCTGCGGCAAGGGCAACAAGGGTCAAAAGGCCCGCTCCGGCGGCTCCATTCGTCCCGGTTTCGAAGGTGGCCAGATGCCCCTTCACCGTCGTCTGCCAAAGAAGGGCTTCAACAACGCCCGCTTCCAGTCCACCATTGCCATCGTGAACCTGTGCCAGCTTGAGGCTTTCTTTGAAGCCGGTGCAACCGTCACGGAGAACGAGCTGCGTGCAGCAGGCCTTGTTAAGGGCGACTGCGACGCCGTGAAGCTTCTCGGCAACGGTAACCTGTCCAAGGCTCTCAACGTAACGGTAGACTTCGCCAGCGCCTCCGTGGCCGCTAAGATCGAGGCTGCCGGCGGCACCCTCACGGTGCTGAGCGCCCAAGCCTGATGCGAGCATCGGCACTGCAAAGTGCTGACAAACATCAGATAACAACTTACACGAGCCGGGTGGCGCAGCGCCACCCGGCATACGTGTAGGAAAGGCAAGCAACAAAATCCTTTCCGCCCCCCTGCCCCGCACTGCAACAAGCCGAGCGTGAAAAAACGGCAGCAGTAACAAGGCAACAACGCTGCAACAACCATTTTCAAAAAACACAAGAATCCCAGGCAATATGATTACCGCATTCGCCAACACCATGAAGGTACCGGATCTGCGCAGTCGCATCCTGTTCACGCTGGCCATGATCGTCATCGTGAGATTAGGCGTGCACCTGCCGCTGCCCGGCGTGGACGTAGAAGCGCTCAAAAATTACATGGAGACACAGGCCCAAAACGGGGATAACCCGCTGGGGGCTCTGGGTGCCATTCTCACCATCTTCTCCGGTGGTGGTTTACAACAGTGCGGTATTTTTGCCTTGGGTATCATGCCCTACATCTCCGCCTCCATTATGACGCAGCTCATGGGTGCCGTCATCCCCTCCTTCAAGAAAATGCTCAGAGAAGAGGGTGGCCGCCAAAAAATGACCAAAATCACGCGTCTGTTGGCCATCATCATTGCCGTGATTCAGGGGTACCTGCTCACCGTCTCCCTGCGCAACCCGGCCAACATCGGCCTGAGCGGCTTGGGCGACTTGGTGCTCAACCCGGGTTTCCTGTTCACCACCACCACCATTTTCATCATTGTAACGGGCACCATGTTCCTGATGTGGATTGGTGACCAGATTACGGACCGCGGCATCGGCAACGGTGTATCGCTCATCATCTCCGTCAACATTATCAGCGCCCTGCCCGGCGCATTCGCCATTGCATGGACCACCTGTGTGGGCTCCGGCTCAGAGATTAACCCGCTGGGTGCTCTGCTTATCGTGGCCCTCATCCTCTTCATGGTATTGGTAGTTGCCTTGGTTGTTACCATTACTCAGGCACAGCGCCGTATCCCCGTGCAACAGGCCAAGCGCATGGTTGGTCGCAAGGTCATGAACGGCGGCACCCAGTACCTGCCGCTCAAGTTGAACTACTCCGGCGTGATGCCCGTTATCTTTGCCACGGCCATCCTTGCCCTGCCCGTCATGGTTGTACGCCAGATTTGGGGTGATGCCTCCTCCGTAACACACGTTGTGAGCGTTCTTATGTCCCCCACGGATGTAGGCTACTACATCATCTCCGCTATCATGATCTTCTTCTTCTCCTACTTCTGGGTAGCTACCATGTTCCAGCCCCAGCAAATCTCCGAAGACATGCAGCGCAGCGGCAGCTACATCCCCGGTGTACGCCCCGGCCAGCCCACCGCCACGTATCTGGATCAAACCATGTCTCGCCTCACCTTTGCAGGCTCCCTGTTCCTCACCCTCATCTACTTCCTTCCCTCCCTGCTCTATGTATGGGGTGGCCTTAACATGGTGGTCACCCAGTTCTTCGGCGGTACCTCCCTGCTCATTCTCGTGGGTGTGCTCCTGGATGTCATGCGCCAGGTGGAGGCCACCCTGTTGCAAAAGAACTACGACGGCTTCATGAAGAAGAGCCGCAACCGCAGCAAATACAGCCACCTGCAAGGTGGTGCCTCTGAGAGCAGCACCGGCCTTGTTGCCCTGTGGCTCATCATTGCCGTGTTCGTACTCACCGGCGCGGTTATTATGGCGGTATAATTTAACGCTACAGATTCTTGAATTGCCCATGGCTGTGTGTAATGGCCATGGGCTTTTTACTGCGAGCGCAGCGAGCAGTCATGCAAAGCTATCATGCAACGCTATCATATAAAATTATCATGCGAGCGCAAGTGAGCTATCATGCAAGGAGCGCAGCGACGCGCAGCTGAAAAATACCCGTACCCCCACTCAAACACATTTATCTTGTCCTCAGCGCTCATATATGATATATAACAAGACAGTATGGAAGATATTTTAGCGAAGCTTTCTTTCGAATTTGCTACATCGGTTGTCTTAACCTGTGATGAAGTAAAAAACAGACCGGTTCTTAAAACACAACTTATCAAATCTGCAACCAGCATAGGTGCAAATATTCGAGAAGCTAATTACGGATATAGTGATGCAGATTTTTTATCAAAAATGCAAATTGCACTCAAGGAGAGCTACGAAAGCGAATATTGGTTGAAATTATTGGTAAGCACCATGGCATTAACTCAGGAATGTATAGCTCCGCTGTTGAAACAATGTGGGAGTATACGTTTCAAACTGATACAATCAATCAAAACGGTAAAAGCCCGATTAGATACATACGATAACATATATAAAAGGCGATAGACCATAAAGCCCTGCTATATCAGAACTTTCTACTGCGCGTCGCTGCGCTCCTTGCATGATAGCTCACTTGCGCTCGCATGATAGTGTTGCATGATAGCTTTGCATGATAGTTCGCTGCTCTCACATAAAAAACTTGACAAAAGGCAGACATCACGCTAGAGTAAACTCTACCATGAACGACCTCAACATCACACACACCGTTACCAGTTACGAATGCGGGGCAGACCACCTGCTCCGGCCCGACATGTTCATGCAATACTGCCAAGAGGCAGCGGAGACGCATGCCTCTGCCAATGATTTGGGCTATGACTGGAGCATGCGTAACGGGCTCATTTGGGTTGAGGTACAGGGGGATTTCCGTATTATCCGCGCGCCCAAATGGAAGGAGGAGGTGCGTATACGCTCCAACACCGGCAAGGCCTCTGCCCTGCAGGCACGCCGTTTTGTAGAGCTTACGGACCAAGCGGGCAACATACTGGCACAGGCAGATTTGCTTTGGGTGCTTATCGACGTGAACAGCCGCCGCCCCATGCCGTTCAAAAAGATACTGGACCGCGTCAACATACCGGATGCCTGCCCGGCCCTCATCGACGCAGAGTTAAGCACCCCCGCAGAGTTCACTCAAACCGCTACGGCAGAGCTCACCGCACCCCGCCGAGATATCGACTTTAACGGCCACATCAACAACAGTGCTTACCTTACTTGGGTGTTGGATTCCCTGCCCGAGCACATGCGCCCCGCTGCTGCCCCCGTCCGCTTCCGCATCAATTTCAAGCGCGAAACCTTTGCCGGCCACCCCATTTGCATTGAGCACCGCTTAGCCGGCATGCAAACGCAGCACACCATCACCTCCAACGGCGAGCTGCGTGCAGAAATTGTCATCGATTGGCAATGATTTTCATTGCCAACGAGCCGGCTTCATAGTAGTATTCTGCTATGCAGAACTTTTCACCGAAAAGCATCAATGAGCTATGCAGGCATAATTGTGCGTTTGCCCTGTATGCCTTGCCGGGAGAACCGGCAGAGTTCTGCATGCAACAAGACGGCGGCATTTACCCCGGCATTGCAGATGCCGGATTTGTGCTGGCAGAGTATGATGCGCCCCCCTACACCATCCGCAGGGAGCTGCAAGCCCCCCCGCTGCCGCAAGACTTTGCCACCCTGCCCCCTGCCGTACCCGCAGAGCCGGAAACCGCAAGAGCAGACTACCACCGCCTTTTTGAGCAATACCACGGCGCCATCTGTACCACCGGGGGCTTGCACAAGCTGGTATTGGCCCGCACAGAGGACGTGCCCGCACCGCATTTTTCACCTGCACAGGCATTTTTCACCCTGTGCCACACGGCCCCGCAGGCCTTCAACTGCCTGTTTCACACCCCGCAAGGCGGCACCTGGCTGTGCAGCACGCCGGAGCTGTTGTTGAGGCGAGAGGGCGAGCTGTGGCACACCATGGCATTGGCCGGCACCAGGGCAGATGCCACCGTGGCATGGGATGCCAAGAACCTGCACGAACACGCCTTAGTTGCAGAGCACATCACCACCTGCCTGCGCACGGTTGCCACGCACATTGAAACGGACGGCCCGCACACCGTATCCGCAGGGCGTATGCTGGAGCACCTTTGCACACACATACGTTTCCGTATGGCGGCAGAGGCCCTGCCCACCCTGCTGCACACCCTGCCTCCCACCCCGGCGGTCAGCGGTTTCCCGGCAGAGGCAGCGCGCGCCTTTATACGCCACCATGCAGATATACAGCGCAGCTTCTATGCGGGGTATCTGGGGCCCGTTTCAAAAGAACAAACCCACCTTTTTGTCACCCTGCGTTGCATGCAAATCTTCCCCTCCCTTTGCAGGCTATATGCAGGCGGCGGCATTATGCCCGACTCCTCAGAACCCGCCGAGTGGGCAGAAACCACCCTTAAAATGCAAGCCATGCGCACTCTGATTCAGTAAGTTTTTTTGCAACAATCTCCCTCATTTCGCACGATTTTGCACTCATTTGCCTCAAATTCCCGATAATCGGGAGTGCATGACTCCCGATTATCGGGAATTTTGTTGACAATTTTCCAAAAAATGGACATAATGATGTTATGAAGACACAGAATCTGTACTATCGCACCATAAAAGGGAAAATAGAGGAGCTGTCACAATATTTTCCATGCATCATGCTAACGGGCGCACGCCAAGTGGGCAAATCCACCTTATTGAAAGAGATACTTCCGCCGGGGATGAAGTATGTAACATTAGATGATTATGTACAGGCACAATTGGCAGAGGATGATCCTCAAGCATTTTTAGAGCGATTCGGGACACCGTTGTGCATAGACGAGATACAATATGCCCCCGGATTATTGCGCGCCATAAAAGTAAAAGTAGATATCGACAGAAAACCCGGAATGTATTGGTTGACGGGATCCCAGCGATTTACGATGATGAAGGGCGTGACAGAAAGCTTAGCCGGGCGCATCGGGATAGTAGAACTTGCCGGTATGTCCCAAATGGAGCTACTGGGCGCAGGTGATTTGGCAAAAGAATTTGACCCGGAGAATGCGCAGGGAATGATAAATCAGGCCGGCATATGCCCCTTGAAAGATTTGTTTGAGAGGATTTGGCGTGGCGGATACCCACAATTAATACAATACCCGACCATGCCGGCAGCGGATTTTTTCAGCTCATATCTGCAAACGTATGTAGAACGAGATGTACAGGCGCTCTCTCAAGTGGGAAACAAAAGTGCCTTTGTTATGCTCATGCGCTCTGCCGCTTTGCGTACCGGGCAGCAATTGGTATACAATGACTTGGCAAGAGATGCAGGCATTTCACCTAAAACCGCCGCGGCTTGGGTTTCTATCCTGGAAACCTCCGGTATTATCTCTTTGCTCCGCCCATATCACGCAAACAGCTTGAAACGCCTCAGTAAAACACCCAAGCTTTATTTTATGGATACCGGCTTTTGCTCTTGGCTGGCCGGTTGCGATGATGTGGATACCTTGTTGAACAGTCATTTGTCCGGGGCTATGCTTGAAACTTGGGTTTATGGTCAACTGCTGCGCAGCTACACAAATGCCGGCATTTCTCCGCGCCTCTATTATTTCAGAGATGCGAATGGGGCAGAGGTGGACTTTGTGCTGGAGAAAAAGCATTGTCTCTACCCCATGGAAGTTAAACAAAGCAATAACCCGAGCATGGGAGATTTAAAAGGAGCTTCAAAAATTCCTGTGGGTGATTACACCTTAAAACCGGGAATTATTTTTTGCACGGCCTCCTCCTATATACCACTCAAAGATGGTGCCGGAGCATTCCCGATATCAGCACTCTGAGGAATAAGCAAAGCTTTGCCGACACAGGGTATTCAACCGTATAAGACACAACGCGCCCTTTACAACGTGGCGGCAAAGGCCTATACTGGGCGTAGTGAGGGAGCAAGAACAAAACTTTTGTGTAAGTGGCATGAGCTGCTCGGCATGTTCTGCACGAGTAGAACGCGCCGTGGGGCAGTTGCCGGGGGTGCAAAGCGTGCAGGTTAATTTATTGACCGGCAGCATGTGTGTGCGCTACCACGAGCCGCAAAATGCGGCAAGCATCATCCAGGCTGTAGAGGCCGCAGGCTATGGGGCAAGCTTAGGACACGCGGCCACTACCCCACCGGCAGAAAACACGGAGCTCAAAAAACGTTTTCTTTGCTCTGTGGCACTGCTATTGCCCTTGGTGGCCGTGCACCACTTGTGGCACGGGGAGGCATCTGCCGTGGTTCAATTGTTGCTTACCCTGCCTATTTTGTGGCTTAACCGCAAGTTTTTTATCAACGGCACCAAAAGCGTGCAGCGGGGCGCTGCCAATATGGATACCTTGGTAGCCTTGGGGGCGGGGGCGGCCATGGCAGACGGCTTGGCAAACTTTGCCCTGCACCACAGAGCCTTCTTTTCTTTTGAAAGTGCCGCCATGATCCTTACCCTCATCACCCTGGGTAAATGGCTGGAGACCCGCGCCACCGGGCGCACCGGTGCAGCCTTGGAGCAACTGCTGCACCTGCTGCCGCAAAGTGCCACGGTATTGAGAGACGGTACCCCGCATACCCTGCCCGCAGATGCCGTGCAGGCGGGGGATATTCTACTCATACGTGCCGGGGAGCGCATCCCCACGGACGGCACGGTGCTGCAAGGTAACTCTGCCGCAGATGAATCCGCCCTCACGGGAGAAAGCCTGCCTGCAGAAAAAACGCCGGGCTGCAAGGTGTATGCCGGCAGTATCAACGGCAGTGGGGTGCTGCATGTGCGCGCAGATAAAACACGTGCCGGCTCCGCCCTGTCCGGCATCATTCACTTGGTGGGTGAGGCCGCTGCCACCAAAGCCCCCATTGCACGCATTGCAGACCGCATCTCTGCCGTGTTTGTTCCCGTGGTGGTGGGCATTGCCCTGCTAACGCTCGGCACTTGGTTGAGCCTGGGAGCCGGGGCGGCCTTTGCTATCTCCAACGCCATTGCGGTGTTGGTGATATCTTGCCCCTGCGCGCTGGGCTTAGCCACCCCCGTGGCCATTATGGTGGGCATGGGGCGCGGGGCAGAGGCAGGCATTTTGTTTCGCAATGGTACCGCGCTGGAGGCTCTGCACGCCACCCGCTGTATTCTGCTGGATAAAACGGGCACCCTCACCCAAGGCTCCCCGCAAGTGACAGATATTTTGCCTGCCAACGGCTACACAAAAGAAGCATTATTGCAGTTAGCCGTCAGCCTGGAGTCCGTGGGCAATCACCCGCTGGCAGCGGCCATTTTAAGCACAGGGCAAGGGGTACAGCCCCAAGCTGTAAGCAACCACACCTACCTGCCCGGCAAGGGTATAACCGCTCAAATAGACGGAGAGCTCTGCGCGGCCGGCAACGCACGGCTCATGCAAGAGCTCGGCATCCGCTTTCCGCAAGAGCTCGGGGAGCAGCTCGCCACCGGCGGCAAAACCCCGCTTTGGTTTGCCCGCAACAACAACTACTATGGGCTCATTGCCGTGGCAGATACCCTCAAGCCCCACAGCCCGGCCGCCGTGGCTGCCATGCAGGCGGCGGGTTGCCGTGTGCTCATGCTCACGGGGGATAACGCCCGCACCGCCCAAGCCATCGCTAAACAAGCCGGCATTACAGAGACGCATGCCGAGCTGCTGCCACAGGATAAGGAGGCCTGCGTGCGCCGCCTGCAAGCAGAGGGCACCCGTGTAGCCATGGTGGGAGACGGCATTAACGATGCCCCTGCCCTCACCCGTGCAGATGTGGGCATAGCCATTGGTGCCGGCACGGATATTGCCATGGAGAGCGCCTCCGTCATCTTGGTACGCAATGAACTGACGGATGTGGTGGGGGCCATGCGCCTGAGCCGTGCCGTTATCCGTAACATTAAGCAAAACTTCTTTTGGGCATTGTTTTACAACAGCCTTGCCATCCCCTTAGCAGCCGGGGCATTTTATCCCCTGCTCGGTTGGCAGCTGCACCCCGCAATAGCAGCCACCGCCATGGGGCTGAGCAGCCTGTGCGTGGTCTCCAATGCCCTGCGCCTGCGCCGTTTTCAAATTAACCCACCCACTCACATGAACAGCATTACCATTAAAGTAGACGGTATGATGTGCCCGCATTGCGAGGCCCATGTCACCAAAGCCCTGCTCGCCATACCCGGCGTGGTAGACTGCAAGGCAGACCACAAAGCCAAGCTCGTTACCCTTACCACCTGCGGTGAGGTAGCTTTGGATGCCCTGCACGCCACCATCCGTGCGCAGGGGTACACGGTGTTATAAACGCTGAATTTATACACGTTTTTTTCTTTTCAAATCCGCAGAAAGGTGTTATCATTCGGGGTGCATGGGAGCAGGAAACGGCAGAGAAGGAACCGTACGCGCCGCGCTGCAGGGTAAAGGGCAGCTCGGCGGCAAGCTGGCAGGGCTCAGTTTACCGCGTCAAATTGTATCCATTGCGTTGTGGCCCTTGCTTGAGCAGGTGCTCAGTTTCATTTGTGCCTCTACCTCCCTGTATTTGGCCACCCACATGGGCACAGAGGGCGACATTACGGAGAAAATAGCCTCCGGCATTGGTGTGACGGGCTATGTTATGTGGCTGGGGTTCCTGATGCAGGGAGCCGTGGGCATGGGTGCCACGGCCATTGTAAGCCGCATGACGGGGGCACGCAAGTTCGGGGAGGCCAACTACGCCGCCAACCAAGCCGCCGTGCTGGGGTTGATAGCGGGCATAGCCTCCGCCGTGCTCATGTATTTAACGGCAGATTTTCTTGTAACCACCGTATTGAGTTTGAGCGACTACGCGCAAGAGGTAGCCCTCACCTACATGCATGTGGGGTGCTGGGTAGCCGTGTTCTCGGGCATCATCTTTGCCGTGAATGCAGCTTTGCGAGGCGCGGGAGACACCCGCACACCGTTCTTCATCATGCTGGCGGTGGATGGCCTGAACATCATCTTCAGCATTGTGCTGGTCAAATGCTTCGGCATGTTTATTGAGGGGCTGGCCTTGGGTATGGTGCTGGGCATGGCCGCCGCGGCAACAGTGCTGGTAAGCATACTGGTGCGCCGCTCTATACGCATGCGCAAAAAACTGGCAGGTAAGGATATTGATACCTACGCCGCCGAGCGCACAGATAACTATGTACCCCCCATTCACCTGCGCATAAAAGACTTGCTGCCCGACTGGCGCAGCATGTACCGCATCCTTACCATAGGCCTGCCGCAAGCGCTGGAGATTGGCGGTATCTGGCTTATCCAAATTTTTGTGCTGCGCACCATCTCTCAACTGGGGGATGCCTACGTGGGCGCCCACAACATCGCCATACGCATTGAGTCGCTCAGTTTCCTGCCCGGGTTCGCCATCGGCATGGCCGGGGCCACGCTGGTGGGGCAATATCTGGGCACGGGCAGCGTGCGCCTGGCACTGGAGACCGTGCGCAAATGCGTGCGCTACAGTGTGGTATTCATGGGGCTCATGGGCGTGGTGTTCTTCTTCTTCCCACAGGTGTTTGTGGAGATTTTTGCCTCCAACTCCCCGGGGCTTATGAACGCTACCATTCCCGTGGTGCAGGTGTTCCTGATTATTGAGCCCTTTTACGCCGCCATGCTCATGATTAAGATGTGCCTGCGCGGTGCGGGCGATACACGGCGTGTCATGTATGTATCTTACGGGTGCATGGGCTTCTTCCGTTTATTCTGCCTCTGGGTATGGAGCCTCTGCTGGCCGAATACGCTCTCCCTCGTGGGTATTTGGATACTCTTTACCGTGGATATGGCGGTAGAGTACCTCATCCTCAACCGCATGCTCTGCGGCCTTAAATGGGCCCGCAGAAAAGTGTAGGGATGTACGAGGTGGGGACCTCTAAAAACTCGCCAAATGGCAATTTGTAGGGGTGGCGAGCCGCAGGCGAGCGGAATTTTGTAAGCCCCGCTCTGCGGGGCGTCATTTTATTTAGCGAGTGGTGAAGCGAGCCAACGGCGAGCGACTCGTCACGGCGTAGGCTTGCCGAAGACGGAAACCACTCGAACCGATAAATAATACACCGAACCCGTGAAACGGGTGATAGTTAAGTTCGATTCCGAGTTGACACCTATGCTTATGTGCTCAGATTTTCATAGCGTTTTTTTATTATCTATCTCTATGGATTTTAACATGACTTAAGTGTCACCCGTTTCACGGGTTCCCTTTATAATTAATTAATTCGAGTGGTTGCACCGCTGTGCGGCTCCACCACTCGCTATTTGAAATGTCGCCCGCTTCACGGGCTCAAAAATCGGCTCGCTAAAGCTCGCGGAGTCGCCCCCACAACTACCATTTTGTAGGGGTGCCGGAGATCCGTAGGATGCAAGATAAATAGTTTTTGTTGAGTTTTTCGAGGTCCCCGAGGTACGAAATACGAAGTGAGAAATACAAAGCACCTCAGCGCGGAGCCGGGGTGTATTCTTAAACACCCAGCTCCTCGCGGATAAGCTCGCGGATGCGGGCTTGGGTCTCCTGCACGGTGCCATCCGCCTCTATGCGGTGCAGCCACGGCATCTCCATGGCAGAGTAAATTTCATGGCAGGCCTGCAAAAAAGGCTCATTTTCAAAAGCATCATGGCCGTTGCCGCGGGCGTTCATGCGCTCCATGGCCATCTCCAGCGGAATATCCAGCCAAAAAGCTACATCGGGTATGGTGGCAAACTCCTCATTCATGAGCCTGATCTCCTCCACATTAGCCCCGGTAGCTCCTTGGTAGGCCATCATGGAGAGGTAGTAGCGGTCCAACAGCACCCAAGCCCCGCGCTCCAGCGCAGGCTCTATGAGCTCTCGCACGTGCTCTCGGCGGTCTTGCAACAGGCAATCTATCTCTTCCTCAATGCTCAAGCGCTCCCCCGAGAGTGCGGCATTGCGCACTTTCATGCCCCATTTGCCGCGGGTAGGCTCAAAATCCGTTACAACTTCCAGACCACGCGCACGCAAGTATTGCGCCAACAGCTGAATCTGGGTAGACTTGCCCGTGCCGTCTATACCTTCAAAGACGACCAGGCTTCCCCTTAGGTGAGGTGAATCAGGTTCCATAACAGGCATGAGCCTAGCACACGCACGCCCACGTAGCAAGCCAAAAGTTTTTGAACTGTCGCACTCCCTTTCATTTCACCCGATTTTTGCCGTTTTAACACCTCAATTTTGAAAAAAATGCAGAATTCTTGTGAAAAATCTTGACAGATGGGGGCAGATGTTGTATCCTGCCTGCCCGTTCCCGGACAATCATTAACAAACACACACATTATCATGCGTTCCGTCACCGTACGTAAAGGAGAACCGATCGATCGCGCTCTTAAGCGCCTCAAGACCAAGCTCGACACCGAGGGTATCCTCGAGGAAATGCGCCGTCGTCGCGCTTTCGAAAGCCCCATGGATGAGAAGCGCCGCAAGGCTCGCTCCGCCAACAAGCGCAACAAGGTTAAGTGGCGCTTCACCAACAAGGAGGAAATCCCCGCTGCTGCCGTAACCCCCGCTGTTGAGGCGTAAATAATCAACCCGTTCGGGAAGCTTTTTTTGAAGCAGGCGAGTCTGAATAAGATTCGCCTGCCTTCTTTTGCAGAGGTCTGCATAAAACTCACGCTCAAAAATGCAGCCCATGTAGTCAAATTCGAGCCACAGCCTCCTGTGCCCACCCCGCCATACATGCTGCATCTGCACATTCTTCTACCACCGGTAGAGTGCTATTTGCCCCATCGGCAGAGGCCTGCGTGTACACAGTCAAAAAAAACGCTTGCAAAATCGGGCGATATGTTATAATCTTTCCACCTCATCTCACCACCGTCTACATAACATGAAACACGTCCACTTTCTCGGAATCTGCGGCACAGCCATGGGGGCCGTTGCCTCTGCCATGGCACGCAAGGGCTATGTGGTAACCGGCACAGATGCCAACGTCTACCCGCCCATGTCCACCTTCCTGGAGAGTGAAGGCATTGAGATTTTCCAAGGCTATAAGCCGGACAACATCCCCGCAGAGGCAGATCTCATCGTCATCGGCAATGCCATGAGCCGCGGCAATGTGGAGGTAGAGGCCGTGTTGGAGAGAAACCTGCGCTACATGAGCCTGCCGGAGACCATGAAAGAGTTTTTCCTGTGGGGCAAAAAGAACTTTGTGGTAACAGGCACCCACGGCAAGACCACCACCTCCTCCATGCTGGCATGGATGCTCAAAGATAATGAGCTTGACCCCAGCTACATGATTGGCGGCATTGCCCGCAATTTGGGGCGCGGCGGTCATTTTACGGAGTCCGATTACTGCGTGCTGGAGGGCGACGAGTACGACACCGCCTTCTTCGACAAGCGCTCCAAGTTCCTGCATTATCTGCCCAAGGTGGTTATCATCAACAACATTGAGATGGACCACGCAGACATTTACGCCAATGTGGAGGAGATTAAGCTCTCCTTCAAGCGTCTGTTGCGCGTGGTACCCAAGGATGGCGTGGTCTACATCAATGCAGACTGCCCCAACTGTGCAGACGTGAAAGCCCACGCTGCGGCAGAGCTGCGCATGGTCAAGATTGTATCTGTGGGCATGAGCGAGAGTGCCGATATACGCATTACCGACATTGAGCACAGAACGGACGGCAGCGACTTTAAACTGGGGGGCGAGGCATACAGCGTACCCATGGTGGGAGACTTCAACATACGCAATGCCGCCATGGCTGCCTGCGCAGCAAGCTATGCCGGGCTCAGCGCAGAGCAAATCCGCGCATCGCTCAACAAGTTTGAGGGCGTGGCCCGCCGCCAAGAGGTGCGCGGCACCGTACACAGCGTTACCGTGGTAGATGACTTTGCCCACCACCCCACCGCCATTAAACAAGCGGTACAGGGGCTGCGCCAGCGTTTCCCCAAGAGCAGGCTCTGGGTGCTCTTTGACCCGCGCAGCAACACCACCATTCGCAACCTTTTCCAAAAAGAACTGGCGGAGTCCCTCGCCACGGCAGATTTTGCCGTGCTCTCACCCGTTGAAAATCACAAGAGAGTTGCCCCTGAGAACCGTCTTAATGAGGAGCAACTGCGTGCAGACATTATCGCCGCCGGCACAGAGTGCTACTTGGGCACAGGGGTGGATGACATTGTGGCACATGTAGTAGCCCATGTACACCCCGGCGATGTGCTGTTGGTTATGAGCAACGGCGGCTTTGGCGGCATACACGGCAAATTGCTCTCTGCCCTGGCTCAATAAGGGGAGGGCCGGGGCAAACGTATTAGGCAATGCCCCCGTTAGTCCATTATTTACAATTTGGGGACCTCTAAAAACTCCGGGGCCCCCTCAGATTGGTAGTTGTGGGGGAGCCTCCGCGAGCGTTAGCGAGCCGACTTTTTGAGCCCCGTTGGGGGCGTCATAGAATAGCCCGGCGGTGTAGCCGCGTCAGCGGCGGAACCCCGGGAAATATGCAAAAAAATAGATGCGAACCCCGCAAGGGGTGGCATAATGTTACGCTTTGAATTAAGGCATTATATGTATTTACCCCCATATTTAAGCCACGCATTATGTCACCCCTCAACCGGGGTTCCTATTTGTTTGTCCGTTTCCCCGGGGTTCCGCCGCTGACGCGGCT
>SUVJ01000002.1 GCA_015062045.1 Akkermansiaceae bacterium
ACATTAGTTCCGGGACCAATCACACGCCGAGAAACCGCCGTATGCCATAAAAGGCACGTACGGTGGTGTGAGAGGGGGCGAAAGCCCCCTACTCGCTTTTCGCCCCACAAGGGGGCTTAAAAATTGGTCCACGCTCACATTAAACATTAAATATTTAACATTAAACATTCCCAGCCCCGTTCAGGGGCGAAATAGCATAGGCAGGGGTCAAGCGTGCACGCAGTGCGCGCGCGACCCCTGCCGGCTATCAAAATAATATAGAGCCCGACGAGCAACGCGAGGAGGCCGACACAATCCCCACGAGGGGTGTTAACCCCGAGTCCCGCGCCGCTCCGGGCTTACGCCCTGCGCTATACCCATCTGTCGGCCTCGTCGCTACGCTCCTCGGGCTCGGGTATGTTTTTTCCACGTGCAGGGGCTTACGCCCCTGCCTATTGGCTGTCGCCCTTACGGGCTCTATTATTCCCCTTCACTGAGCCTGCGCAGCTGGCTCAATCTCACTGCGGCGCATGCAGCAAACTCACTTCGCCCCGCATGGGGCGAACCAGCAACGCCGTCAGCCGTTCTTCATGGAGAGCATTAGCGAGCCGAATTATAGAGCCCCGCCGGTGGGCGGGGCTTGTAAAATTCCGCACAACACACGCCATCTCCCCTTCAAATTGCCATTTATTGATTTTTTAGAGATGCACAAATAACACGTATGCCAAATTATTAAATTGACTTTCAAGTAATTTATGCTAGAATCTGCGCTCGTTCGGCTGCGTGTTTCCATACGAATGTTCAGTTGAACAAATACAATATCAACACATTCTATCATGTCTATAGTTAAATTTTACAAAGAGGAGCACCAAGTACCCTTGGAGATGCACAAGGTACGCGTGGTGCAAAAGCTTTTCCTGCCGAGCGTAGAGGAGCGTGTCGTTAAGTTAAAAGAAGCCGGCAACAACACATTCTTGCTGCAAAACCGAGACGTGTTCATGGATATGCTGACGGACTCCGGCGTAAACGCCATGAGCGACAACCAGATTGCAGCCTCCATGCAGGCAGATGACTCCTATGCGGGCTCTGAAACCTTCAACCGACTTTCCCGCGTAATAGAGCAAGTTTTCGGCACCAAGTTCTTCCTGCCTGCACACCAAGGCCGTGCCTGTGAGAATATTCTTGCAGAAACCTTTGTAAAAGAGGGTGATGTAGTACCCATGAACTTCCACTTTACCACCACCAAGGCTCACATTACGCGCAAGGGTGGCCGGGTGGAGGAGCTCATCATCCCCGAGGGGCTTGACCCCAATTTGGAATACCCCTTCAAAGGCAACTTCGACATTGCCCGCCTGCGTGCCTTGATTGAGGAGGTAGGCCCGGAGCACGTGCCTTTTGTACGCATAGAGGCCGGTACCAACCTGATTGGCGGCCAACCGCTGAGCATGCAGAACATGCTGGATGTAGCCGCCGTATGTAAAGAGTACGGTGTAATGTCCGTATTGGATGCCTCCCTGCTGCAAGATAACCTCTACTTCATCAAAACCCGTGAAGAGGCTGCCAAGGATATGAGCATTGCTCAGATTATCCGCAAGATAGCGGATGAGATGGATCTCATCTACTTCTCCAGCCGTAAGTTGGGCTTTGCACGTGGTGGTGCCATTATTTCCAACAATGAGGAGCTTATCCTCAAGATGAAAGCCTTTATTCCGCTGTACGAGGGCTTCCTTACCTATGGCGGCATGGAGGTACGCGCCATGGAGGCCATGGCTGTAGGCTTGCTGGAGACGCTTGATGAAGAAATCATCAACCAAGGGCCCATTTTCATTGAATACCTGGTGAAGGAGCTCTCAGACTACGGAATCCCCATGGTGAAACCCGCCGGTGGTTTGGGCGCCCACATTAACGCCTCCGAGTTCTTGCCCAACATTCCGCACGAGCAATACCCCGCCGGGGCTCTGGCCACGGCTCTGTACATTGCCGGTGGTATACGTGGCATGGAGCGCGGCTCCTTGTCCGAGCAGCGCAACCCCGATGGTTCTGAGAACTATGCAGAGCTTGAGCTTGTGCGCCTGGCCTGCCCGCGCCGCGTGTTCACGCTCTCTCAAATCAAGTACTGTGCAGACCGCGTTAAGTGGTTGTACGACAACCGCCACCTCATTGGCGGTCTCAAATGGGTAGAGGAACCTGCCGTGCTGCGCTTCTTCTTCGGTAAGCTGCAGCCCCTCAGCGACTGGCAGGAGCAGCTTGCCGCTAAGTTCCGTGAGGACTTCGGCGACAGCCTGTAATCCTCCCCCACACTCATACAATTTATTTTTGAAAAGCCGCTGCCTGACTCTCAGGCAGCGGCAATTTTTTGGGGGCGGCAATGCAAAAAAACATGGTAGAGCGCCCCCCCATGAAGCCCACTCCGGACAGAAAAACACAGGCGAGCCGAAGTCAAGATTGACGTAGACCGCATTCCCGAGAGCTCAAAACAAGTTCCTTGAATCCCGCTATGGAGAAAGCTCCCATCTGAGATTCCCTTTCTCCCTCAAAACCAACGCGAGGACTCATTGCTCATCCCCATCCACAGCATTATGAATGATGTAGCAAGCAAAAAATACCAAAAATCTTAAAAATAATGCACTTTCGCTGATTTTGTTATGGTACGATTCATCAATGCTCCATGAAACTCACTACCTTTAACCGTTATAAAATCAAATATTTACGGCAGCTACATCATTCATAATGCTGTATATTATGGTCATCAGCTCGGGGCAGGTCTCTCAGCCTCCCAACGCGCGCGGGAACGAGTACCCCTGCACGAGCTGCACGAAACTTCTTAATAATCAAATCTTACAATCATGAAAAAAACAATTATAGCCCTTATGGCTCTGGCCGGTGTTGCAGCTGCGGACACACTGACATATGACCAGTATAAAGAGGCTGGACTTCTGACGGGACTTCAAGCAGCGTGGGACTTCGATTCTGCTACTGCCGACGTGCTTACTTTTACTGTAAACAACTCTTTCTCTGCCGCTAACGGTGTCGGTTCTGTGGGCAGTTCGGATACACCTTGGGCGAACAAATCAGATGACATCGCAACCGCTTTTAATACTGACGAATTCACATTCAGCTTTGACTTGCTGTCGTATAACTCAAACACGTGGAAAAATGCGGTTTCGCTGTATAGCGGCGGCAATAATGATCAGATGCTGGCTGTGACTAGCGATAACAGCGGAATCCTTATATACGACTATGGCTTTGGCGGTAAAGCTAATGTTTCAACATCAGTAGCATCATTAGGAGCGCTGCCAGCGGATGGTTCCGGTATGAACATTACGCTGACTTTCAAAGGAAAGACGCTCACGACGTATCTCAATGGTAAGAGCGTTTCTACGTACACTTTGACTGGTAATGCACTGGAAAAGGGATTGACGGGTTTTCAGTTTAACTGCGGGTTTGGAGGCGTACGTCCGGCTAATACTCCCGGCACTCAGACACTCGATAACCTTGCTATTTGGAATAAAGCTTTGACTGCAGACCAAGTGTCTATGATTGCTTCGGGTGTCATTCCTCAGACTCCCGCTGTCCCCGAGCCCGCAACGGCTACGCTTTCCCTCCTTGCCCTCGCTGGTCTTGCTGCTCGTCGTCGCCGACGCTAAAGCTATGGCGTGACAAGCCGTCGTCGGGCTTCTCGTTGATACGCCCAGACAGGCCGCAAGTAAGGAAGAGCAATTTCAAGCGGGGTAACCAAGCCCCGCAACGCGCGCCCGCCCCAGGTTTTTGTACCGATGGGCGGGACTTTTTTTCTTTGCATTTTTGACGAGAGCCCACAAGTATGGGCACTTACTTTTAGAGGCGTGGGTCTCTATGTTGACAGATAAATGAATTATTGCGGGTTAAATGCTATCTGTTTCAGCAGATTACGGGGAGGGATTATTTGCGGCGTCTACGGGCGGTGAGAGCCACCAGGGCGAGCAAGCCGAGAGTGGCCGTAGCGGGCTCGGGGATTACTTGCAAATACACAGCCGAGCCGACTCGGACCACATTGGCTTGCAATCCTTCGTAACCGTCAATGGTGAAATAGACGGAAGGAGAAATCGTAATGCGCCCCTCAACCCCATCGAAGAGGAGGAAGCAGTGCAGCGGCTCCGCTGTACCCGGATTTCACCAATACGGAACTACGGGTGGCCGCTAGCTCCAACGTACCGCCGAACCCATCCGTAGAGGACAGGAGGAGTTGCCCGTCGCGTCTTTTACATCAGTCCCCGTATCCACGTCTATCTTAATCGGGTCTGCCACAAGTGTACCCGATACAGCATAACTGATAGCGGTAAGAGCCAATATAACACGCCGAACAAGTAATGAAAGCCTCATACAAAAACAGTAGGATTAAGCAAGCAAAAAATTCAAACGCAACACAACACCTATAACAAAAAATGTCATCAAGGGATTTTACTGTCGGTTATCGAGCAACAGATGCTGCCAAGGTGTACTATAGACGGCATGATTTTACGAGCACTGAGATATTATTTTTCTGACAGGAACGGTGGGCAGGATGCTGCCGGAGAGGTAGACACCACACCGATTGACGGGGTAAAGTGGGCGGCATACGCAGGGCGCTGGTATGAATGGGCAAGGTTTGAAACACCTTTCGAGTTCGAGCTTGATGAGGTGTACACAGATTATACCATGGATGCCGATGGAGCGCTGCGCATCACCAATTACGGAACGGATACAAAGGGGCATCAAAAAAAAGCCACAGCAAAAGCCGGCATAGCAGGTGAAGGCAAGTTGAGCGTGAGCTTTATACCTTTTTTGCGTTTTTTGTCTACACCGTACCACGTGCTGTATGTGGATGAGAACTACAGCAGGGCGTTGGTATCCAACGAGAGCGGGAGCTGCTTATGGCTGCTGGGCAGAACCCCGTTGTATACAGCGATTGCTTACCGACAATTACTCAACGAAGCCGCATTAAGAGGCTTTAACACGCAGCATCTTCGCCAAACCGAGCATCGTCAACAGGCTCTGTAACGCATGGGCATGGCCAGGAAATCCTCCTCAAAGGAGGCAAGCAACGTCTCCCCCGCAGGTAGCGGATAGGAGAGCAGCTCCAGCCGCAAAGGGGGCTCCCCGCGATGATACGGCAACTGGTAATGCACCGCCGCCAAGCGGTGAAAACCGGCGCCCTCGTAAAAACGCAGGCGGCGTGCGGTGGCGGCATCTGTCACCGGTTCTATTTCTAAAATAATGGGTAATTCGTGCTGCTGCAATAATTTCAAAGCCGCCTTACCGAGCCCCTGCCCCCTGCGAGCGGGGGCAATGGCAAGATGCTCCACATACACGCATTGTGAGAGCACCCAATAAAACAGGATACCGACAAAGCCCTGAGAATCTCGCAAATGCAAGCAAACGAAATGCGGCTCATAAGCCATGGCCGAGGCGTGGTTCGCCAAAGCTCGGCGCTCTTCATGCGGAAAAGCGCTTTCATAAAGTTGCCAAGATTCTTTAAAAATGGCAGATGCAGTATCCGTTAAACGCGTACTTGTAAGCATACCCCATGCTAACACTCCGCAATAATTATGTCAACTGCGTGTTTTTTTATTGGACAACGGGCACAAGTGGTGTAGAATACAGGCATGAGCATTAAGTGGAAAGTCAAAAAGTTGCAGGAATGCGAATCCACCTTCACCGAGGCACGCAAATTACCGGCTTGGACAGTGGTGACCAGTGTACGCCAACACAAAGGCAGAGGGCGATTCAACCGCACTTGGTTTGGTGAAGAAGGTGGCCTGTGGGCAAACTTTAACCTGCCCATAGACCCCGGCACCTCTCGCCCGTGGGGAATGATGCCCTTGGTTGCCGGTGTAGCCCTGCTTGACACTTTGGCAGCTTACCACATTAAAGGCTTGCGCCTGCGCTGGCCCAATGATTTGCTGGTGAACCGCAATAAGCTTGCCGGTATTCTGGTGGAGCGCCCCTCCCAAAGCATGGTTTCCGTTGGCATCGGCATCAATGTTTACAATAATCTTGTCAAATTGCAGGGTGCTACAACAGATGTACCCGTGCGTTTGGTAGACCTTATCCCCAATGCCTGCCCCTCCCTTGATGATTTGCGTGACCACTTGGCAGATGAATTGGCTAAGGTATTTACAGACTTTATTGACCACGGGCCCGAGCCCATTTTAACCCGTTTGGAGCAAGCTTGGGGCCCCTCCCTGCCCGTTGTTGCCATTACGGATACGGAGCGCATTTGCGGGTTCTTCACCGGCATAGAATCCGACGGCTCCCCCATACTCCGCAAAGCAGATGGCACCCAACAAACCATACCGGCTATTTCCATCAACAGACTCAAGGAGCTCATATAACATTATTACTCCCTTTTCACGGCAGTATGGCAGAAACAACAGCCATGCTGCTTTTTTTTATTGTTTGCACTTTGATAGTTGACTTTCTGAGCAAAGTCTGTATATTATGAGGTTGAGGGTCAGATAACCAGGCCCGTTCTAAAAAAGTGGACGACGATATTATTTGTACGGAAAAGATTATAGCGGATCGCAAGACCTTCTTCATTGACCTGAAAAGCAATGCAAGAGGACGAGTGGTACGCATTACGGAGAAGGTAAGTTCCAACCGAGACCGCATCATGGTGCCGGCGGAGATATTGGATGACTTTATCGCCGCGCTGGAGGATATTCGCAAAGCGAATCAGGAGAATTAGCTCCGGCTGATTGTCTGCAAATAGCTTATCATGATTCACCGGGCAGATTACAGAAAAGCTGTCACAAATAATGCTGGACAAAACGATGCCGATGGTGTCTAATATTCGCGAGGCGATGTAACCTTTACACGCCGGTGAGTCAACTAGCTTATCTACAAAAGTCATGAGGAGAATTAAAGTACTGAAATTGGGTTGGGAGTTCCCACCGCTGATTAATGGCGGGTTGGGTGTTGCGTGCATGGGCATCTCTAAGGCGTTGTCCAAGAAGGTGGATCTTTCAGTCATCGTTCCCAAGGCCAAGCTTGGCCAGAAATATGACGGATTTGAACTGACGGGTATCAACAACCTGAAATATGCAGAGATGGAGACCCACAGCGAGGGATACACCTACGAGAGCTTTACCGTGGTAGGCAAAGCCCCCGTTAATTTAGACCCCTACGCTTGTGAGGAAGGCACCCCCGGTAATATCACCTTTACCAAGGAGGGCAAACTGCTCTTCTCCAAGGTACATAAGGCAGATTTGGCATTGTTTACCGGCAAGGAAGACCTGTATGCCGGGGATTTGGCCCGCAAGGTAATAGAGTTCTCCAAAATATGTGCAGTAATGGCCCGCGGTTATGACTTTGACGTGGTGCACGCACACGACTGGATGACTTACCTGGCCGGTGTAGAGGTAAAGCGCGCCACGGGTAAACCGCTGGTGGTGCACCTGCACGCCTCTCAATTTGACCGCGCCGGCGCAGATGCCCGTGGTTGGATATACGACATTGAAAAATACGGTATGGAACAGGCAGATGCCGTTATCCCCGTATCCAAATACACCGGTACGGTTGCTGCCGGGCACTACGGCATTGACCCTGCCAAGATTTTCCCCGTACACAATGGTGCGGACCCGGTGGAGGTGTTCCACACCAAGAAGAAGTTCCCGGAAAAGCTCGTGCTCTTCCTGGGGCGCCTTACCGCCCAGAAAGGGCCGGAGTTCTTCCTGCAAATTGCGGCTAAGGTATTGGAGCAAACGGACAACGTACGTTTCGTCATGGCCGGCACGGGTGAAAAGCTGCGCCAGCTTATCGAGACGGGGGCATTCCACGGCGTGGGTGACAAGTTCCACTTCACCGGGTTCCTCAACAAACAGAAAGTAAATGAGTTGCTGAGCATGACGGATGTATACTGCATGCCGTCCGTGTCGGAGCCGTTCGGGCTTTCCGCCCTGGAGGCAGCCCAGTTCAACATACCTGCCGTTATCTCCAAGCAGAGTGGTGTGGCAGAGGTGATGAAAGGAGCGCTGAAGGCAGACTTCTGGGATGTTAACATGATGGCCAAGCACATTGTGGACCTCATCACAGACGAGGAGCTTTATAAGCAAGTAGCGGAGCAAAGTGCTCAAGACATCAAGAACTCCAACTGGGACACCGCGGCAGACAAGATGCTGCGCGTGTATCACCACGTGCTCGGTTGGTAAAAGTATTACCCCTTTAAAACAACATGAACATCTCCTTAACATTTCACGCGCACCAGCCCAACAGACTGACGCCGTACGACTTCTTTAAGATTGGCGAACACGCCTTCTATGAGGACGACGAGCTCAACGGGCGCGTGCTCAGCCAGGTGGCAGAGCGTTGCTACCTGCCTGCCAACAGGCTCATGAAACAACTCATAGAGCTTTCTGACGGCAAGTTCAAGTTTGCACTGGCTATCTCCGGCGTGATTTTGGAGCAGGCCAAATACCACCGCCCGGACCTCATTGAATCCTTCAAAGAGTTAGCAGAAACCGGCTGCGTAGAGTTCTTGGCCATGCCGTACTACGCCTCGCTCTCCTCCCTGTACTCCACGGGTGAGTTTGCCGAACAGGTGAATGAGCACATGGACTTGATAGAAGAGCTGTTCGGCCAACGCCCCACTGTGCTGTGGAACACCGGCATGCTCTACTCCAACGCCATTGCTGCACAGGCCTACGATATGGGCTTTGAGGGTATCATGGCAGACGGCAACAGCCGCATGATGTCCAACCGCCATACCAACGACCTGCAATGTGCCCCGCTCATTGCCAAAACCAAGACCATCATCCGCAACCGCCACCTCTCTAACGACTTGGCCAACCGCCGTGTTGACCCCAGCTGGAGCGAGTACCCGCTTTCTCCCTACACCTTTGCAGAATGGCTCGGGCAGCAAGAGGGGCAAGTGGTCAACATTTCTCTGGACTACGAGACCTTGGGCGAGCGACAGCCCGACACCACGGGTGTGTTTGAGTTCTGGCGCACCATGATTATGGCTACGTTGTTCAACGGTAACAGCTTCATGACACCGGGAGAAGTGGTGCGGGAGTTCCCCTCCACCGGCACCATTGATTGCCCCAACCCCGTGAGCTGCTCCACCTTTGGCACCACCACGCATTGGAACGGCAATGTCATGCAGCAAGAGGCCCTTAAAAAGATATATGACCTTGAGACCCCCGTGAAGGACAGCGAGGACCGCGATATGATTCACGTGTGGCGTAAGCTGCAAAGTGCAGACCACTTCCATTACATGGAGAAGAGCAACGGGTTTACCCCCTACCCCTCTCCGTATGATGCCTACATCTACTACATGAACGCTTTGGCAGACCTGCAGGTGCGAGTCAAGCGTGAGGCAGAGATGATACACTTGGCACACAAGGCAACGATGGCCTGATAAGTCACCAAAGCAGAGCTTTTACTCTCCCGATGCGTCATGACGCGCATCGGGAGATTTTTTTAACAAAGCGCGCAGCCCCAAAACAAAGAAGAACACAATAAATGTGCCCAAAAGAATCAGCACCGGAAGGGGCACATTCTCAAAATGATAGCCAACATGTATAGCCAATAATTTATACAAAAACAACAAGGCAAAGGAACCACATAAGACCGGCACAAAAACACAAGCTATCGGCAAGTGCACACCGGCTCGCTTACCCCATTTAAATGTATGGAGAATAAAGCTCCATGAGTAAAATAAAACCACCACACACATGAGAATAATGAGGGGGCTCTCTATATGCCAGGGCAGCAGTATAGAGGACACAACATAGCGGTGGGTATGCCATTGCGGAAAAGGATCCTTGCACAAGCCACAACCCGGTTCACGCATATCCAATTGAGTGCCGCGTTGCCTGCCGATTAAAATAAATTCTCCCTTCACAACATGGGGCAGCCCCTCAAAAAAGAGGGAAGAGAATCGGCTTGCAGCAGGCCCCGTGTCTGCCGTCTTTAACAACACGCGAGAGCCACACGTCTTTTCAACAAAAGGAGCCAAGGACTCGGGAACACGCTGCGGGGGTAATATGATTTTTTCAGGCGAGAAGACAGGTTCATATCGCCAGAAAGACGGGTCTGCGAGCAACTCATACCCCCCGGCACACACGCAGGGAGCAATGTTCACGAGATCTGACACGCCATGCAGATTGTTATAATGAACCTTTATTCTACCATGCTCATTTACCGGTAAAATTGAGCGAAACACCGCTATACCGGCATCTTGAATCCCGAAGTCTGCGTCACCGGCCCCCTGCCCCCGAGGCACCTCAATTTTATCAACGTATACGGAAACGAGTTTACCCTCCAGAGCGGGGTTCACATGATGAGCATCCGCCTCATAAACACGCTCACCGAAAATACAATACAAGTACTGGCTCAACCATATTGCACAGACAATAGTCGTGAAAAAAATAACGGGCAGCAAAAAAACACCCCCCATAACGCGTAAGCGAGACACCCGCGCAGATGGAACAGGCGGTAAGTTTTGAGCATTATCAGATGTGCGCATAAATACATGTGACACCACGCACCGAAGACTCGTTCAAAAATAGGCAGATAAATGCAGCGACTATGACTTTAGCCTTGATTATGGGGGATAATCGGCTATAATATCGCGCAAGGATTATGATTGAACAGTTACGCAAACGACTTCTGGATCGGGAGCATCCCGTACGCATCCATCTGATTGGTGTAGCCGGTGCCGGCATGAGTGGATTAGCACGCATGTTGCTTGAAATGGGGCACCGAGTGAGCGGTTGTGACCGCGTAACGAGCACCGAGACCGAGAAACTGCAACAGGCAGGGCTCGTGTTCTCCTGCCCGCATAGTGCTGAATCCGTTCAGGATGCAGAAATTATCATCTACTCCAGTGCCATTCGGGAAGAAAACGTGGCGCTGGCTGCAGCTCGCAAAAACGGCAGCTTATGCCTGCGCCGTGCGGAGTGCCTGGCCGCCATTCTCAACAACAAAAAGGGCGTTGTGGTAGCAGGCACACACGGCAAGACCACCACCTCTGCCATGTCTGCCCACCTGCTGAGAGAAGGCCGCCTGCGCCCCTGCCACTACGTGGGTGCAGAAATCCCGGTATTGGGGGCCAATGCTCACTGGACGGAGGACAGTGAGTACCTGATAGCAGAGGGCGATGAGAGTGACGGCACGCTGGTTAACTACCTGCCCGAGCACAGCATTATTCTCAATATTGAGGCAGAGCACTTAGACTTTTACCGCGACCTGGACCACATTAAGAGCGTATTCCACCGCCTTTGCCGCCAAACAAGAGGCAAGCTCATCTACTGCAAGAATGATGCAGGGGCACACGATGTTTGCTCTCAATACCCCAACACCATTTCCTACGGCTGGCAAGATGCCGATTACACAGCAACGGATATGACGGTGAAGCGCGGACGCACGCTTTACACCATCAATTATAAAGGAGAGCCGCTGGGGCGTGTGGAACTGGGTATACCCGGCCGCCACAATGTACTTAACTCTCTGGCTGCCACTGCCTTGGCATTGGAGCTTGGCTGTGACTTTGCCAGTGTTACACGTGGGCTGGTCAGCTTTGCCGGTGCGCGCCGCAGGTTTGAGACCAAGTACCTGTCTCGCCAATACCGCATTGTGGATGACTACGGCCACCACCCCACGGAGATTGCCGCAACCCTGCAAACGGCACAAAGCCTTAAGCCGGACCGCCTGATTGTGCTCTTTCAACCCCACCGTTACACCCGCACTCAACTGCTGAGAAACGACTTCGGCAAGGTGTTGCAAAACCTTGATAAGCTGTACGTGGCAGATGTATACCCCGCCAGCGAACCGCCCATCCCCGGCATCAGCGGTCAAACAATTGTGGATGCCGTGCAGGAGAATGGCCCGGTGGATGCCGTATTCTTGCCCAACCTGCCCTTGGCTCACCATGTGGTAGGCAACACGCTGCGCCCCGGTGACATGTTCATTACCTTGGGTGCCGGTAACGTGCATGAGGCCGGTGCAAAGATTGCCGCAGACCTGCGTATTCTTGCAGAGATGCAACAAGAATGCGGCACGGACATCAACTACCGACTCTATGAGCCCATGAGCAAACACACCACCATGGGTGTGGGTGGCGAGGCTCAATACTGGATTGAGCCGAACAGCTTTGAGAAAATGCAGGCGGTGGTCAACTTCTTTAAAGACCGCAATATCCCCGTGCATATCATTGGCCGTGGGTCCAACGTCATTGTACGTGAGGGCGGTATACGCGGTGCCGTGATTCACCCCTGCTGTGGTGATTTCGACAAAATTGAAATGCGCGGACGCAACATTGTGGCGGGTGCAGGCGTTAAACTCAAAAAACTGGCTGCCTTTGCAGCGCAAAACGGCATTTCCGGGTTTGAGTGGATGGACGGCATACCCGGCTATGTGGGAGGCAGCTTGCGCATGAACGCCGGAGCCATGGGCGGTGATATGTGGAGTGTGTTCCGCTCTGCCGTTGCCCTCAATGAGGACGGCGACATTGTTGAGTTTGAAAAAGAAAGCATGAAAGGTGCTATCTACCGCCGTATCCCCGAGTTTGAGCACAACATGGTTATGCAAGCCACCTTCTGCGGCACGCCGGATGACCCGCAAGCCATCGGTGCCCGCATGGATGCCAGCCGTGCACACCGCAAGACAACGCAACCCCTGGCACCCAGTGCCGGTTGCACCTTTGTGAACCCGGCAGAGATACCCGCAGGCAAACTCATTGATGAGCTGGGGCTTAAAGGGTTCAGCATAGGCGGTGCACAGGTGTCTGAGGTACACGCCAACTTCATTGTCAACAAGGGTGGAGCCAAGGCCACGGATATTACCGAGCTTATTGACTACATTCGCAACAAAGCCAAGACAGAACGCGGCATTACCCTGCGCGCGGAGGTGCAGGTAATTGGTGACCGCGAACCGCAATTCTGATTTTATACACACAGTATTCATGAAAACACTTACTAAAGATACCGCCATAGCCCTGTTGATGGGTGGTCCCGGTTCAGAACGCCAAGTTTCCCTGGTATCCGGCAATGCCGTGCTGGAGGCTCTCAAGCAAGAGGGATTCACCAACGTAACCCCCGTCATTGTGGAGAGCGAGCGTCCCGCCATACCCGAGGGCACAGAGCTGTGCTACAACATGATTCACGGCACCTATGGTGAAGACGGCGGCTTACAGTCCTATTTGGAGGAGCTGGGGATTCCCTACACAGGCGCGGGCTCTGTTACCAGCCGTAACTGCTTTGATAAAATCCTTACCAAAAAAGCATTCTTTGCAGCGGGTGTACCCACCCCGGCGGATGAAATCATTAAAAGTGGCGAAATGCCGACTATTGGGGTACCCTGCGTTATCAAGCCTCCGTGTGAGGGGTCTTCCGTGGGCGTGAGCATCGTCAAAACGGAGGCAGAATTACCCGCCGCCGTGGCAGAAGCTGCCAAATACGGTACTGATTTATTGGTAGAAGAATACATTTGCGGCAAGGAGCTGACGGTGGCTATTTTTAACGGTACCGCCCTGCCCGTTATCCACATTGCCCCCAAGCAAGGTTTCTATGACTTTGCCAACAAGTACCCGGCACTCTCCGGGGCGGTGGGGTCCGACTACATTTGCCCCGCAGACATTACCGAGGAAGAGACCAAAGCCGTGCAAGAAGCCGCTTTGGCCGCCTACAAAGCCCTTAATGTTGAGGTGTACGGGCGAGTGGACGTATTGCTGACAGAGGACGGTAAGCCCTATGTGCTGGAGATTAACACCATACCGGGCATGACCGGGGCTTCCCTCTTCCCCAAAGCGGCGGCAGCCGTAGGCATCGGGTTCGGAGAACTTTGCACACGTATTGCAGAAATCTCTCTTAACCAGCCCCGCGGCTGAGTATAGCTTACACCATGAAGAACGGCGGGAACAGATACCGAACCCACGACGACCGTGACACCGTAAGGCAGCTTGAAAAAAAGCTTTCCCTCTGGAAACGCCTTTTCAGTGTTATCACTTTTTTACGTGGCGCAGATAAGCTCCGTCGCTGGGTTATCATCGGTGGATGCGTTTTACTGGGACTCGCCATTCTTCGCTCTGTTATACTTTATACAACAGATTCTTACGACCCAAGCACCCGGCATGTTAACTACAGCTCTCGTTATGATATCATCAGCAAAGAGCAAATTGTTGAAATGCTGGGAATCAGTGCAGAAACAGATTTTGCATCTCTACCGCTTGCCGAATTGCAGAATAAACTCAATAATCACCCGGCCATAAAAGAGGCGGCCATCTCGCTGGACTCCACGCAGTCGCTCCGCGTGGATATAACGGAGAGAGTGCCCCTGCTGTACGTGGAGATGGCAGACCGCGCAATAACAGGCAAAGCTACCCGCCTTTGCCTGAGCCCGGATTGCGAGCTGTTTACACACGACCCGGTGCTGCACCGCAAGTTCATTGACCTGCCGGTGTGGAAACTCAAGCCGAGCGATGTTAAAACTCTTGCCCCCGGGCAAACTTTGGATGCCGAGCTATGCAAACCTATTATTGAGTTGGCCAGAGCTGCTAATTCATACAGCGATTTAACACAGCTACCGCATATTACCTACATTGAACGCCCGGCAGAAAATGCCGTTCAATGGAAGATGATTGTACATTTGGAGAACGGCACCACGGCAGAAATGAGCACCCTGCATAACATATCTGCCCAGCTGGAGAGACTTGTAAAAGTGCTGGAACATGCCCGCAGTATGAACAAAAAACTAATCAGCACCTCCGTTATCCCCGAGGAATATATCCCCGCCAAATATGAATAGGCTGCCGTTAATTCAACATGACGGGTTTATAAACATTTATTATTCAATTTTGCTTGACAAACCAGGGCTATGCGCATAGAATATGCGCGTCAAGTTCCGGTCTGTTCATAGATTGGGGCGGGTCTGAGACCCGCTCTTTTTTTGTAGCAGACAGATAATCAAAACAAAGCACACAAAACACACAAAATGGCCGCCACAGATATCTCTGCACTGATTGATTTCTACGTTCGCGAAAAAGACCTGACCCGCGAGCGCGTCATTCATGCTCTTGAAGCTTCCTTCCTTACCGCCTATAACAAAATGGTACCGGGAGCTGACCGCATTAACAACATTCGTGCCGTTATCAATCCGCAAAAGAACTCGGTGAAGATTAAGGCAGAAATGGTTGTTACCCCTGACGAGGAAGTAACGGATCCCTACAACGAGGTGAAACTTTCCGTAGCAGAGCAGCTTTATGCCCGCAAAGGCAAGACCGTGGTTGCCGGTGAGACGATTACACTTAACATCACCCCGCAAGACTTCGGCCGCATTGCCGTGCAAACAGCGCGCCAAACCATGCAGCAGCGCATTCGCAAGGCTGAGCAGGAGATGCTTGCAGAGGCTTTCCGCGACCGCGTAGGCGAGCTTGTTACCGGCACGGTACGCCGTTACGACAAGGGCGATGTGATTGTGGAAGTTGATAAGTTTGAAGGCATTGTCCCCTCTCGTCACCGCATACCCAAGGAGGATTATGCAGCAGGCGACAAGCTGAGGTTCTATGTAGTTGAGGTAAAGGATGGGGCTCGCGGCCATGAGCTCATCCTCTCCCGCAGCCACCCCAACTTGGTGCGCAGACTTTTTGAGAGCGAGGTGCTTGAGATTTCCGAAGGAACCGTTGAAATTATCAACGTGGTGCGCGAGCCCGGATACCGCACAAAGCTGGTGGTACGCAGCGCGGATCCGAATGTGGATCCCATCGGGGCCTGTGTCGGCATGCGTGGAGCACGTGTTAAGAATGTGGTCAACGAGCTCAACCACGAGAAAGTTGACATTCTGGAATACACGGAGGATAAATCCGCCATGGTGCTGGAGTCCTTGGCCCCCATCGAACCCGTTAAGGTGGATGTAGACAAGCAAAACCGCATTGTGTCCGTATATGTGGCAGATGACAAGACCGCAGCCAAGGCAAAAGGCAGCCGCGGTAAGAACGTGCGCCTGACAGCACGCCTGATTTCCACCCAGGGCGACAAGTGGGATGTGCGAGTAGAGGCCTACGACCGCATGTCTCAAACCAAGACTATTGTGAGCGAGGGTGCCAATGAGCTGGTGAGTGTGCTCGGCATTTCTGCTGAGTTGGCAGATGAGATGATAGCCAACGGCTTCACCACGGTACAGGGTATTGCCAGCTATGTACAGCCCGAAGACTTGGTAGATGCGCTCGGCATCAGCGAGGAGCAAGCCTTCTCCATTGTAGATAAAGCAAAGAATGCATAAATCGGGCATCTAATACCGATAAGAAACGACAATTTATTCACACATGGCTCAATCAGAACAAAAAAAGCCGCAGGTTCTGGACCTGCTCGGCAGCAATAAGAAAAAGAAGGGTGTGGCCCCTGCTGCCAAGCAGGAACAGGTCTCTGCCCCTGCTCCGGCTCAGCAAAAGAAATCAGCAGCTCCTAAAAAAGCAGCTTTAGACCTACTGCAACCCCAGCGAAAGCCCAAAAAGCAGCAGGAACCGGTACCGCAGCCCGCAGCAAAGCCCGTAACCAAACCGGCAGAACAGCCCAAGCCTGTGGCTAAGCCTGCCCCCGCCCCCAAGGCTAAGGAGACCCCTGCCCCCGCAGCAGCCGGCAGCACCATCAATGTGAAGGCTCCCGTATCTGTTGCAGACCTTGCTACAACGATGGGCATTAAACCGTTTAAGCTCATTGCAGAGCTTCTGCCCATGGGGGTATTTGCCAACCCCTCCACCACATTGGACAGTGACCAAGTGGCAGCCCTTTGCGAGAAACACGGCTTTGTGTACGAGCGTGTGAAGCGTGAAAAAGGTGCCGGTGTTAAAGCCCCGGTAGAGGTGGTGAAAGAGCCCGAAGCCGTAGCCATTGAAAAAGAGCCCGAGGATGCCCTCAAGGTGCGCACCCCCATCATTACTGTGATGGGGCACGTGGACCACGGCAAAACCTCCCTGCTCGACTACATTCGCCGCACCAAGGTGGTATCCGGTGAGGCCGGTGGCATTACTCAGCACATCGGTGCCTACTCCGTAGACCACAACGGCAGCTTGCTTACATTCATTGACACCCCCGGCCACGCCATCTTTACCGAGATGCGCGCCCGTGGTGCCGACGTAACGGATATTGTGGTACTTGTTGTTGCCGCCAACGATGGTATTATGCCCCAAACCAAGGAGGCCATTATGCATGCCAAGGCAGCCGGCAAAACCATTATTGTGGCAGTCAACAAATGTGACCTGCCCACGGCAGACCCTATTCGTGTGCGTACGCAGCTGATGGAAAACGACCTCATGCCCACGGATTTCGGTGGCGAGGTGGAGTGCGTGGATGTATCTGCCCACACCGGCGCAGGTATAGACGACCTGCTCGACCTACTCTGCTTGCAGGCAGAGGTGATGGAGCTCAAGGCTAACCCCCGTGGCAACTGCCGCGCTTCCATCATTGAGGCTCGTATCGAACAGGGTAAAGGCAGCTCTGCTACCGTTATCGTACAAAGTGGAACCCTCAAGGTAGGCATGCCGTTCATCTGCGGCCCGTATGCCGGTAAAGTTAAGACCCTTTTCAACGACCAAGGCAAAGCCATCAAGAAAGTAACCCCGGGTATGCCCGCAGAGGTATCCGGATTCTTGCAGACCCCCAACGTGGGTGACGAGATGGTGGAAATGGACAACGAACGCGCCGCCCGTAAGCTCTCCGAAGAGCGACAGGAAGAACTGCGCCAACAGCGTTTGGCTGCACCCAAGCGTTCCCGTATGGAGGATATTCTTGCCATGATGGGTGACGGCAACCAAAAAGCTGTACTCAAGCTCTACCTCAAGGGCGACGTGCAAGGCTCTGTGGAGGCCATCAAAAAAGCCATTCTCGACATCGAGAGCGAGAAGGTGGAGTGCCAATTCATCGGTGCCTCTGCCGGTCCCATCTCTGAGAGCGATATTCTGCTCGCTTCTTCCTCAGACGCCATTGTGCTCGGCTTCAATGTGAAGGTAGAGAGCAATGCAGTGAAGGCCGTGAAGCGTGAAGGCGTGCAGGTAAAGATATACTCCATTGTATATGAGCTGATTGACCAGGTTAAGGATGCCATGCTCGGTCTGCTTGAGCCGGAGACGCGTGAGACAATTCTGGGTCATGCAGAAATCAGGCAGGTATTTAAATTGAACAAAGGCAAAGCTGCGGGGTCTTATGTATCTGACGGCAAGATGCTGCGCACCGCCGAGGCTCGTGTACTGCGAGATGGTCAGGTGGTATTCGATGGTCGCATGTCGACACTCCGCCGCTTCCAGGATGAAGTGGAGGAGGTCAAGAGTGGCCTTGAGTGCGGTATTCGACTTGCCGACTACAATGACTACGAAGAGGGCGACATCATTGAATGCTACTCTCTGGAGAAGATTAAACAAACACTCTGATAAAACGACACTATACCATGGCCTCACGACGACTTGACAAAGTAAACGAGCTGATGCGCCGCGAAATCGGCACTTTTGTACAAAAGGAGTTTGATTGGAACGGCACTATTGTTTCCATTCTTGATGTCGAAATTACGGAAGACCTCAAGGAAGGGCGTGTTTGGGTTGGAGTTGTGGGGCGCATGGCACCGGCTCAGGTGATTGAAAAGCTCACCAAAAACCGTGGGCTTATCCAAAAAGCAGTAAGCAAGCGTGTTGTGTTACGCAACACGCCCAAGCTTACTTTTAAGCACGATAACTCGGCGCAACGCGGGGTTGCCATGGTAAACCTGCTTGATGATATTGAGCAAAATCTGCCTAAGGCTCCCCCCCTGCCCGAGGGTGAGTTTGATCCCGAAATCTGAAGTTCTGGCTGCGCATCAACTAAATCAATGAGCAAGAAACTGGCTATCAAACGCGTCGGCTCTTTTTTACCAACGCTCTGTTTGCTGGTGTTCTTGCTATTTTGTATTGCAGCCGCTTGGCTGTCTACGGTAGGGCTTCCGCGGTCTGTTATTGATAAAATTGAACAGGCTGTGGCAGCTGAGGGGGTACCCATCAAGATTGAAAAAATCACCCTCAACATATTCAGACGAGCCGGTGTGGTTGCAGAGAATATCAAGATTTATGCAGCACCGGAAGACACAACACCCATCGTCACGGCAGATTCCCTTTCTGCCTCCTTTGCCCCCCTTAAGCTATTTGTCGGTGAAATAGAGCCCAAAACGCTTATTCTGGAAAACGGCAAGGTAGCACTCCCTATTTCCGACACTCAAGATTACCATGAACTGGCGGCAACAAACATTAACATATCTGCCGCTTTTCATAAACAATTTGTTACAGTTAATGCCTCTGAGCTCAAGCTGCAGGGTATACCCATTTATCTGAAAGGTGCATTTAATGTAGAGGAGCTGATGACCGGAGAATCTGCCGAAGAGGAGCAGGAGAAACTGGTTATACCGGCCATTATTAAAACCATACAAAGCATTGTAGACCGCACCTACCATCAAATCGAAGAGCAGCATTGGGCACCCAACGAATACCCGGAGCTACATTTGAACATTGCAGCAGGCAAAGATATTAAACTTCAAGTTCAAGCAAACGCGCCGAAGTACGATATTGATCAATTCTGCTTCAGAGATGCAAAGATTGATTTTGATTACGAGGGAGACCGATTTATCATCAATAATTTAGGTTTCAATACCATTAACCCGGACTCCCATGTTCAACTGAAGGGCGGCTATGAGCTGGAAACACGAAAACTCACACTAACGCTGGAAAGCGATGCTGCCCTGTTAGAAATGGCAAAAGCTTTGTCAGAAGGTGAGACCTTGAAGTGGTTGAACAAGTTCAGCCACAAAGAGGAAAATTGCCCGCACATACAATTACAAATCAATGCAGAGTTCGGAGAGGATTTCAGTTTAAATACAGCCACTTTCAATGGTGAAATTGAACAAAAAGAACTCAACATCGGAGACTCGGAGATTGAGCATTTGTTCATTTCTTTCTTCTATAATGACGGCAATTTCAATGTAGATAACCTCACCCTGAAATTCCCGGACGGTAAGGTTAAATTTACAGCAGTTTCCAATAACGGCCAGGGCAACGCAGAAATTCAAGCGGATTTGTCCATCATCAGAACCGTTTCCCTGATTAACGAGTTTCTGACAGAGCCGCTTATCATCCCCATGGGCTTAAAGCTCGGGGACACCATGAAGCTGACAGCCAAGGCAGCCTTAGGCATGCCGGAGTTCAAGGCAGGGGATACTTATGCACAACACTTTATCCCCGAATTAAAAAAGCTTGATGTAAGATTGGAGCTTAAGAAATTAGCATTTCTCGGGTATGAGCTCAAAGCCCCGGTTATCAGCCTGTCTACCGGCAAAGAGCAAGGCGAAACAGCCAATTTATTGCTGAAAGCCAAGGAAATACTGGTGAACTTGCAAGCGGATGAAATTCTCTGTGATATCAGCGAAACTCAACAGCTTAAGACTGCGCATTCTGCATTAAATATACACTTGCAAAACTACGCAAGAGATCCGGAGAACGGGGAGATAGCGCTAGGTGCAGCAACGATTGAACTGGATGGCAAAGAATTAGATTGGAACGGCCTTGTCTCTGAACAATTCAATTTGAAAGGAGATTTAAGCAATCTCTTACATAATGAATCCCAAAGCGGGCTTAAAGGAGGAGAATTGTTCCTGAATATCAAACAGTTGAAAAAAGAACAACTGGCTATAGGCAACCTTACACTTACCGCCAAGGCAGATGCCAAAGAGGGCTTCACCATGCCGAATGCTCTTGCAGATGTATCCGTGAACCTAGATATCAGCAGTATCACCTACGAGGATAAAGAAATGGGGAATCTGCAAGCGGTTCTGAACGTTCCCAATGATGAGGAAGGGAAACTGGACTTAAAATTCACGCCAAACGACTCTGCTGAGGCTAAACATGCAACCATCACAGCAGCCACCTCCATAGAGAACGGCGCTACTCTTAACATACGCCAATTGGAGGCATATCTCCCCTGCTCCAATTTAGAACATGTAACGGAAGCACTCGGGATACAGATACAAGATATCGAAATGCCGCATGATGTCACCTTGAGCGGAGACCTGAGTCTTAACCTTGACACGCAATCACTCAACCACGCCAACATTAAAGCCGATATACCGCACTTAGTGCGCACGCCGCACAATATCAAAGGATTCAAAGGCGAAAAGATAAAAGTTTCCGTTGAAGCGGATATTAAAGCACAAGGACGGGAAAACGGCAATGTGGCATACAGTGGAGATGTTAAAGTCAACCACGAAACCGGAGAATTAATTGCTAAAGTAGAGGGCAATACAGCCACGCACCTGCATGTTACCGGTGATAACACCATACGCCCCGATATTGTTGATCAACTACTAGATTACAAAGATGCGCACGAAATCATCCGAGATTTCCGCTTTACACAGAATAGTAAAACGGCCATCAACAACATTGTGGTAGATGTCAAATATGATAACGGCCTTGATGTTGCGGTAGATTGCGATATTACGCTGAATGATGTACAATACCAACTCTCGGCCATAGTTGAAGATGAAGAAGGCAACGAGGTGGGAGATAAAAAACTCGGTAAGCTTCCCTTTACCTCTGTAACCAAAGCCATTACTCATTTGCGTGCAGATTATCGTGAGGATATTGTACAAGACGGTAAAACGCTGCCCACTGTAATTGACATCACGATGTCGGATGTCACGTTGCAATACGATAATAAACCCTGGCTGCAACTACAGGATTTCTCCCCCCTGGGGCTCAGCAAGCAAGGACCGGGGGCAAAATCTCACAAGACCGCAACCCTTACCGGGGACAAGGTTGTTATAGATATAGAAAACGGAGCCGTACGCCTTACCAATGTGAAAGGTGACGTATATGCAGCCTATTCCTTGGGGATGTTCTACTCGGATTTGAGGGATTTTCTGAGTATTCTTATTACTCCGTACCCCACCACAATTAACACACAATACTGCCAATTCCCCATCTATTCTGATAGTAAGGAGGAAATGAAGGGGCATATACATGTGGAAAGCCCCAAACTTGTCGGGCTGGATTTTCTTGGTACAAAAATACCGTTAACCCGGTTCACAGGATTCATTACACTGAAAGACGACTACGTGTACTTGGACCGCATGAATGCCCTGTGTTGGAACGGCACAGTAAATGCGGCTATTAAAATAGGTATTTCTGATAGTGCCCCCGCCTTTGATGGTCAAGTTACGGCGCAAAATATGGACCTCAAGAAGATAGCGAAGGCTTATAAGACAGACATGGATTCTGCGCTTTGCGAGGCAAACATCAGATTCCGATCCAAAACCTCGGACTTGAACGATATCCAAGCATATGGCAATGCACGTATTGTCAATGGTAATCTACTTTCCCTGAGCATTTTCCAACCCATCGGGGCCTTTGTTTCAGACGTTACGGGCAACATACGCGAGCTTGACGAGTCCGTCAAAAAACACAAAACGAAAAATGTGCTGCAAAGGCTCTCCGGTGCAACGGGGTCTACCATTAATGCAATTGGCACACAACTGGACCGCACCGCTCAATACATACCCGGTTATAATCATGTCTTTGCTTATGACCTCCAAAATGCCTTTATTGACTTCGTGATAGATAAGGGACATTTCAAAACAACCAAACTTAAAGCCTTGGGTTATAACTTGAAGGTAACGGGAATACTGGATATCAATCTCAATAACATGAAGATATACGGCAACATGTGGCCTCAGGTGTCCAGCTTGCCCACGATATTGCTCTCCCCCATCACCTTCTTGTCTGATTTCATGCTGGATATCGTCATCTACGGCGAGGTGGATGATTTGCAATGGGAGTTCCGACTCGACCCCAGAATCAGTAACAACAGCCCCATGACTGCTAACTCCGGTAAAGACGCAGAGTGCCCGAATACCCCAAAAGGGAAAAAAGCAGCTACTAAGCCCCAAAAAAAGAAATAAGTTCCGCCTTATTTAATAAGCCCGTATTCCAAAATAACGGCAGCCTCTGACTCCACTGCAGATTGAGCTTGAGAGAGCAGCTCCTTCTTCATATCATAGATGGTACGGTCTCTGGTAATAAGCTCCTCTGCAGAAGAAACAGGCTGTTTTTGCAGGTAATCAATGCGTTTTTGCATGTAAGAGCGCCAATTATTGTATTCTTTAACGCTTTCCTTAAGTGTTGCGAGTTTATTTTTATGCTCAATAATACCGGCTGTTACTTCACGTTTGGCTTTTTCGTATTGATCTTTGCTGCGCTTGTAATTATTCCAGGTAGACAAGCGAGTATCAAGAGAGTAACTGAGGCTCAGATTTAAGCGTGTATCCTCCCCACTCAGGAAGGTACCCTGATAAGTACCACCGGATGATGAAAAGAGAGACGGACTGTATAACGATGTATTAATTGTCGGCAAATATTGCAACGCTATAGAATACTGATTAAGGCGAGCTTGCTCTAAACGCAAAGCATAAGAGCAGACAACCAAATCATCTAATTTGTTCATGCGAGACTCATAAGTGTGCCATGATATGCGAGGCGCGGATGACGGTAAAATAACCCATCTGGCCGAAAAGTCTCCCAATATCTCACTCATTTTTTGCCAATGAGTAGCGTCTTCGGTTATATGCGTTTTATGAGCCAAAAGTTTATCCTGTTCTGTCAGATCCGGGTTAGTGGTAGCCAAATCTCTTATTTCCAGCTCAAGTTCACGTCGGCGAACCAACGCATAGAGCTGAGATTCCAGCTCTCTCTCCTTGCCTTCCTTTGCTTTAACGGCGGCAAAGGTTCTGGCTTTTGCCGCATAAACACGGTACGGAACCTGCGTAAGCGTAGGGATGGAGAATGTAACATTAACGTTTGTGCTGAGATCGTTAGCGGATATATTGTTAGAAAGCTGATTGATGCTCTTGGTAAAATAACCATAGTAAGACACCCCCGGAATCATATCCGTGTATATGCTTAAACTCTCACGCTCTGCCTCATCAATAGCATTTTGCGCATCTGCAAGGGTTGCATTACAGCGTTTCACCATAGCAACCGCTTGCTCCCAAGAAATAACACGCATGGGTAATTTATCCCACGATTGAGCATCCGCAAATTGCTTGTGTATGTTTGCAGAGACAGAATCTAACCGCTGCTCTAAACTGCAATTGCTTAATAACGCTAAGGTCAGCAAAGTTATGGTAAAAGGCGTGCGCATCCGCAGATGAGTTTATCAAATTACGTGCTCTAAATCAAGCTCCCTTTAAACATATTTTTTCATTTTACGGAAAATGAAAAGAGCAACCACCGCAGAAGACACAGCCAACAGAGCACACTGAGCTTGGGGGGATAGCCCGGCTTCTTTCATAGCTAATTGTACCACTACGGACATTATGCCCAAGAAACAATCCACCAAATTACCGGCAGCAATCACATCCCCTCGTTTATCATTGTCTGCTCTATCTTGCAGCAATGCATTGAGCGGCACCAAATAACCGGCAGCCATAAAACCGGTAAAGGAGAGAGAAAGGAAGAATAATGTTGTACCATAAGGCACAAATGCCAGTAATATGCAGCCGATGGTCATGCCGATTCCGCCGGCATTGGCAACCCATGCACGGATTTTCTTGGCACAGACAACAGAAGCCAAAACACCACCCAAAATGGAGCCGCCGCTTATCCAAGCCATCAGTAAGGCGGAGTCCTTCTGCTGCCCCAACACCTCCATGAAATCGGCAGAGGAATGCACGGGGTGAGCCTCCGATGCCATTTGGAGCGCAATAAGCATCATAGTGCCGGCAATGAACCAGAAGTAGCCGATGCCTACCTCACTATTACGCAGCACAGGATTACGCCACAGCATTTTGAGTTGGGTAAAATGCTCCCAAAACAAGCTCCACGTAAAGGGACGAGAACTTTGGGCTTTAAAACGGGGAATCGTTAAGCTGAGAATAAATACAAGCAGAGCCCCACCTGTGGCACATGCACACGGCCAAGCGGCAGCCTCATAGCCCGCAGTAGAGCCCCACTTGCACAAGAGAATATAAACAACGGAAAGAGCCCCGATTTGCCCGATAAGAAGAGCCAACATGGAGCTTATCTCTAATATACCACTGGCAAAACCTATGTTTTCTGACCCTACGATATCTTTCACCAGGCCCTTTTTTGCGGGGCTGAAAAACATGGCCTGCACACAAAAAATGGTAAAAAAAGATATGGCCACCCATAAGTTATGCATGAACAAACCGGCGGTCATACCGGCAAGAACAATCACCTGCAATAATACCATAGCCTGAAGCAAGCGCGTTTTACAATAGCGATCCGCAAGCCAACCACCCAGGGGAGAAAATAAAACAAACGGTAATACAATCAATACGGAAAGCGGGTACTGCAACTCTTTTGCCATCCATATACCCAATGCAATCAACAAAAATTGAACCCCCTTCTCATTCAGTGAGTTCATGGATTGTATAACGGTTAGGCTCCAAAAGGAGCGCCAGGGTGTTTGTTTTGATTCAGGTGAATTGTTCATGTAGCTATTATATGTGGAAAAACGGCCGCACCACTCAGGGTGCGGCCATTAAGATGTGTGTTATTGTATTACCAGTTATTATCTTGCATAAAGAGCGCAGCATTGCGGTGGCCCTGCTCTGCCGCTTTACCAACCCAGAACTTAGCTTGCTCCATATTTTGCGGTACACCTAAGCCCATGTAATAACACTTGCCGAGGTTGTACTGCCCATTGGCATCCTCATTATGAGCCGCCATGGCAAAATACTCTGCAGCCATCTCTCTGTTTTGTTCAACGCCCTGCCCGTTCAGGTAATGTAAGCCTAAGTTATTGTATGCAACCGGGCTACCCTGAGCAGCGGCTTTTCTGTACCAATGAACAGCCGTTTGCATGTTTACGGGTACACCGGCACCGCTGTAATAGCAACCGGCCAGGTTATTCTGTGCATCTGCATTGCCGGAGCGGGCTGAAAGGGTATACCAATGTACGGCCTCTGCGGTATCTTTTTTGACACCATAGCCAAAATCATAGCATTTACCCAACATCAGCTGAGCATCCGGGTTACCTCGCTCCGCAGCTTTGCGATACAACGGCACTGCACCTGTATAATCTTTTGCATCATACATGGTTTGAGCTCGGTCACATATAGCCTGCGGGGTTTCGCAAGAAACCAGCACGCCTAAAAGCAACGCAGGAATAATCAGCTGATGTTTCATGGTATAAATCTATAATTTACTCACGTGCAAGCAAATAACGCTCCGCCTCTATGGCGGCCCAGCACCCCATACCGGCAGCTGATACGGCTTGGCGGTACACGGGGTCTGCAACGTCACCGGCAGCAAATAAGCCGGGGGTCTTGGTGGCTGTGCCACCGTTGACTCGTTTGATGAATCCGGCCTCATCCACATCCACCAAATCACCCACAAACTTGCTGTTGGGCTTATGGCCAATTGCCATAAACACACACTTGACCTCAAGCGGGCGCTGCTCACCGGTAACAGTATCCTGAAGCGTTACGGCACAAAGTTCTCCAGCGTCATCCTTGCTGTATGCAGCAATCGTACTATTCCATACGGGCTCAATCTTGGGGTTAGAGAGCACGCGCTGCTGCATGGCCTTGCTGGCGCGCAGTTGGTCTCTGCGGTGAATAAGGTACACCTTGGAGGCAAAACGAGTCAGGAAGGATGCCTCCTCGCAAGCACTGTCGCCACCGCCTACTACGCACACGGGTACATCGCGGTAAAAGGCGCCATCACACGTGGCGCAAGCTGTAAGGCCATGGCCTATAAGCTCTTTTTCGCCTTCAATGCCCGGATAACGCGCAGTTGCACCTGTTGCTATAATCACGGCCTCAGCCTTATAGGCTCCACCAGATGTTGTTACGACAAACAAGTCGCTGCATGCTTCCTTTGTCACGGAAAGCACATTTTCATACGCATAACGAGCCCCGAACTTCTCTGCCTGCTGGCTCATGTTGAACATGAGATCCGGCCCCATGATTCCCTCCGGAAAACCGGGGAAGTTCTCAATCTCCGTTGTTGTCGTGAGCTGACCGCCAAGCTGTTCTCCGGTAAATACCAAAGGTGACAAATCTGCACGTGCTGCATAGATAGCAGCCGTGTAGCCGGCAGGTCCCGTTCCTATAATAATTAATTTCTCGTCCATTGCCGTTATATTACATGATATTTTTGCTCACCGCAAGAAGAATATGCGTCTTATCTTAGAATTTTTCTAAAATAAGACGCAAGTAAAGGTAAAATCAGTGCTTCCCGCACTTGCATTCATGGTTTTCACCATGTTTGTGCTTCCCGCAGCATTCATGGTTTTCACCATGACCACCGCAGCATTCATGGTCATCTCCATGGCCGCCACAGCAACACTCGTGCTCATCATCGTGATGATGCCCCTCACAATCGGAATCGCAATCCTCGCAATTACCGTGGCAACCACCACCACAGGAGCAAGCACTCATTTGCTGCTGCATGCTTTCTGCCACCTCTTCATCCGTAGGAGCCTCCCCCTTTTCAATGGCAAGGCAAAGGTATTGATTAACGGTAGAAAGGAGCTGGTCGAGCTCCTGACGAGCCTCAAGGAAACCGCGGCAGGTGTCGTTCTCCACAACATTTTGACGCAAAGCGTCAAACTTGGCAATTTCTTCCTCTGAGGGGGGCATGCCGGCCATGTGCTTATTACGCAGCTCCTCTCCATACTCGTTGACTTTACGGAACAAATCCGTAGCCTCGGGGTTTTGGTAGAAAAGGCGAATACGGGCATTGGCAGAAACCACTTTCTGACACTGAGCAAAAGCTGATGCGAGCTCGGAGGTCAGTTTAGCCAGCTCGGGGGTAAGAGAAGTATTAGACATAACGCTGTAAGCGTAGCATTAACTGCGTTAAAAAGCAATGCCGTATTAAGTCAGTATACTGCAATAGAGAGCCCTGTACTACAAAAAATGCCATACTGAACTAATTTATCCTTTACTTACCGGTAGCTTTAGCGTACACTGACGCGCGACACGGTAAACCGCCGTGTGATTTGTACAAAAATGAAGATCGTTCTTGCATACTCCGGTGGCCTTGACACATCCGTACTTCTGGTGTGGCTCAAGGAGAAGTACAATGCTGAAATTATTGCCTACTGTGCCGATGTAGGCCAGGCAGAGGAACTTGACGGCCTTGAAGAGAAAGCACTTGCCACAGGTGCTTCCAAATGCATCATCGGCGACCTTAAGGCAGATTTTGCTGCCAACTACATTTTCCCCATGTTCCAAGCCAACGCCGTGTACGAGGGCCGCTACCTGTTGGGCACCTCCATTGCACGCCCCTGTATCTCCAAAGCCATGGTAGATGTTGCCATTGCAGAGGGTGCAGATGCCATTGCTCACGGTGCCACCGGCAAGGGTAACGACCAGGTGCGTTTCGAGCTTTCCATCAACGCACTGGCCCCGCAGCTCAAGGTAATTGCCCCGTGGCGTATGAAGGAGTGGCGAGACCAGTTCCCCGGCCGCTCTGAGCTGATCCAATATGCAGAGTCCCACGGCATTCCCATCCGCCAGAGCATGAAGAAGCCCTACTCCATGGACCGCAACCTGTTGCACATCTCCTACGAGGCCGGTATTCTTGAGGATACTTGGTATGATGCCACCAAGGAGGAAGACCGCGGCATGTACCTGCTCTCCACCGCTCCGGAGGACGCACCCGATAAGCCCCAATACCTGCAATGCCTCTTTGATAAAGGCAACATCATTGGTCTGCAAACGGAAGGGCTTGAGGAAATCATGGCCACCGTCGGCACCAAGGCCATCGGTGAGAAAGACGGCTACACCCTGCTCGACCCGCTGGGTGTCATGCTCGTGCTCAACTTCTTGGGTGGTAAGCACGGTATCGGTCGTGTCGATATCATCGAAAACCGCTTTGTCGGCATGAAGAGCCGCGGCATCTACGAGACCCCCGGTGGCACCATTCTGCTGGCTGCTCATCGCGACATTGAGACCATCACCATGGACCGTGAGGCTCAAAAAGTGCGTGACTCCCTCATCCCCGACTATGCCTCCATGGTATACAACGGCTTCTGGTTTGCCCCCGAGCGTGAGGCGATTCAAGCCCTTGTTACCAAGACTCAGGAAACCGTCAACGGTGAGGTTCGCCTTAAACTCTACAAAGGCAACGTCATGTACGCCGGCCGCAAGAGCCCGAATTCCCTCTACAGCTACGAAATTGCTACCATGGAGGGCGACTACACCGATGAGGACTACAACCAGGACGACGCCTCCGGCTTCATCCACCTCAACGGCCTGCGCCTCAAGCAATTCGCAAGGGTTAATCATTAATTCACATTCCATTCAGGCACTCCGAGCCAATCGGAGTGCCCTTTTATTTTTATGAGCAGAAAAAAAATTGCAATATTAGGCTCCTTTCCGGCTTGGTTGATTGATGAAACAATCCCAAAAGGCAAAGGCCACTTTGCAGTTTGGTTAGTCTCATTATATCAAGCTCTGTCTGAGTTATCAAATACCTATGAAATCCACTGGATTACATTTTGTAGGGGCATCAAAAAAACTAAAAGATTTACTTCACAACAGCAGCATTTCCATATATTCCCGGAAACAAGCCTCACCTTGGGACAGTATACCCACTATATAAGAGAACGCTTTCTCATCAAAAGAGAAATAAAAAAAATAGCTCCGGATATCGTACACGCATGGGGAACTGAAACTTTTTACGGACTAGCCGGCAAGGACTATAAGAATAAAAACATCTTGTCCATGCAAGGAGTGCTTACGGCATGTGTTCAAAGAGCAATAATGCCAAAATTCCAAATCAGACAAAGCAAATATGAAAAAAGTACATTAAATTCGTATTGTCTTGTTACGGCAGAATCCCCTTGGGCTCTAGATAGATGCAAAGAAATTTCAAATAAGCCACAATATGAATTATTTGATTATTCTGCTAATGACCTATTTTTTCATATTGAAAGAGAACCTTCTTCAACACCTTCATGTTTGTTGGCCGGAACTGATACACTGCTTAAAGATGTAGCAAGTGCTATTCAAGCATTTTCTCAGCCAGAATTATCTCACATTACATTATACTTGGCAGGAATTCCTCATAATCGCTATCCGAATCTTCCTTCAAATATTATCCCTCTTGGAAGAATCAGCCGAGAAAAAATAGCAGAATATCTGAAAACAACTTGGTGTTTAGTACATCCAAGTGTCGCAGATAGTTGTCCTAATATAGTTAAAGAAGCTAGGGTTATAGGCGTTCCCTGCATTGTTACTCACGAATGTGGCGCAAAGCAATACATATGCAATCAAAAGTCAGGATTTGTGGTTCCTATAAAATCTCCCGATAAAATTGCAGAAGCCGTGCTCAAAATTACAAACTCTCAAAAAACAACTCTGAACATGGGTGCATACGATCTCGAGCGCTGTAGAACAGCATTATCAGCCTCAACCATGCTTGATAATCTGATTAAATTATATAACAGCATCCTGAATACAACGCCCTAACATTGTTATCGCAGATTCCTGAAATCAACACTATGAAAAATTTATTCATTTTTTGAACCATAAAGGGATATCCTTGACATGAGGAAATGTTCTATACCACCACCATGCACCACTACCTCCATCTTGTTGATAAATTCCCATTGGATTATGGATTAAAACCCTTTCACCTTTTAAATTTCCCTTTATAGATAAAAAGTATTTGTTCTGAATCAGAGTTCCCACAATCAAACAAAAAACACCGCAAATCAGCATCAGAACTTTAAAACGATACTTAAAAAATATCCACAACGCGCTTCCTATGATTACGGATGCTAATGCTCCGGTCATGTGAATGAAACAAATAGAAGCAAAGACAAGATACAATATATACCAAATTGAATGTGATTTAGGAGCACTCAGAAAAGCTTTTGAAAAAAAGATAGCTATATAGTATGAGGTAACGACAGTGCCTTTCATTGCAACATCATAATGATATACAAACCCTGTGGCTAGGATGACTACATGAGTCCCCAGTACGACCCATAATAGGTTATTACGATAGGATTTGCGTATTAATAAACTCGCTATTCCTACATTAAAAATTAAATAGAAACAAAAAAAAGCTGTGGATTTAAGAGAAAGAAATCGTTCCGGATGAAATTGAGATATATTGCTACTTAAAGCATAATATGATATTATAAAGAAGCAAAGAATATATGAGTATACATTTTGCGGTTGAACTATCATTTTAAACAGGTTACACCAATTGTGTTTGCTGATAAAATCCATTGGGGAATAAAAATTTATTTTAAAATATAAATATGTCATGATAGGGAAAGAGCTATTGATGACATAGGAGAATACATAAGTGCAAGAGTACCCAACAGGGGTGTATAAATCTTTCTGATATTATCATGTAATAACATTCCACATATCAAAGATATGGGAACAAAGACATGACAAATATTTTTCATTGAGTAACTTACAGTTTCCGTAATATAATTGTAATCACCTGCTACATGATCATTCAAAGCAAATGCTTCTGAAAAGGTCTTTCCTATACTCCAAGGGGCTAATAGAGCGCAAGGTATTAGCTCTAGCCCGTTCCATGACATAATAATAACGGCGATACCAAACGATACAACACCTAAGAATCGGTATACATATATGATGGCTAAAGTAATACCGAGACAAAACCAGACAAAATTTGCCCATAATGCTGCGGTCCATCCGAAAAGTTTTCCCACTAAGGCTGCAGGTAACCAGCTCTGAAAATAATAGAGAAAATAACGACCGTCGGAAAGTTTTGGCGGCCACGAGTTATATACCAAATCGTAGAAAATATCATTACGCACAAAGAAATCGACATGTTGTTTCCAATTCCACGTTATTCCAGTTAAGAAAATATAGATAAAAAATATAGTTATTGATGGAATAAACTCCTTACAACTTCTTTTGAAGAAGGGAAAGATTTTAGTGTTATTGGAATGGAAGAAAAGTTTTACCAAAATAATCGCGAGAACGAGTATTATGGGAGCTGAAACCCATATATTGAACCAACCAAATATGAATAAAATGCATGGAATAAGCAAATAAAGAAAAGCAAATGCATCCAATGTTGTTGTGTTTACATTCTCTATATTTTTTACGATATTCATGTTTCTGCTAATTTTGTAAAATATATACGTACCTATTTTTACTTTATGTGGTAATTTATACTAAAGTAGCACCAAACTTTCGACATAACACTTTGGAAATCAATTTACCCCCTTTTCTTGTGTATACTAACATGCGTAACTCTTATATCATTCTGCACCCTTGATGTCAATCCATTTTCTAGCTAATTGTGGTAAACTTACATGTATCCTCCCAATTTTAAAAGAGGCTATGAATCTATAGTATCTTTTTAGGATCAGTGTAATAATAATCCTTGAATCTGACAATATGATACGAGGCACACCAATATTCGGTCTGAAACTACTGGTGTAGGAGAGCAATCCCAACTGATAATGCCCCCTGTAATCAGTCACGAAACACATCAGAAACTCTTTAATTTATACCTTAAATTCTAAACGATGCTTATAATTTTATCTAAGTATACATGCTCCGTAGGAAAGGCCAACACCAAAACCAGCCAACATAATTTTCATGCCCGGTGTTATCAAATTGGCTTGGATAGCATCCTTTAAAGCTATAAGGACTGTAGAAGATACAGTATTCCCTGTATGTTCTATACTATTATAGAATCGAGTTTCAGGTATTTTGCATACTTTACGAATAGAATCAAGCATGAACTTATTAGCCTGATGGAAAACAAAATAATCAACCTCTTCCTTTGATAAAGAATTAACTAATAAGGTTTCTGAAACTAAATGAGGTACTGTTGATAATGTAAAATTAAATATAGCATTACCATTCATGTACAAATAATCGTCCCAACGAGTGTAGCCATTCTCATCCATCTCCGAAAAGCCTGTGCTTTGTTTGCAGCGAGCAGCTCCCGAACGAAGAATTAAATTTTCCGCACCGGAACCATCAGTTCCGAGGACAAACTCACCAATTTCAAACAAACCGTCATACGATATCAGGCAAGCTGCCGCACCATCTCCAAAAATCGATTGATTACTTTTGTCGGAAGGATGCAAATATTTTGTATATGTCTCAGCCGTCAAAAGTAAAACATTTCGTGCTACTCGAGAAGTAATCATCCCTTTTGCAATGGCCAATCCGTATACAGCACCAGAACAGCCTAAGTTAAAATCAAATGCACCGCAAGTTGTTTTAAGGCCTAATCTATTTTGTAAAACACATGAGGTGGAAGGGAGAAAATAATCGGGACTCTGAGTACAGAACAAGATAAAATCAATATCTTCAGGGTTAATGTTGTACTCGAAAAACAGTTTACGAGCGGCCTTTTCAGCCATATCTCCAGCCGTCTCATCCGAGGCGGATATGTGACGAGAATTTACACCCACCTTTTCTGATACTTTCGCAGCATTCCATTCCGGGAACTTACTTACCAACGCATCATTAGTCTGAATTCTTTTCGGTAAGTAATATGAAATTGCTTTTATAAAAGTTTTCATCTATCGTACTAATGTTGAATAATGTTTTCTCCTCCTGTAATTTCAATAAAACTTCCCGTCATCCATAATGATGCATCAGATAACATATATACTACCAAATGTGCTACATCTTCGGGAGTACCAAAACGCTTTAAAGGATATTTTGACTGTGCAATGAGCATATCATCATGAGTTATCCCCTCTTGAAAAATAAGTTCACTCCATACCATTGCTGGGCATACACAATTGACTCTCACTTGTCGAGACGCAAGTTCGAGGGCTAAACACCTGGCATACGAATTAATCGCCCCTTTAGAAGCACTATATACCGCGTTTCCTATACTCGGAGACTTAGCTGCACGTGATGAAATAAAGACTATTGATGCAGCCCTTTTTATTTTCTTCATCTGCATAAGCTTACTTTGCAGCAAGACCGTCATCTTAAAGTTAGAATTAATTACAGTGTCTATGTCTATTTCATCTATTAATTTACAAACTTTTCGATGTCCAATACCGGCACAATGAACAACGCCATCTAGGGGCGGTAGTAATGCTATCATCTGATTAACTTCGTCAGAATTAGCCAAATCAGCAGCTACAATTTGATGATTACCTTCAGGAAGAAGAGAATAAGTTTCTCGTAATCTCTCCGTGTTTCTTCCGTTCAATATAACGGTTGCTCCCATTTTAGCACAAACCACAGCTATCCCTTTGCCTATTCCTGAGGAAGAGCCTGTAACTAAAATTGTTTTTTGGGAGAGAGAAAACGGTGAATAATCAGATTTCATTTATTTTGAACAAATAATTTTATACAAGTCCTCAAATGTCCTCGCTTTTTGGATATCAGCACCACTCAATGTTTGATTAAATTCTATTTTTACATATGCGACTAACGTCATAGCTACAAGAGATGACCATTCTTCAAGCTCATGGTAACAGGTATCGGCTTTAATTTCTGAAGGATCTGTATCTTCAAACTGATCAGCAACACCTTTAATAAACTCATCCAAGGTAATCATATATTACTTTAATTGTATTATTGTTTGTCTGGAAATACCTAAAGCGATAAACGGAAACTACACCTTAATTATCGCAACACGGTTATATTAGCACAGTTGCGCTTCGAATATCAAGTTTTTTCCCTTATACAGTCAGATAATGATAAATATAGTTTAGGAAGATAATTTTTTTGACGTACTTTGTTTACGCACTCCGCCGAGCATTTTGGGAAGAGGTTTTATAACCATGGGATTTCCTATAGCCATGTGACCGGAGGGAATACTTTTATCAACAACACATCCTGCTGCAACCACACAATTGTCACCAATAGTAACACCGGTCATAACGATACAACGTGTTCCTATATAACATTTTCTTCCAATTTGAATTGATAGAGAAGGGCCTATACCCTTCCCGCGCCAACCAGTTTCGGGGGAATACTCATGTCCCATTACATCCATAATCAAAGTGTTGGGTCCAACAATCGTATATTCTCCAATAGAAACCTTATTGTCAGTTATAATTGAACAGCCACTGACTCCGGAATGATTTTCTAAGTGTATAACGGCTTCCGGATTCAAAGTCTTGAAAAAAATAGGCTTTTCTACCAGAGGATTATAACGTACATTTGAAATCAGAGTAACATCCTCTCCTAAAATAATGGAGCCTCCTTTTCTGATAGATATTACAGGAGTTCCTAATATTCTACACCCAGCACCTACAGAAACTCCTCGAAGACGCAAAAATATACATCTTATATATGACAAACTATTCAGTATACCTAATTTAATTTTATTAATCATATACTTCTAGAAATTATAAACAGAATATTATCATATAAAGTACTTACCCAGCACCTCCTGCAACACCTCTAAGCAGCGAGCATTCTCTCGCTCATTACCCACGGTAATGCGAATGTATTCGGGGAGGCCGTAGCCATCCATGTGGCGCAGGATGACACCCTTGGCGAGGCAGGCGTTAAAGACCTCCCTACCGCGTCCTGTTTTAACGAGAATAAAGTTACCGTAGGAGGGGATGTACTCTATACCCCATTGCTCGAAAGCGGAGTAAAATTGCTTTTTACCCTCTGCAACCATGCGCACTGAGGCCTCCAGATGCTCCTTATCATCCAAAGCAGCCACAGTGGCAGCCTGCGCCATCAGGTTCATGTTAAAGGGAGTACGTGCTTTATTGAGCAAATCTGCAATCTCGGGCGTGGTGATACCATAACCGGCGCGTAAACCGGCCAAGCCGTATGCCTTGGAGAAGGTGCGCAACAAAATCACATTTTTACCCTGCTTAACATACTTAAGTGTATCCGGCTTTTGCTCAGCAAAGTCAATGTAGGCCTCATCAAAAGCAACAATCACATGTTCAGGCACTTGAGCCATAAAGGCATCCATCTCTTCCTGAAACACCATGGTACCCACCGGGTTCGTGGGATTAGTAATAAAGATGAGGCGCGTTTGCGAGGTAATGGCTTTGAGCATTGCCATCAGGTCATGGCTCCAATCCGCCTTGTTCTCCACCTCCACATACTTTGCACCAAACAGCTTACTCATAATGGGGTACATGGAGAAACTGTGCTTGGCAGCCATCAGCTCAATCCCCTCATGCAAACAGGCATGGCACAGCAACTCAATAATTTCACTGCTACCGCTACCTACTACCGTTTGATTAAACGCCACCCCGAAGATGCCGGCCAACTTACTTCTCAGGGCGAAAGAGGCACCATCCGGGTAAATATGAGCCCCCATGGCAGCCTGTTGCATGGCTTGCACCGCCTTGGGAGACGGCCCAAGGGAGTTCTCATTGGATGCCAATTTAACAATATCAGACGCATTCAGCCCTAATTCTCGGGCTGTCTCTTCAATAGGTTTGCCGGGTTGATATGCTACAAGATCCAGCACGTACTGATTGGCGTATTGTGTAATGGTGCTCATAAAAACAGGCGTATTATAGTATATGCAAAAGGCATAATCAAGCCTGTAATCCGGCCATAACGCCGTATTGACACGCTTTTTTGCTTGCAAACGCTCATAAAATTTCATATAAAAACCTAAAGCAATGCTTTATTGGTATGAACAAGCTTCTGCCACACGTATATTTGAGCACAGTCGGCCTACTGATTACAGCAGGTCTCGCTTTTGCGCAAACAGAGGTATCGGTTCAACTGCACTCCTGTCGTTCTGAGTTCAGGCCTCATGATTCTACGGATAAACCCGGCTTCGGCGTTAAATTCGAACTCACACCGGCTGCTGATGTCACCATGATTGAGACAGAGCACCTGGGCTCCACCATCACCCTAACAGACGACAAAGGCTGCAAATACACCCCCTCTACAGCACGCCTCTATACAGAGGACGGCAAAACCTACGCCAAGTTCACCTATAAAAAGCGCCCCGGCGGCAGCAAAATCAAACTCAGCGGGGAGCTGGATATTTCTCTGGCAAAAAATGTTGCCAAACACTCCAACATTAAGGCGGATGCCCTCGCCCCCTCCTCCGTCCAAATCAACGACAGCACCTTTAACATTACCCCGGCTGCAACCAACGCAGATAAAAGCAACAAAGAAGATGAACGCCTGCGCCGTGCAGAAATATCCCTGCAATACCCCGCCAACATCACCATTATGCAGATTGCCCGACAATGGGGGCCGGAATCCGCAGAAGCCTTTGTGCAGGAGATAGACTTCAGCACAACCGTTTCTCAAGATGACACCACCAAAACCACCACCTTTGTGCTGGTAGATGCTCTACCCGCCCCGCTGCTGGAAATCTCCACCTGCACAGAGACAAAGGCCATCAAACTTCCGGTGAATTTTGATGTAACCCTCAGCGGGGTCACTATACCGCCCGCAGCACAAGAAAACGTATCACAATAGACTCATGTTACGCAACATTCTGTACAGTCTACTGCTTACTCCCGCAGCATTACACGCAGCAGATACACCGCCCACCATCAAAATATCCCCACAAAGCATAGAATGCCTGTACAATGTTACGGAGCAACCGGGGACCGCCCCCGCCGTGCGCTGCACGGTTCGACTGCACGTTACACCCTCCAAAGGAGCCACACTGTGGACCCACGAGGAAGCCCCCATGCCGGACCTGGAAGCCACGGATGGCGCAGGTAACAAAATGACGGGTAAGTTCCGTGATTGGGAGTTATGCTTCGATTCTAAAGACGCTCACTGCCACATTATGGTATATGACTTCACCCAACTGCCGGCCGGGGACACCCTCAACTTCGACACCACGCTCGAGCTCCCCGTAACCCCCGGCGTGCAGAAGCATGAAGCTCCCACCTTCAGCACCACACAAAAAACCACTTGCACCATTGCCGGACACCAAGTAGAAATTGAACCACTGGAGCGATCCGCAGCCGCCCCGGATGAACTCATCCTGCGTGTCACCTATACAGATGCGGAAAAAGTGCCTGAAATCATCATCTGCGACGACGAAGGCTACCATCTCAAAAGCAACCTGATTGATGCAGAATACCACGCAGACTCCGCAAAGGTAACAGCCGTATATGTGCAAAAATACACTAAAAAAGAAGGCAAAATCGCCCTACGCACCTACCAACCCCGCGTCAATGTTAAATCCTCCGTTAAATTCAATATGTACATCGGAAGAAATTAACAATCTCCACCAATTTTATCGGATTTAGCTTGACAAAATCCCCCAAATAGATAGACTTTCAATCGAACAGATTAATTTCAAAAATATAAAACATTATGGAACCGTACAGCATGAAAAACCCGTATCCTGCTACTGTGCAGGGTGTTCGCCCCGTCACCAAACCCGGCAGTGCAAAGGAGACTATCCATATAGACTACAACCTCGGAGACTCCGGACTCACCTATGTTACGGGTGATGCCTTGGGTGTATTCCCCTGCAACGACCCCGTCTTGGTGGATGCCCTCATCGACGCCCTCGGCTTGGATGCCGCAGAGTCCGTCCCCATGCCGGATGGCACCACCGCCCCCCTGAGAGAGGCCCTCATCAACGCATACGATATCACCTCCCTCAAAAAAGGCAACCTCACCAAGTGGAACGCCGTGGCCAACAGCGAAAAACTAACCGCTATTCTTGCAGATAAGGATGCCCTTAAAGACTACTGCTGGGGGCGAGACCTGCTCGATGTAGCACAAGATGCCGACACCACAGCCAAGTTTGAAAACGCAGCCGCTTTTGTTGCTATTCTCGGCAAACTTACCCCGCGTCTGTACTCCATTGCCAGCAGCCCGGATGCCGTACCCGGCCAAGTTTCCCTTTGCGTGGGTGCCGTTCGTTACACCGCTCAGGAGCGCCAACGCGGTGGCGTATGCTCCACCTACATGGCAGATCGCCTCAAGGCCGGTGACAAAGTGAAGGTATTTGTTCACAGCAACAAAAACTTCCGCCTGCCCGAGGACGGCAACACCCCCATCATCATGGTGGGCCCCGGCACCGGCATTGCGCCGTTCCGTGCCTTCTGGCAGCAGCGCATGGCAGACAACGCTCCCGGCGCAAACTGGCTCTTCTTCGGCAACCCCTACAAGGCTACAGATGGCTGCTATGAGGACGAAATCGCCCCGCTTGTAGAAAGCGGCAAACTCCGTCTCTCCGTTGCATGGAGCCGCGACCAAGCTCACAAGATCTACGTGCAAAACCTCATGGAAGAAGCCAGCGCAGAGATTTGGCAATGGTTGGAAAACGGCGCCGCCGTCTACATGTGCGGAGATGCCAACCGCATGGCTAAAGATGTGGAGAAAGCCCTGCTCTCCATCATCTCCACCCACGGCAACCGCACGGAGGAAGAGGCTGCCGAATACCTTAAGGATATGAAAGCAGCCAAACGTTACCAGAAAGACGTTTACTAATACCCTCCTGCATTTTCTCCCCCGTCGCCCGCTGCTTGCCCCCAAAGCAGCGGGCTTATTTATGATTTATTCAGAACACAAAAAGCCTCGCCGGAAATACCGACGAGGCTTTTTGTGTTCAGTAATGAGGTAAGATAAATCAGTATTTTTCCACCACTTTCATCATGGCATCCATTTGAGCCTCGATGGATTCAACGAGGGCAATCTGGGTGCGGCAGCGGTCCAAGTTGTGCTCAGGGCGCTTGATCTTGAAGTAGGTGTCACCCTCCAGATAGTCAGTAAGGAAACGCATACCGCACTCCATGGTAAGCAGCTTACCGGAGAACGGAAGCAGCTCTTTCTCCAGCGGGGTAAGGAAGGTTGCAGCCTCGCAGTAACCCTTGGCAAGAGCCTCAAAGTACTCCATGCGCATGGTAACAAGGGAGGTATTCTTCTCATCCTCTGCAGCGGGGGATGTGGAGGTGCGAATCATGTCACCAAAGTCATACAGGGAGGAGCCCGGCATGGTGGTATCCAAGTCAATCACGCAAATGCCCTCGCCCGTTACGTCATCAAGCATCACGTTGTTGAGCTTGGTGTCGTTGTGGGTAACACGCAGGGGCAGCTCGCCACTGGCAAGGTAGTTTACAACCTTGTGGCAATCTGCCTCGCGAGAGAGGAACCAATCAATCTCCTTTTGCACGCCGGCAGCACGCCCGCAAGCATCTGCAGCCAAAGCGGCTTGGAAGTTCTTGAAGCGCTTGGTGGTGTTATGGAAATCGGGGATGGTTTCAAAGAGCGGAGCGCCGGGAAGATTGGCACCCAGTTTCTGGAAGTTACCAAAGGCACGAGCCACCTCAATGCACTGGCCCGGGTTCTCAATCATGTCGTAGGTGCGGGCTCGGTCAATGAAGGGGTATACACGCCATACATTGCCGTCTGCATCCTGAGCGTAAGGCTTGCCATCCTTAGCGTTTACGATGGTGAGGGTGCGGCGGTAGGCCTCTTTGCAGCCCTCCTCCAACAGCACGCGCAGAGCTTCATCCGTAACACGCTTCACGTTTTCCATGAGCGGGATGGGTTGCTTGAATACGTTGCTGTTAATGCGCTGTAAGATGTAGCTTACACGCAGACCTGCCTGGTCTACGATAACACGGAAAGTGTCATTAATATGACCGGAGCCGTAAGGAGCCCCGCAGACAAAGTCGCCACGGAGGTCAAACAGGCCGGATATGGATTTGATATCGTACATAATCTCCCAAAAATTAACCGAGTTTGGCGGGATACACACCATCCTCTACCAGCTTGGCAATGCTCTCTACCACAGCGGGTTTATCGCTCGGGTAGGTAACACCCAACCAGTTAGCGGTAGTCTTGATAACGCTGCAATCCGCCTTGCCGTTGTGAATCAGTTCATCCACAACAGTGGGTATGTAGCACTCGCTCTTCAGCTCTGCACCGTGCTCAGCCATGAAGTGAGTGAAGTGCGCCTGAATGCGGGAAATGAAGCTGGCGGGGAATACCCAGAAGTTCATGGAAACAAGCTCCTCGGGGTCAACGGGCTTACGCTCACCGGAGAGGCTATCGCCACGGCAAACGCCGTCTTCCTCCATCTTAATCTTGGTGTACTCTTCCACGCTGTCCAAGTAGCCATCCTTAATACCACAGATACCGCGGTTTACATCACCGTGGTCGCTGAGGGTGTTCTTGAGGGGATAGCCAATCATGCCGTAGTGCTCCTTGCAGGGGCAGCCCTGCTCAGCGGTCAGGAACTCGGCAGCCTTCACAAAAGCATCTGCACCGTAGAAGTCATCGGCATTCACCACGCCGAACGGCTCCTTAACAACATTGCGGGCGGCAAGCAAAGCGTGTGCCGTTCCCCAGGGTTTTACACGACCCTCCGGCACGCTGTACCCCTCGGGCAGGTCATCCAAGCACTGGAATGCGTAGTCTACCTCAATCTTGTCGGCAAAGCGAGCACCGACCTGGCTCTTAAAGGCCTCCTCAAAATCCTTGCGGATGATGAACACCACCTTACCGAAACCGGCACGAATGGCATCATACACGGAGTAATCAAGAATAACTTCACCATTGGGCCCCATGGGGTCCAGCTGCTTAAGGCCACCGTAACGGCTGCCCATACCTGCTGCGAGAACAAGAAGTGTAGGTTTCATAATAAAAGTGTAGTACTATCGGTACGCACTTATTCTACCTGTTCCTGTAGAACATTGCAAGCAAAAAGCGCACGAAACAGGGTGATTTTCACCGTTTCGTGCGCTTAATCATCACGCCGTCAGCGTTAAACCGTCAACTTATGCCCGGAGCGGGATGCATAATCGGCGCGTTGGTCATCGCCGATGGGGCCTACGGCAAAGTAGCGAGCCTCGGGGTGATTGAAGACAAGCGCACAGATGGCAGAGGTGGGTTGCATCATGCAGGACTTCATTTAGCTCCAGCAACTTTCAACAATTTAACTATCTCAACATGTCCTTTCTCTTTTGCTACGGACAAGGGAGTCTCCTCTCCTGTACTTTTATTAACATCGATTTCAGGAACCTCTAATAATGCCTTAACAACTTCAATATGCCCATTCTCGGCGGCCCATTTCAAAGGTGTCCCATTTTGACCAATATATATACCACTAATACCTTTATTAACGTCTATTTCAGGTACAGTTAATAACAATTTAACTATCTCAAGATATCCTCTCTGAGCTGCAGCCTCCAAAGGTGTTATACTGTTTTGCATTCCGTATCTCAATTTGTCCCCTTCATTCACGTCTATGCCTGGTACATTGAGCAAAACTTCTACAGTTGCGACATCATTACTAATTACAGCTTTTTGCAATAAGTTCTTAGATTTAACCCCTGCATTTAATAGAGCCTGTACAATTTGTGAGTGTCCGTGCCACGCAGCGTAATCCAGAGAATTCCATTTTCCATCGTATTTACCTGATATCGCTCCATTATTTGAAGAACCGGCAGCAATAAAAGCCATAATACACTCTAACGGTAAATGTTTTTTGCAATCCCCTTTATCATGCCACAAAAAATATATACTTAGAACAAAATCATAATCTTTTATTTTTTTCTGGCCATCTTTACACAATTTGTAATTATATAAAAACTGTTCAGATTCCTTTCTATACGAATCATCAATATAGTTTTCATACGGATTAATTTTGAATGCAGCTTCACTTTGCGCAAAGTTGATTCTCTCGCGTACCACCCCAGCAGCATACGGATCTATAATCTCATAGCGCAAAAGAAGTTGAACAGCCTCATCAGTTGAGATAATCTCTATGCATCCTGCATCTTTCAACAGCGCTCTCATTTCTGAAGAAGAGGCAAGCTTTAATAATTCTCCCCCCTTAGCCGGGTTTGTAGAGACCGAACTTGCTTCAAAAAACTTCCTTGCCAAATTGACATTATTCTGACGAACAGCCAATTCTAATACTTCGTCGGGAGCACCTAACGTAGCACCGGCATTCTCCAACAACGCAATAGCCTCATCATTGTTATCTCTTGTTGCCAAATACAAAGGAGTAACACCCTCACAATTTTTAACATTTGGCATTGCATTAGTCTGTATCAATAATTTTGCTATTCGTAAATTATTTCTACTTATTGCGTAGTGCAATACAGTATTTCCGTTTGAGTCTTTTTCATCAATATTAACGTTTTTAGTTAATAAAAATTTTACCATCTCTGTTCTAGCATTTTCAACGGCAAAAAACAAAGCGTTCTTACCTTTATCATTTTCAGCGCCAAGGTTACCTCCTTTTTTTAATAGATTTTCAACAATTTCAGTATTTCCTTCAGCAGACGCCGCCATGATTGCCGTATTACCGTGCATATCTTTTGCGTTAGCATCAGCTCCGGCTGCCAACAATAAATTAACTCTTTTAATACTACCCTTGCTGGCAGATGTAAGCAATTGCTCATCATACTGCAAAACAGATATACCTAATTCAGCTAACTCCTTTTTTGCTAATCGCTTCTCCTTTTCTTCTTCGGAAAGAGAAGCAAATTCTTCCATTGCTAGTCTCTTTTCTTCTTGAGATTCACAAGAAATCAAAAAGAAGCAACTCGAGATAACACAAAATTGACGAACAAAGTTTTTATTCATATTCTTATATTAAAGTTATCTATTTACTCTTTTATTTTTTAACGGCATTCTTCAACAAGTTGGCACATTCTCCCCTTGCCACATCAAGAGGTTTTTCCCCATCACTATTTACTCTATTTACAGAAACGCCGGGAACAGACAGAAGTGTTTTGACACACTCAACATGACCATTTTGGGCAGCGAGGAATAGAGCAGTGTTTCCATCATAAGAAGAGATATTAACATCAATACCCGATTGCGCGACCAATAATTGGATGCATTCATTCCTTCCATTTGCAGCCGCACATAACAGAGGCATCCCTGCATTTACATTTATAGAAGGAGATGACAATAATTCACGAACACACTCCGTATGACCATTTGAAACAGCTAAACTTAAAGCGGTATTATTCATATTACTTTTATTAACACTAACTCTCGAATCAGCAAGCAGTATACGAACACACTCGGCATGGCCACGAGCCGCAGCGCAGCACAAGGGAGGATACGCAGCAACTTGAGGAGCAGAAGAGGCAATAAAGTTACTCATAGTATCTGAAAGATTTACATCCACCCCTGGAGCAGCCAAAAGTAGACGAACAATTTCCGCATGACCTCTAGCAGCAGCAATATTCAAAGCAAAATGTCTATTCACATCAATTTTTAATGATGATTCTAACAACAATTTTACTGATTCGGTATCACCATTATTAACGGCAGTGCTTAAAATTGAATCATCACATTGATTTCTGTTAACCTCTGCATCGAGCAAAAGGCGAAGCAAACTATGATTTTTTTCTTTTACAGCATAAGTTAATTCTCTACCATAAGCTGATGGAGGGATGCCTCTATTAGCAAGTTCGGTTCGGGCTTTTCCTTTAGCTGATAGCAATTGAGCTTTTCTTTCAGCAGCAAGACGTTCTTGCTTCGCTTTTTCCTCTTTCTTTAGTCTTTCTTGTTTTTCTCTTTCAGCAGTAATCTCTGCACCTAACTCAGCCATAGGTGCTAACTTTTCAAGTTGATTTTCCTTTTCAGAAATTTTCTCATATAATTCATCTATGAGATTTTGTTTTTCTGTTATTTCTCCATTTTTGGATTCTACAATGGCGCGTTGATTGGAAACTTCAATATTCAATTCATCACACTTACCGAGAAGGATAGAATTATCTTGTATTTTTTCTGCAATTTGCTGTTTCAGAGATTCTATTTGTAATGTTTGTAATTTCTCAGCTTCCGTAAAACAAGAATGCTGTATTAATAGAGCTGAGGAAAAAATTGCCAATGGGACAACACATGCACTGGCCCATATAACGATTCTTTTTTTAGAGCGCTTAAGGGGTGATATAGCCGCATTGCGTTGAATATTATTTTCAGATTTATTATCAGTCATAATAATTAATTTTTTAGATTTTAAATAAAACTACGATTAATACAAAATCTATATACGCTTTCATAAGCCGTATTACACCCTACCAAAACACATGGATATTAGCGAGTTGAAATTGTAGTCATGTTTTCATGAAAAGAGCCTGCGGTTGAGTAAAAGATTTTGAAATCATTGCTATTTTCTGCTTGACTTACGGATTATGAATACGCACAAACATACCGATGTAACAAAAAAGGAACAGGCTGCTATAGAAATACTCAACAGCACGGGGATAGATATAATTGAGGCAGCACTGATTGCAAAAACAGCATTAGCAGCAGGTAGAGGACAAATTCAACGAACGATGAAATGTATACACACGGGAGAGGAAGAATTAAAACGACAGGAAAATACAGTTACATTTAAGAAAGCAGTTGAGGCAGCTCTTGCAGCCAGAAAAGACTGTCGAAACAGAACCAAACAAGATTTTCGATATATAACAACGAGATTTTTAAAACGCTGCAAGAACCTAGCGGAAAGAAAGATGCGCAGCTTGAAAAGCGAAGAGTGCGCTCGCTATTTGGAAGAAGCCTTTGATACCCCCTGTCAGAAGGTAAAAGCAAGAAGAATATTAAGTGGAGTATTCAGCACAGCAATCAAGCGTGGCTGGTGTGATGAAAATCCAATAAAAAACGTAGATATTCCCAAATTACGAGAAAAAACAATAGAAATATTATCAACAAGTGAAATCGAGCAATTGTTACACAGCGCAAAAGAATATCATAATGGCAAATGCTTAGCAGCTGTCGGAATGATGATGTATGCAGGAATTCGACCTAATGAAGTATCTAGATTAAACTGGGAAGATATTGATTTAGAGAATAAAAGCATCTGCATATTACCACAACACAGTAAAACCGGTGGTGCAAGAATGGTTACCATTTACCCATCTTTAGAAAAATTACTCAGCAGTTGCAAAGCAGTCGGTCAAATATGTCCGACACAATGGTTAAAACACTGGAGAAACCTTAGAAAACAAGCTGGGTTTCAGCATTGGCAACCGGATGTATTACGACACACCTATGCCAGTTATCATCTGAAACACTTCCGTAACTACGCAGAATTACAATATGAAACAGGACATCGGGATAGCAACCTACTCCGCACTCGTTATGTGAACCTGAAAGGCGTACATAACGAGGCCGATTTCTGGAGGTGAAATCATACACTCTTGAACCTTAAGACATGTACTTCGTTATGCCATTTTACATCATGACTCGAATTTACTTATTTAGCATGTCAACTTATGCCCGGAGCGGGATTCATAATCGGCGCGTTGGTCCTCTCCAATGGGGCCAACGGCAAAGTAACGAGCCTCGGGGTGATTGAAGATAAGCGCACAGATGGCGGAAGACGGCTGCATCATGCACGTTTCTGTAAGCGTGGTACCGGTAAGTGCGGTTGCATTCAGCAAGGAGAACACCGTGCGTTTCTCTTGATGGTCCGGCTGGGAGGGGTAGCCGCATGCCGGGCGAACCATGGCAGAGCCGGCAACGGGCCAAACTTGTTCTGCACAATCCTGAGTGCACTCAGCTAAGGCCTCTGCGAGCATATTGGCCACGGCTGCGATTAACAGCGCGTTGTAGGGGTCGTTAGCGGCATTGAGCTCTGCGCTCCACTCATCTGCACCGGTGATAGCCATTTGCATGGCACCCACATAACCATTTTGCTCAGCCACAAAATCAGCCAAAGCCACGCGAGGTTTATCGGAGATTTTCTGCTGACGAAGGCTGTGCAACACCGTACCGCCCTGCACCTCAATATCATCCCCACAGCGAGCGGCCGGCCATATACCGAAACATGATCGGGCTTGGATGCGGTTCTCTGCTAAGGCTCGTTTCAGAATAGCCTCTGCATCAGCACGCAATTTAGTGGCCTCCTGCTTTTTCTCCTCCGTACGTGCAGCATGCATACCGAAGGTACGCAGGGTAATGCTCCAGTCCGCCTTATCAAGCAACTGCTGCCATGTAAGGGGGAAATCCGGTTGCGGGTGGAGGCAAAAACACCCGGCAGGCACACCTACGGTGAACACACCCGTGCGCTGCGGGAGCGGTTGAGCAGCGGGCGCATGCAAAGCGCGGGTGCGGGCCTCCTCCAAACTGTACAGCGGAATTTCTTTTTGTTCAAAGCCTGCGCATAAACGAGCCTGCTCTGCTTTATATTCTGCAATAAATGCCCCCTTAGCACTACCGATGAGAGCCGTTGCAACGGGTACTATTGTGGAGGCATCTGCCGTTTGTACAACAACACCGTCCGGATAATGGGGTGCTAATTTAAGAGCCGTATGCAGCGGGCTTGTGGTGGCCCCCCCCACCAACAGCGGGGTATTCATACCCGCTGCTTGCATGGCGGCGGCCACGGCAGCCATTTCATCCAAAGACGGCGTAATCAGCCCCGAGAGAGCCACCAAATCCGCCTTTTCACGCAGGGCGCATTCTATGATTTGCTCCTTAGGCACCATTACCCCCAAATCTACCACACGGAAACCGTTGCAGGAAAGCACCACACTTACAATATTTTTACCGATGTCATGCACATCTCCCTTAACCGTTGCCAACACTACGGTGGCAGCCGTTTTTTGTCCGGTCTGAGCAGACTCCAACAAGGGAGTGAGCACTGCCACACTTTGCTTCATCACGCGAGCACTCTTTACTACCTGAGGCAAGAACATTTTACCGCTACCAAACAGCTCGCCCACCTGTTTCATGCCATCCATAAGGGGGCCTTCAATCACTTGCAAGGGGGAGCCGCATACGCCCAATGCTTCCTGCGTGTCGGCCTCAATATGCTCAGTAATACCATTTACCAAAGCATGAGCCAAACGCTCTTGCACGGTAAGAGAACGCCAATCTGCCATTTTCTTGGCAACCGGCGCAGGGGCACCTGCCCCCGCTGCTTTTAGCGCGGCCTTGGCTTCCGCAAGCTCCTGAGCATAGGCAATCAGACACTCGGTAGCATCCTCCGCGCTGTTGAGCAATACCTCTTCCACCAACTTACGGCGGTGAGCAGGTATGGTATCATAATTTGTCATTAAGGCAGCATTGACAATGCATAAATCTAAGCCCCCCAAGGCAGCGTGGTGCAAGAATGCACTGTGCATGGCTTCTCTTACCGGGTTGTTACCACGGAACGAGAAGGATACATTGGAGATACCACCCGAGATATGACAAAGCGGATGACAACGAGTAATCTCTGCCGCAGCACGGAAGAAATGCAGCGCATGGTTAGCGTGCTCGGCAATGCCGGTACCTACGGTTAACACGTTGGGGTCAAAAATGATATCCTCTGCCGGGAACCCCACCTGTTGCGTCAGCAGCTCATACGCACGGTGAGCAATAGACACACGGTCATCATAAGCACAGGCCTGGCCGTTTTCATCAAAGCCCATCACCACCACGGCTGCACCGTAACGGCGTATGATACGAGCTTGGCGCAAAAACTCTGCCTCGCCGTTCTTTAAAGAAATAGAGTTGACAATACCTTTACCCTGTACACATTGCAGGCCGGCTTCAATCACCTCCCACTTAGAGGAGTCAATCATGCAGGGCACACGTGCAATATCCGGCTCTGCCGCTACCAGGTTCAGGAACCGAGTCATGGCAGCGGGGCCTTCAATCATGCCGTCGTCAAAGCAAAAATCCAACACGCGCGCCCCCTTTTGTACCTGAGCACGGGCAATTTCGAGTGCTTCTTCATAGTTACCCTCCCGAATCAGGCGAGCAAACTTGGGGGAGCCGGCCACGTTGCACCGCTCGCCTATGAACATGATACCCTCCCGCCGGTGGTGACGGCACGGCTCCAACCCGGAGAGATACAGCGTGCCATCCGTCTCGCGGGTGGGGATAACACGTGGGGCATACCCCTGCACCGCCTCTCGTATAGCTGCAATGTACTCGGGGGTGGTACCACAGCATCCGCCCACAAAGTTCAGCAAGCCTTGCTCCGCATAGTCTTTAAGGATTCCGGCCATGTGGTCGGCAGAGTGGGCATAGCCGCTCGGGCTGAGGGGATCCGGCAACCCGGCATTAGGGTACATGCTGATGGCGCAATCTGCCAACTCGCTGAGTTCCTGAGCAAAAGGCAACATCAAATCCGCTCCCAGGGCGCAGTTGATACCAATGGAAAGGGGCTTGGCATGCCGCACAGAATGCCAAAACGCCTCCACCGTTTGCCCGCTGAGGGTACGCCCGGCGCGGTCCGTAATGGTAAAACTAATCATTACGGGGGGTAACTCACGTTCATCCCTCAGCTCTGAGATGGCATACAGACACGCCTTGGCATTGAGCGTATCGAAAATGGTTTCGAGCAACAGAATATCCACCCCGCCATCTGCCAAAGCCACCACCTGCTCGCGGTAGGCGCGGCGCAACTGGTCAAAATTAACGGCACGGAACCCGGGGTCATTCACATCCGGAGAGAGGGAGGCCGTTACAGCCATGGGACCAATGGAACCCGCTACCAAACGGGGGCGCGCATCCACGGCTTCTGCAGCATCCGCCGCCTCGCGGGCAATACGGCATGCGGCTAAGTTCATTTCCCTCACCAAAGCAGCCAAGGGTGCATCTGCCAACACTCTTTCATAATAAGCTTGGTCATGCTTGGCGGCCCCTGCACGGTGAAAGAACTCATGCTGCCCAATGCAGGTGGCAGAAAAAGTGCAAGTGCTGATGATATCCGACCCGGCATCGAGATATTGACGGCACATATCTCTGATAATATCCGGGCGGGTAAGCACAAGCACATCATTATTATTTTTAAGATCTTGAGGATAAAGCGTACGGTCTGTAAATCGCTCGCCTCGGTAGTCGCTCTCCTGCAGGCAATGCTTTTGAATCATGGTACCCTGTGCGCCATCCAGCATCAGGATACGCTGTTTCATCTCGCTCTCAAGGTACTCTCTACGTGTTTGTGCCGTGCTCATATTCTGCTTTTCTCCTTCAGAAAAAAGGCGGCTTCACCCGGAAGCCGCCATAAAAATCTTAACTCATATCGAAGCGACACCCGCAGGATTAATCGCGGGGTTTCGGGTTACGGTGCCACACAATAACACCCTTGCCCAAGGCATAAAGATATGCCACCATCAATACACCGATAAAGGCGGTCATGGCGCCGAAAGCTGCACCGTTGTTCACGACAAAATCCTTGAAACCCAGTGCCCACGGATACAGGAAAATCACCTCCAAGTCAAACACCAGGAACAAAATGGCAACCATATAGTATTTAATGGAGAAGAAAGCCGGTGCACCATCACCCTCGGGCACGTTACCACATTCATACGGAACGTCTTGAGCAGGGCGCAAACGTGCTCGACGTCCGAAAATCACACTGAGCACAATGATCATACCGGCGAAACCGAACCCGGCGACCAACTGAATCAAAGCTGAAAAGTATTCCTGTAACATGGCTGTAACGGAGCATCTTATAGCACTAATTTATGGTTTTGTCAAGCAAAATCCCCCTGCCTACCAACAAAAAGCTCGTGTAACCCAAAGTCTTTCCCCCCGAAAATCAAAAACCTAATGAGCTCAGCGGAAATCGATGAAATAGCCTAATCATTTTAATATGAGCTCTCAAAAGATATATTGCAAATAAATCTCACACTACACAGAGGCTGCAAGATTTTCGAGCGTCTGAGCAACGATAGAGGCTATCACGTAGTCACGGTACCATTTCTTTTCGGCGGGGATGATATGCCATGGCACAGGTGAGGCCGTGGCTTGTAATACAGATTGAGCCGTTTGAAGATACTCTGTATAATCATCGGCAACTTTAGCACGTTGCTCCGCTGTAATATGCAAGAAAAACTTCAGCACGGTAATGGCATCATCTGTCATTAACTGCTCATACGTAGCAATATTATCCAGTTGAGTATCAGACAGAGTCGCAAACATGGAATAGGCGGACTCCGAAACGATAAGCGTTTCATCATCCGGCGGCACACAATGAGTCAACGCAGGCAGAACATGACGCCCCCCCCGTGTTATGGTTGCCATATCCTGCGGTTTTTCTACACGTGTTAACAGCGGGTCGAACAAGGAGCTGATGCGCCGTAAACAATTTGTGCGGCGTTTGGCTTGACAATTATCTGCATCAAATAACAAAATTAGCACTTTTTTGCCTGTAAGCCGTTGCTGGGCAGCGCATATACGTGCCTGCAAGTCTGCCATTTGTGATAAAGCTTCATCCTTACCACCGGCATAAAAAGCGCGGTCGGCAGGGGAGAAATCGGACAAGCTGCTATCCGTAGTAAAGCGGTAACGCGTTAAAGTATTCAAACTGAGTATATGAGCATCGCAGTCTTTCATATCCGACGGAAAAAACGCTTTGAGAACCTCCGCTACCACGGGGCGTTTAAAAGAAACAAAAAGTTCAGGTGTTAAAGTTTGAGCAGGCACCCACTCCAACACGCCGAACTCTGAGCCGGAGGGCTCCGGCACAGGTGGGCACACCCCCTCACAACGAATCAAATAATACGTTTGCTCCTGCCCGGCCCATTTCTCTCTCTTACGATTTTTGCGGCGGTAATCATAGCTTAATCCGGCCAAACGCGCCACAATCTTCAGGCCTGCAAGCGGCAAGCCCGTTTCCTCCGTAATCTCTCGCCAAAGAGCAGCCTCAAACGTTTCCTTCTTTTTGACACCGCCCTGCGGAAAATGAATAAAGCGTGAGCTTTGCTTTTTTTTACCGACCAGCACATTCCCCCCGGCATCCATAATAACGGCTGCCACGTTTCTGCGATAATTGGGGGAGGCGGGGTTCATGAGCAGGTGGGGCGGCGCCGTCCGTGCGTCTCATCATTCCACTCTGCCGTGCAATATTTGGTGCGGCAAAGTTCTTGCACATCATCAGCAAAGCCGGGGTATGGCTCATCCCCCACCACTATATCCACATGGGGGGCTAAAGCCCGAGCAAGCAATTGAGGCCAACCCTCCGCAGGCTCACACTCCTGAATTAAGCCTTGGTGTAATACGGCACCACGATATCTGCGCTGCCCTGCACCGGCCAATTTGTTACCGGCGGCATCCACAATATCACTGGCAACCGGGCTTGCCCAACAGGCACGCCCGCCATCCGGCGCATCCTCTACAAGCAAGGTGCATTCAACCCCACACGCCTTGAGGGCCTCTGCCAACGCCCCGTGAATCCACTTGTACAAACGGTCTGCGGGGGGGTACATCACCCCCTCCTGAGCCGGTAATGTTACCGTGTAGGTGTAGCCCTTGCGGTGGTCCACTATACCACCACCCGTCCAACGGCGTATATACTCAATATCATCCCCGGGGAAAATGGAAGCAGCTACGGGGGTAGAATCAAAGTAGCCGAAGCTGACGGCAGGTTTTGCCCAACCATATATGCGCAGCCAAGCCTCGGGGCGCCGGCTGAGCAGTTCATCCGCCGCCATGTTTTCATACCCGCTGCGGGGGATGGGGTCACACCAAAGCCTGATGGATTGCGGCAGCACCCCATCAGGCTTATCTTGTTGCATTTCAAAACTCATGGCTCAGCATCAGTACGGCTGAGGCAGGGAAACTGCCGTAGAGAATTGGCGTGTATAACGGGCAAAGAAATCCACAGGCTTGGGCGGGCGAGCCTTGCCTTGGCGCATGCGCTCTACCAAGGCTGCACCTTCCTCCGTCAATACGGTTACGGAAATATGGGCAGACACCAAGCGAGCATTCGGATAAGCCTTGCCGCCCACAATGACGGAGTCACCCGTTACGGACACCTCTTGGCCGCGACCATTAGAGGAAATAACCGTCACCGTTTCGCTCATCTTCTGTGCCCCCTTGCGGCCGGACTCCATGTACTCGATATTGACAGAGAGGTTCATCTCCACCACGTTATCGCAGATGATGTCCTGCTCTTCATCCAGAGACTCACTGCGGAAAGCTTGGTACAAGTCGGTCTGACACAACAGGGAGTCGTAAGTACGGCGTTGGGACACCACGTGACGATACAGAGCAAACACGGGGTAAACGCCCTGCTCTTTGTCGGATGCCTCCTTGTTCTGAATATGGTCTTTATACTCCAGACGGTATCCCACGGCATTCACATCGCCCAAGTAGGGATCACCCTCACGGTCTGTGGCACTGGCCAAATCCAAGCGGTAGCCGGCACGGGAGGACTCATCGCTGGAAACTGCCGGGTTGCGGTCCGGGGAGCAAGTAAAGAACACAAAGCGAGCGGAATCCGGCACGTAGGAAAGTTTCTCGGGCTTACCCTTGCGGTTTTTCTTGGCACGACGCCCCTTTTGTTTAATCTCATCTGCGGCATCGTTCTCCGTGTCTTTACGGGCATTGAACCACTCATAATCATTGGCACCGGGCTTCATTTGGAAGGACTCCAAGTCCTTTGCCATGGTTTGCAGAGCAATGCGTGCGGTAGATGTTGTATTAACGTCATCATTCACGTTTTTCCAGAGGGAGATACCCTGCATGGTCAACTGCATGATAACAGACACCAAAATGGCCGTAATAGCCATGGCGGTGAGCAACTCTATCAAGGTGAAACCACCGCGTTGATATTTGACTTTAAAAGATTTCATACTAAGAGATGATAAAAATGACTATATCAGGAGGAAAGGCCGAATGACATGGTGGCAGAGAAAATGGGGCGTCCCATCTTCTTCCAGTTCTTATTTTTAACGATATTGGGGTTAGGCGTATTGAGCATGTAGAAATCTGCTCTGTAGAAAATGCATGCACCACCGGCCTCTCGCTGAGCGCAGTTCTTGATGTAGTCCTCAGGAGACCCTGCACCGCTCACAACACCGGGTTTAGAGTTTTCCTTCCATTCTCCATTCTTGAACTCAAGGTGGGTCATGCTCACCAAATAAACGGGCCCCACAGCATCTCGAATATGCTTGCGGTGTACTTTATCGTCTATCGGGCAGGCAATGGTCACAAGGTTAGAGGTTTCGCCGGGTACGCTCTCCTTGGCGGGAATAGCGGGGCGCGTGCCATCCGGCCCGGGGGCCTTGGTCAAATCCTCACGATAGGAGAAGATGACAATGGCGGAATCGGGCTCGCGCGTTTTACGCAACCAATAAAAGCCCTTGTCAAAGCCGTTCACATACTTACCGTCAGAGGATTTATCGGTAGCACGCTCGTCTGCACGTATCGTCTTCATTTCTGCCTTAAGCACACCCACCAAGCGGTCGGCATCCTGCTGGGCTAAAGACTTGTGAACCAAGCCACGAGCCGGAACAAACACCACCAAGAAAATAGACACCAACGTAGCAACCAAAGCCAAGGCCAACAGGGTTTCCATAAGGGTGAACCCACCGTGGCTCCATCGTTTCATTCTTCTTTTCATACCTTAACTATAAAAATCGTTTTGAGCGCAATTACTTCTTCTTTTTAGCGTCGTCCTTATCTTTATCCTTCTTGTCCTTTTTGTTGTTCTTTTTCCCTTTGCGAGACTTGGACTTAGCTTTTTTCTCAGCCACAAACACCTCCGGGTCGTATACCTGTTCCAGTGTCTTCATAACACTGAAATTACCGGAGGGCCACAACACAATGCCGCGAGCTTCGGCGGGGTGTCCATCCTTATCCAGTTTGGAGGGGATAATGCCATCCACATTGCCGTTGCGGTCGCTGCGGTGTCCGCCAATCAACACCAAACGGCGGGCACGGCTGGGTTCTCCCGGCTTGGTATCGGGGGTTACAAAACGGCCCTTTTCATCAAACTCAATGTAGTATACCGTGGCCAAGCCATGGCCGGAGAGGCGAGCCTCCGTATCCTGCTCCAGCGGGGTATCACGGGCATTATCCATCCACTGCAGCTCTCGGCTATAGGTGGGGCAGAAATAGACACCGGCCGGCAGGAAAGTACCGGATGAAGTGGAGACCCATTCGCCCCGACGCACAACATCCGTGCCATCGTAGTTGCGGTTTTCATTTTTGTCTCGCACATACATCTGCACAGTTACGTAACGCAAGTGAATAGAATCTCTTGAGGTATCATCCTCATCGCAGGCAATGACCACACGAGCGCAGGTATCATTACCGATAGCCGTTGCACGAGCCTCCTGAATCATATTCTGCATAATCTGCACACCGGAGGTCACATTGCGCTCCTTACCGGGATTCTGCAACACATTAGCAGCCAATGACAACATTACACCAATAATGGCAATCACCACCAACAATTCCACCAAGGTAAAGCCCCCGGTTGCTTTTTTTCTGAAACTTTTCATAAACGGAGAAAGAAGTCAGTACACTAAAATCCGTCACTACAATTACCACATTTACCGTGCAGATTCAATCCTTTTTTTTATTTTTGCTGATTAATATCATTTTTTTTCGTTTTGTGATTGACCTTTTTGTTAAAATAATGTAAACAGGCGCGTCATGTCGATATGGGAAGCAATTATTCTGGGAATCGTGGAGGGGCTCACCGAGTACTTACCGGTCAGCTCAACGGGGCACCTCATCATCACACGCTATTTATTGCAGCTGAGCGATGGAGATGCCCAGAAAGCCTTTGAGATATGCATACAAGGCGGAGCGATTCTTGCCGTATTAGGCATTTATTTTCAACGCGTCAAAGCCATATTTACAGACACGGCAACATGGTTGCGCACCCGCAAGGATACCAATGCCCCCCAAGAACTACCGGTCGGCATGCGTTTGGCTCTCAACATGGTTATCGGTTTTTTACCCGCAGCGGTCATCGGGGTCATGCTCAGCCAATACATTAAGGAGTATCTTTTCAATGCCCCGGTCGTCACCACCATGTGGGCATTAGGCGGCCTTGTCATCCTTTTATATGTGCGAGCTCGCAAAAAGAGCGGCAAGGGGTTCCGGGGTAAAAGCCTGGAGGAGCTCAGTTACAGCGGGGCGCTCAAGGTAGGGTTCATGCAATGCATTGCCATGTGCCCGGGTGTAAGCCGCAGCCTCATGACCATGCTGGGCGGGTTGTGCGCAGGGCTGAGCGTATCTGCCGCGGTAGAGTTCAGTTTCCTGCTGGGTCTCATTACCTTGGGCGCAGCCACAGTGCATGATTCCTACGAGTATGGGCACGCCATGATAACCGACATCGGCTGGGGCCCCATCATTGCCGGCACCCTCACCGCGTGGGTGAGCTCCATTATAGCCGTAAAATGGATGGTCGGCTACCTCAACAAACACAGCCTTGCCATATTCGGCTGGTACCGCATTGCAGCAGCATGCGTCATGCTGGGGCTTATCCTGTTTGCAGGCTTGGCATTCTGATTAAGCCCCATAGACTGCTCCGCCCCACAAAACTCGCAACATGCCGAAGTTTTGGCTTTTCATTCTACCCGAGTTTGTGTAGAATATAAAGAGCATGCGATACATCCTCAAGCCTCTCAATGCCATAACAGATTCCTGCCTTGCGTGGTTTACGCCGGGCTGGCGACGCAAGGGACACGAAGCCCGTGCTGCCCTTACCCGTTACTACAATTACAATAAACCCACACTTACAGAGGAAAGAGCGCAGCAAATTACCACCCTCATTAAGGAGATTAAGGAGGCTCTTTTATATTGGAGAAAGCAAGAGGTTATCACCCTCACTAAAAAAATTAAGAGCTTAGGAGAGGGGCTGGAGGGCTTTACCCGTGAAACAGCACTTGAAATTATCGAGTCGTTCTTTGTTATCATGGTGATATTCTTGGGCATCAGAACATATTACCTGCAACCCTTCCGTATTCCCACAGGGTCCATGCAACCCACGCTCAACGGCATTACCATTCATGATGTTGCAGAGTCAGACATTCCCCCTGCCCCCCAACGCTGGTGGGAGGCCATCACCCACGGCAGCGAGTATGTCAACATCAAGATTGACTCTCCCAAGTCCATTCGCAGCCTGCGTACAGAGCAATACCTGCTGCTCTTTACCCGCACCGTCATCACCTTCAGCGACGGCACTACGGAGACCGTACCCTGCGCAGAGGGCGCATTGCGTGAATACTTTTTGCAAAAGGGCATCATGACCCCCACCTATCAGTTCCGCGACATGAAACCCGGGGAAACGCTGATATGCGCGCGCCTCGATGCCGGTGATATGGTAATCGTCAACCGCATGGCCTACCACTTCCGCAAGCCGGAGCGTGGTGAAACCTTTGTGTTTGACACCCGTGGCATCAACACCAATGTGCCTCAAGCCATGCCGGACCAAAGCAACGCCAGCCACTTCATCAAACGCCTTTGCGGTTTGCCCGGAGACACGGTGGAAATTAAGCAACCGCAGCTCATCGTCAACGGTGAGCCGGCCCAAGAGCCCACCATTCAGCGCGTTGCCGCCTGCCAAGCACCGTATAATGCCACCGGCTATAATCGCGCGGCAGAACCCGTGGTCAACATTTTGCCCGGCACCTCTTTTGAGGACAGACAAGCCATTCACGAGAGATTAGCACGCGCCTACGCCGAGTATGAGCAGCTGTGCATCTCTCAAGCTAAGCCGGTATTAGCGTTAAAGAACAGTGCAGAGGATCCCAACTCCCGCGAATACGCAGCCTTGGGGGACAACACCGTCAATTCTAAAGACACCCGCTACTGGGGCCCCGTACGCCAATTTAATGTGCTGGGGCCTGCCGTTATGACCCTTTGGCCCTTCTCCTCTCACTGGGGCTCCATTGAATAACCCTTAACATACTCTTTCCATGTCAGAAGCCAATACCATCACAAAAAATGCCAAATCTAACCTGGCATTTACCCTGCTGGACTTACCCCCCGAAAAGCGCATGCACATGGCGCAATTTTACGCATTTTGTCGCATTGTAGACGACATTGTGGATGAACCGGGTATGACCGAGCAAGAACGACACACCGCCCTGAACAGGTGGGCAGACATCGTAAAAGGCACCATAGAGCCCCAACCCGGCATTGAAACGGAAGTAAGCCAACTGGTTACCACCCTGCAACTCAACATTGCCCCCATGCTCGAGCTTATTGAGGGCTGCCGTGGCGACATTGTCCCCCGCCAACCCGAAACACGAGAGGGCATGCTGGCATACGCCTACAAGGTGGCGAGTTGCGTGGGTATTACCAGTGCCACGGTGATGGGGGCCTCCCCCAAAGCTCATGATTACGCCGTTGCCTTGGGCTATGCGTTGCAGCTGGTCAACATTTTACGAGATGTTGCAGAGGATTGCCGCAAATACGGTAGATTCTACCTGCCGAAGCAGGATATGGAGCTCTTCGGCGTAACCCATGAGGACATCCGTAACCAAAACTATAATTACCGCGTGCGCCAGCTTTTGGCATACGAGGCGGCTCTGGCAGAAAAATTCTTCGGCGAGGCAGAAGAGCTCTACCAGCAACTGCCGGTGGAGGACCGCAATGCCCTAATCCCCGCCCAAGCCATGAGCCTTATCTACCATAACATTCTGACCAAAATGGCAGATGACGAATACCGCGTATTCGAGCGTCGGTACAGCGTCAACAACTTCCGTAAACTCTGGTTCCTGCTCAGAGCCAGACTCGGCACGGTGGAGTTCCCCTCCTTCCCGAGTATTTCTGATTGGAATTTCTTCAAAAACAAAGAGAATGGTGAGGGAAAATGAATCGGAATGCATTTTTTCAAGTCTGTAGTAACTGATATGCAAGATGCAGACTTGACAAACCGTTTTTTTTAAGGCACAATGACCCCACGCATGACTCATGCAGGTCTGCCGTAAACGAATAGAATCGCTTATGAAGCCTCAACTGATCCACATCGCTCTGACTGCAACCGCCGTAGCAATCTTATCATCTTGCGATGATAACGCAGCATCTCAGCAAAATGCCACGGCAACGGCAACGGATACAACGGCAACCACCCCGGATGAAATTCAAACAACGGAGGATGAACCGACTTTGCCGGAAATTACCCCCGAAGAGATAACCGCAGCTTTTGCTCCCAGAATCTCCGGCATGAAGTACCTGCTGCAAGAGGGCATGGAAATTGAGAGCACCCCCAAAGCCAATGGCGACTTGCAGGTAAAAGCCAAGGTAACGCTTAAAATCACGGAAGATTTGTACAGCCGCAGCGAGGCTCCTGCAGAGTTCAGCGAGGCCCGCAAGGTTGTCTTTGCCCTGCACCAATCCGTAGAAAAACCGGACTCTGTTTACCTGATGGATATGGGGGCAGAAACCGCCCTGCTGACGGATGAGGATCGCAAGGTCAAACCGCTGCCGGAGAACCTGCAACAAATTTATAACGAGTTAGTCAATTTATCTGAGAGCTCCTGCTTCAAACCGGCTCGCAATGCCAATGACACCTTTGTACTGGAGCTTACCATGGATGCCCATTGGAGCGAAGGTCGCTGGAATGTGTCCAACATCGTGGAGACGGAGGACCTGCTCTCCCCGCTTTCTTTCCTTTCCCCCGCCTCTTCGCTGGAGAAAGGCGCCCCCATCCTCACGCAAGAGTTTATTGCCGCTCGTATGGAGGAAATTGCCGCCAAGGCAGATGCATTCAAAACCGCAGCCGAGGAATACCGCAATACCCGTGAAAACGATGTGCGTAACATGCTGACACAGCGCCAAGCACATCAGCAGGAGGAAGCGCTCAAAGCTGCCGAGGCAGAACAAAAAGCTGCTGCGGATGCCGCAGCTAAGCAAGAATGGAGCAACATCTGTGTTCAGCATTTCTCCCCCGGTCGCAAGTTCAGTGGAGAATGGACTCGTGATGCCAAGTTCGGCGAGCTCACCATACAAGTGGACGGTGCCACCCTGCATGAAAACGCCATTCAATTCTATGGCCACATGTACGACACCAAGCTGCCGCAAGCCAGTATCGCCATTACCGGCAGATGCAGCACCGTTAAGGAGGAGGATGGCAGCTCCAAAGTCAACGTAACCCTCTACAGCGGCGCGTACGACCCCGATGAACCCACCGCAGAGGTATACGATGCCGCAGATGGCCGCCTGATTCTTAATTTCGACAAGAATGGTAACCTGCATGGTATCATGACCTGCGCCTCATGGGTGGACCATCCGCATAAGAACTTCAACCTGCACTTCAAAGCCCTGCCCGCCCCGGCTAAAGCCCCGGCAGATGCAGAAACAAAAAAGCAGTAACCTACCTTTTCCCATATATTCATAGCAAAAAGCCACACAGATTTCCCGGTGTGGCTTTTTTTGAAAGCTCAACAAAACTATTTATCTTGCATCCTGCGAATCTCCGGAGTCCCCTATAAATTGGTAGTTGAGTGGTAACATACGAAATCCGAAATCCGAAATACGAAGTCAATTTAGTTCGGCTCACAGCTACGGGAAATCTCCCTTGCTGTTCGCAAAATAAGCATTGCTATCTCAACGCTTACTGCCGTAATTACACCAGTAACTTATGCAAGGCTTTGCAACATTGCGCCGCAGGCGCCTAACTCTGAAAATTCGTATTTCGTATATCGTAATTCGTATTTACAAATTGTTAGTTGCGGGGGCGAATACTATCGGAGTGTTGGACTTTAGTCCAACATATTATCAGGTATACCACCGTGAAAGTGGGACTTAAGTCCCACCCTACGATATAAACAAAATTCCATTTGGCGAGTTTTTAGAGATTCCCAAATTGAGCATTCAGTGCGTTTGGAACAATAGCTTTTCAATTGTATCCGGGGGGTGATTCAACAATGCCAGCCGCCTGTATAAGATATATGGTTTAATGTGCAACCTCATAGCCATATCTTTTACACCGGCAAAGCAGCCACTGCTCCGGCTTCATAGCATTGGCCATGCAAATAGCGCTCATGGTAGGCCGCTCTCCACAAGGTCGCCCAACAGGTTCCACCGGTCTCAACTCAGGCATATCAAGCTGCACCGTGGTCTTATCTCCCTGCAATGCGGGAAATGACCATGCCTCCCCCAGAGGAGAGATATTCATGTGCAACTCCAACATATAGCTGTAAAGAAAAGAAAATTGATTTTGAGATTAAAAACAACATAGACTTTAGTAAGCCTCATCAATCTCAACTTGATGAAGAAACAAGAAAATTGATAAATGATGGAAAGCAATAATTTAGTTTGCTAATCATTTTCCAGACGCAACAACTATGCTAATCATTGTTGTTGCGTCTTTATTTTACAACGTTGTATAGTTTGCCAAAGTATCCACAAAGTAGAAGGTGCACGATTTTCAATATTCGCCTCGTGTTCATCTATAGAACGCCACACAGGGTATACTTCCCCATTTGGGAAATCTGGTCTATTTTTGATATAATCCTCAAATCCCCCTATCTCTGAACCATGATTGAGCAGAAATGTTATCTCGCCCGGAGAACACAAGGCATCATCTATTGCCTTGGATACAAGGTAATCTAACGAAAATCTCCCAGTCATATCTACAGCATAGCCATATTGGTGTAGTAGTTCGTATACTACTATAACAGGGGCCACGGGAGGAATCCTATCTGGATCATCAAAAAAAAGAAGAGGGTCTGGCACATAATGCGTTGCTAGTCTCCCGTTTACATCTTGCAAGTTTCCGTCAGCACCTAATTCCAACAAGTAGTAGATTGCAGCACCATCTAATATTTTACAGGCAATCATGAGCGGAGATATTCCTTTCGTATCACATATATTTATATCCCCTCCTTTTGTAACTAAATATTCAGCTACATGCCTTTCCATATGCGGAATACCTAAATGAAAAATCGTTTCTCCTTCATTATTTCTATGATTTACATTTCCACCTAACTCTATAAACTTATCAATGAGAGGGTAAACAGCTTTATCCCCAATAGTAAAGCGACAAATATCCAAATACTCACCACAATGCTGAATACAAGCCATCAAAACAGTATTTCCTCTACTGTCGACAATATTAGCACCATAACTATCGAGCAAGTATACATACTCAGCAATAGTTTCAAGCGGAATTCCTTGTTGAAACAAGTCATACAGCTTTACAGAGTCTATAAGTTCATTATTAACATTAACAGCACAAGTAGATTTATTGTTTTTCATTGCCAGTGCTGTATCTGTATTTAGAGCATGCACAGTTCCAAAGAATACGAACAATAAAAAAGTTATTATGCGGTATATGTACATGTTTCTTGTGTGATAATGAATAAGAACCTAATTTTTATCTCTGGCAATACGCTCAAGGAATACCTCAAGTCAAAGCTAGGAGCTGTCGTAAGACTATAATTTTTCGGATTGGTTGTCAAGACATTTATTTACGTTACATCACTTTTCATCACGTTTTTGCTTTCTTTAGAATACCTTGGCCTTCTCCCCCGGCGTTTGGTAGGAATCTCGAAGAAGTTGTTGCCTCCGATTTGGTAGCCGGTGACTTTCCAACTGATATGGGTGAGGGTGGGGTAAATCTCATCTTTCCACTTGTAGACGCTGTCTAGTACGTCTACCCAGGGTGACAAGTTCATCGGATAGCAACCCATTTCTCGATAAAATCGTCATAAATTTACCTCAAGATGAATGTGGGTACGTAATGTTAACACATTTACAGGACTATTGAACCTTCACCGGCACGTCACACAAGTTAATTATCCCCCATTATCATGGGGTCACGCTTCTAAGCTCATGAAGTTTTTTATGAAATGTCGGAAATCTTTCAGGGTGAATCAGTTTATAAAAAATACCCTTTTCAAGGCTTGGTGACAAAAATACATCTCTAACACTATCCGTGACGTAAATTCTAGCTTCACAACCATGAGCATCTTCAATACTTATAGAGCTTCCATAAGTTTTTAAATACAAGATATCATCCGGCCAATCTGCATATACAACATAACATTTGTTTTCCACAATATACTTCAACTCTAACACTAAGAGTTTTTTTTCATTTTCTGTGAAAGATTCAGACGCCCAAACGATTTTTGTTATATTTTCAACATCGATAGACTTAACTAAACTCTCTATCCTTTCTTCGGATTTAGCATCATCTCCATCTTTTGCAAAACAAGTAAAAGAAACACCCCAAACAAAAAAAAAATCACATTGATAAATACGAAGGACATCCTTTTCATAGAAAACTCTTTGGAATAATTAAAAATAGGATTCTTTGCAAAAATTATTTACAAGATAACATTATACACTCTGCTTCAATATATAAACTTACAATAAGGTCGTTCAATTAGTCACTTACGTTATACTCTCGCGGCATGATTGCTAATTATGCCCACGCGTAGTAAACTATATCTTAATCCATATTAGAGTTTTCTCTATATTTAAAGCTTAATATCACATGCACAATTTCATCAAGATGAGAAGCTAGGTGGGAAGACCTAAAAATTAGAGTATTTGCAGACCAGCATTCATCTTCGTCTTTTTGAAAATAGATTACAGAAATATTATTATGTATCGTGTCTATGAATAAAGCCGTCATGTGGTTATCTGAACATAGAAGTAAATCCGGATTAGGCTTACCAAGTTCCAGCAGGCTTTCTAACCCTTTTCGTGCGTCATATCCTGGGCCATTATAATCTGTATATACAATCACAAAGTCGGAGTTTGGATCCCTCCAGGCCTTACGGCGGTGCCAAATTTCTCTGGCTAATTTATCTTTTTTCGAGTATGTAATTCGGGTCAATCTGGTTGGGATTTCAAAATAATGCCAAACAAAGTTTACACGTGTATATGAATCATGTTTATTTTCGTCCTGTTCGATTTTGTTATACTTGCCTTCCGCACAAACAATTTGTGAGGTAAATAATAGAATAAAAGTAATTATTTTAAAAACATTCATAGTAATCGCAGTACGGTGAAAGGTGCTTTGCAGTTGTAGGCGCGGCAAAAAGCTAGAGAGCCCACAGGGAATAACCGGTAGGTAGAATCAACCAGTTAACGGGGGTGGCAATGAAAGAGAGCGGCACATCTGCCAGCTCTGCTGCCCAGCGCAGGGGCTGCAGAGCTGTGTTAAGAGCACTGCGTTGCTCCGGCAGGTGAGCACATACAATAGCTTGCTTATGATAGTTCGGCAGGTGAATGACGGAGCGTTTTGCGAGAGAGAGGTCAAGCTGTGCAGCAGCTACAAAGCTTTTGACGGTATAGGGGGCATCTCCCTCTATCTCAGCATAAAAGGTTTGCGGTTTTTGCTCGAGAAACAAGGGGCGATAAAAACGAGCAAACGCCTCCTTAGGGCAACCGCCTACCATATAGCAGTGAAACCACTTGGCACGGGCCGGCAGGTAGTAAACATCCACCTCCAGATATCGTTTACCATCTGCCGTTTGCCATACGGTTGCATGTTGATGCCGCTTACCGATGCGTGCAAGCTCTGCACACACGGGCAGCTCTCTCCCCACATTATCTACCGCGCCCCCCAAGTCTACAAAGGTGCAAGAGCCACAGGCCAAAAGCCCCATTGCGGCAATAATGTTGTGGAAACCTTTCATGCTCAATAACCAATTATCAAATCAATGTTTTTTCCAACCCGGTTTATGGCGTTCTGCAAGCTCCTCCACCACTTGTTCAATGCGCAAGCCTTTAGAGGTAAGCAGCACAATAAGGTGGTAGAGCATATCGGAGGCCTCGTAGAGCAGGCGTACGTTCGTGCCGTTGCAAGCCTCAATGCAGGCCTCAAGAGCTTCCTCACCCACCTTTTGAGCCATGCGGTTGACACCATCCTTAAACAAGGAGGTCGTGTAAGAGCCCTCGGGCATTTCCTCATGGCGCTTGTTGATGAAATCCTGCAACTCCGTCAAAAACATCAAGACATTGGGCTTATTCTCCTCTGCCCAGCAAGTATCTGTACCGGTATGGCAAACGGGGCCATGAGGGGTAGCCAGAATCAACAGGGTATCATGATCGCAATCTGCTTTAATGCTCACTACATCCAGGTAATTGCCGCTGGTTTCGCCCTTGGTCCACAAGCATTGGCGGCTGCGGCTGAAAAAGCAAACCTTACCGGACTCCACCGTGCGGGCGTAAGACTCCTCATTCATATAGCCCAGCATCAGCACCTTGCCGGTGGCGGCATCTTGTATAATAGCAGGCACCAACCCGCCGCATTTTTCAAAATCAATCTTCATGGTCATTCGTTATGTAACAGTTACAGAATCATCTTTTCAATGGGCAACACCAAAATACCTTGAGCCCCGGCCTCCTTGAGGCGGCCGATAATATCCCAAAAGCACTGCTCATCCAACACGGTATGAATACTGCACCAGCCCTCCTGAGCCAAGGGCATTATCGTGGGGCTCTTCACACCGGGCAACACAGCCACAATTTGTTCCACACATTCCTTGGGTGCATTCATGAGCACGTAGCGCTTATCTGCGGCGGTCATCACAGCATCCATACGGAACATCAGTTGCTCCAAGAGGGCTTTTTTCTCCGCGCACAGGTTCTTGTTAGCAATGAGCACGGCCTCACTCTCCAGTACCACTTCAACCTCTTTCAGGTTGTTGCTCACCAATGTTGCACCACTGCTTACAATATCAAAAATAGCATCAGCCAGCCCAATGCCGGTGGCAATCTCCACAGAGCCGGTAATAACATGAATATGAGCCTTTACCCCCTGCTCTTTAAGCCACTTGCGCAAAATACCGGGGTAAGAGGTGGCAATTTTACGACCCTCCAACCACTGCGGCCCACAGTAGTCATTCTCCTTAGGTATGGCAATGCTCAAACGGCAACCGCCAAAGCCGAGCTTCTTCACAATATCTGCATCGCCCTCGCGCTCCAAATATTCATTGAGCCCAACCACGCCGATGTCGGCTACGCCATCCGTCACGGTCTCAGGAATATCGTCATCACGCAGGTAAAGAACCTCCATGGGAAACTTACGGGCGGCTACCAACAAAGTGCGCTTCGAGGAGCTCACTTTTATACCGGCCTCTGCCAGCAATTCCATTGTATCCTCATTTAAGCGACCCTTTGACTGTACTGCGATTCTCAATTTCATGATGTACGGTAAAAATGTGTTCTATGCCCTCATTTTCAGGCGCGCGTATTGTACTACACAAATCCCGTTTTGTCGCGTCCAAAATTATTCATGCACCTTTTTTTCTGTGTCAACAAACTTTTTTTACACTTTTTTCGCGGTTTTACCCCCCCTGTTGACTTAACTCAGATGTAAACACGCAATTATGAAAACAATACTCCAAACCATCAGTGTACTGATTGCAAGTGGGGCTCTGTATGGCTCCCCCCTGCCTCAAGACGCCCAACTACTGGCAACCAATAGTGTAGAAACTCACTACCTCGGCACGCTGGAGCGTCCCTGCCGCCACTTGACCGCAGACTGCCCCGATAAATGCAACCACGCTACCAAGGTTGCACGTTTCCGGGTTCTTACGAATATGGACTATCAGCAAAACTCCGAATACGGAGATGAAAAAATGCTCCCCGGCAGCATTTTAGAGGTGGATATCAAAAACTCCACCCCGGGGCAAGAGGATGCGGCGGTGTTCTCCTTTATTTCTAAGCTGAAGGTGGGTGATAGAGTCAGACTCACCCAAAAGCACTACTATGGTACAGTGGGGAATACCACAAGCCCTTATCGCCCTATTACACACATAGAGGTAGATGAAACCGCACCAAGCATCCCCGCCACGCCACCCGCGCCCAAGGGTGACTACAGTGTCATGCCGCTGTAATGGGAGATATCTCGCGCAATGCGGGCTCGGTACTAAGGACGAATAAGTTCGTCCTTAGTATATTGGGCATCTCTAAAAACTCAACCAAGCCACTAATTTTCCATCCAAAGGCATACTGAGCCTCCCTACAAATTGGTGGTTGTGGGGCGAATACTATCGGAGTGTTGGACTTTAGTCCAACATTTATTATAAAGGCATGCCACCATGAAAGTGGGACTTAAGTCCCACCCTACGATAGAAACAAATTGCCATTTTGCTTGAGATACTCTAATTCTGCTTTTCCGGGGGAGTTATCTTGCGGGCGGCGTACCAGCGGCGCAGGTCTCGCGCCTCTGCGGCATCTTGCGTTTCAAATATCTGCTGCAAGTATTCCTTTGAATCGGCATTCAGCACATCTGCCGGCACGTTGCGGATGATTTGAAGGAGCCGCTTACGCACCTCTCGGGTAACGGCATTGTTCTCAGGGCTTGTCTTCCAACCTTCATTGTGAACGAAAAGCAAGCAGTGAATCCGCAAAGAATCTGCCAACTTGCGTTGCTGCGAGTGTTTGGCAGCCCAAGCCTGCAAGGCATCATCCAAGGGTAAAATATTATCCAAAGGGTCATCTGTCATTTTCATGAAACAAACCAGCAGCTCATCAGCGTGGGCATCCACCCCTGCTAAAATTGTTTTCAGGGTGGCAGCTTCATCCGAGCCTGCTTGCTCTGCCAACTCAAGCAAGGCTTGCGGATGCGCTTCCTCAATGGCTGCGCGGCGCAAGTATTGCTCTGCCAAGGCAGCATCCTTACCGGCACCGGTGGGGTCGGAGCCATCTCGGTACAGTTTATAAAGCTCATAGGGCTGCCCCTCCCTTAACTTAAGCATGTGGCGAAACCCTTTCAGCTCGCTCTCCAAAAGCTCAGCATCCGTTGCATGGAGGCAATCTGCATCAACGTCATCGGTATTGATAGAAATTTGCTGCAGCACCCGTTGAATGCCAAGCAAAATGACATTTGAGCTGTCTTCATGCTGCTGACAGAACTCGTTCATTTGCTGAATCAAATGTATACCGACAACAAAACTCTCCCGAGAAAACGCCCTTTCTGCAGCGGAGGGAAGATAAGAATAAGTACGCACTAAGCAATTATAATTAACGCTGGCGCCGGGTGACACATGGTTATAATCCTTCGTTTCGTCATACCCCATAGCAACAGCCTGCTCCATTAGCTCCGGCTCGCAAAGCATTTTACCCAAAGCATACAGTGAGGGAGCATGCCCGGTGCGGGCAGCAGATTCAAACATGTTAAATGCCTGAGCCTCGGGGTTAAAAGCAGCCATAACAGGGTGGCTTGCATATTCTGACCAAAGCTGCCCCATGCGGTAGCGGGGCCAAGGCTTATTTTCATCCAACAGTATGGCTAAACTAAGCGCACCAAACTGCAGCGGCAAGGTGTCTACCCCCTTTTGCTGAGCCGCAGCATATGCAATAGATACCAACATGGAGAAAGCATCCCCTTTTGACTCATTAAACAACTGTGCAGGAGCACACCGTACCTGTGCCCCTGTCAAAAGGCATTCTTGTGCGGCAGCAGTATCCTGCATTTTATACTCGGGGTACAAATAATGCACGGCTAAAATTGCCTGCGCACTCGGTACATCTTCATAGCCGTTCAAGGTTTTCAACACTATCTCTTTACGCTTTTCGGGGGATAACTGTTTGCCCTCTCGAGACACCATCATACCGCACCTCAGCCCCGTCAATTCAAGATTTTGTCTGAGCTGCTCCGGGCTCAGTTGCTCCACATAATCCGCTAACTTTTTTTGTTGCTCCGGGGTCGACATCAACTCCGGCGTGCTCAGGTGCACCATAATCCAAATACCGGGGTAATCTTCTCGGCAGCGGGTCATGTACAACTCTTTCTTCTCGGCATCCTCCGTGGTAAGGCATGCAGCTAAAATAGCCACTGTTTTTAATGATTTGAGAGATTCCCTATACCCCGGGCTCCCCCCCTGCGGGGCCTCCATTGCCAAAATAGCATCCACAGCATCCGCGGTGCTCATGGACGGCACTTGTTTCAACAGCGCCACTTGAGCCTCTATAGCAGAGGGCACTTGCTCTGCCTTGCACACCATAGCTGACGGCAAAGCTACAAGAAAGGGTAAAAAATAACGGTTCATTGGCATTTTTGTAGCATTTTCATATAGTGATGTCAAGTTGCAATTCCAAAAGCCATGCAAGGAATGCTGATTTAGCTTGCAGCAGCTCCTGCTCCGTGGTAAAGTATGCGCGTCCGTATATGAGCACCGTTCTGGAAGTATCTCACCTCAGCATGCACTTTCCTGTGCGTGGGGGTGTGTTTTCCCGTAAAAAAGGCGTTGTTAAGGCGGTAGACAATGTATCCTTCAGCATCTCCCCGGGCGAGACACTGGGCTTGGTAGGTGAAAGCGGCTGTGGCAAAAGCACGCTGGGGCGTTGCATTGTACGCCTGCTAGAGCCCACCGCCGGCAAAATTAAGCTCATGGGCAAAGATATTACCCACCGTCCGCAGTGGGCGTTGCGCCGCATTCGCCGCAAGGTGCAAATGGTATTTCAAGACCCCGCAGGCTGCCTGGACCCACGCATGGATGTGCGCCACATTATTGCAGAGCCCTTGAATATACAAGGCATAGGCGGGCGTGCAGACCGCCAGAAACGCGTGGATGAGCTGCTGGATATGGTGGGGCTCTCTAAAACGGCGGCGGATAAGTTTCCGCACGAGTTCTCCGGGGGGCAAAAGCAGCGCATCGGCATTGCGCGCGCTTTGGCACAAAAACCGCAGCTGTTGATATTGGATGAGCCGGTGAGCGCGTTGGATGTCTCTGTGCAGTCTCAGGTGCTTAACCTGCTGCTGGATTTACAGAAGGAGCTGAGGCTCTCTTACCTGTTCATATCTCACGATTTATCTGTAGTACGGCATGTATCTGACCGCGTTGCGGTGATGTACATGGGCAAAATTGTGGAGCTGGGCGGGGCAGATGCCATGTACTACCACCCGCACCATGCGTACTCTAAAGCGTTGCTGGCAGCCATACCCATTGCAGACCCCACACGCCGAGACCACACCCCCGTGCTGCCGGGGGATGTACCATCCCCCATTGACCCGCCCCCGGGCAGTGCCTTCGGGCGCCGCATTAATCACCCGTATCTGGAGGCTACCTTGGGCATGGACCTCACCCCCGTAGAGATAGAACCCGGCCACTGGGTTGCCCCGGACCCCTGCGCGGTATCTTTGGCAGACCTCGCTAAGCTCGGCATAGATATTTACCAATAACACGTGCGCACCATGTTTTTTTTACGGCAGATATTCCGCGCGCGAGAGCACATGCAGGTAAGCCCGGAAAACCCGGAGGGCTACATGAGCGTGCTGGAGCATCTGGAGGCCCTGCGGCGCACCATCATCCGTATGCTGCTGGCGGTATTAATCGGCATGATTGCCTGTTTCGGTTTCACGCAGGAAATCATGGATTTTTTGCGCTACCCCGCAGAGCGGGTTCATGAGCAGCATGAGGCCGGGTTTTTACCGGCAGGCATTCAGGCAGCGGACTGGGTGAGGGCCAAAGAAACCGCAGCCGCCCTGCCTGCGCTGCCGGCAAATGCCGCACAGCAAGTGATAGATGCGCAGCCCCCGCAGGTACGCCAACTGGCAACAATGATTCCCCTGCTCCGTGCGGCAAAGCTGCTGCCGCAGCAAGAGCAAAAAAACTGGTTGCAAGCTCACCTGCCGCAACAGGCACACGCCCAAGCCCTGCAACTGTTGCAGGCAGATGCCCGGCTTTTGGCAACAACGCCGCCCGACAACCTGAAACTGATGGGCGCATTTCAACCGGGGGAGGCCTTTATGCTCTCCCTGCAATTATCCTTTTTTGCGGGCATCATTTTGGCGTTTCCCGTGCTCACGTATTTGCTGATGCGCTTTATTGTACCCGGGCTGTTGGAGCATGAAAAACGCATACTATACCGGAGCGTGGCATGGGGCTTTATCTTATTTGCAGCGGGGTGTGCATTTGCATATTGGGGGGTGCTGCCGCGCGTGCTGGGGTTCTTTTACGAATACTCGCTGGGCATGGGCATTGAGAACGACTGGCGCATAGGCTACTACCTCACCTTTGCCGTGAAACTCATTTTAATATTCGGGGTTGTATTTGAATTACCCGTCATTGTGATACCGCTCATCAAACTGGGCATACTCACCTACCCCGGCATGAAACGCACACGCGGCTATGCCCTTATTGCCTGCTTTGCAGCAGCCTTGGTACTAGCCCCCGCCCCGGACCCCGGCACCATGCTCATTATGGCCTTGCCCATGTATGCCCTTTACGAGCTTTGCATTGCCTTTGCCTGGGCTCAACACCGCAAACAACAACTCACCAACTCATGATCCGCCTGCTCTGCATCCTTACCGCTCTGCTCATGGTGTTATACCCCGCGTATGCTGCGGGTAAACGCGGGGATAGTCCCCAACTCAAACAAAGGGATTTTTCCACCCCCGCCAAACTTAAAAAAGCCACCGCTACAGCTCAGGCTCAACAAGTGGCGTTCGGGCAATATGTGCTGTGGGCCATTCAAAACAAAATGCCCGCAGGTGGCGGCTACTCCGCCACCCCGCAAACCGTTAATCACCTGGCAGGCAATGTTGTATGTTGGAATGCAGGCACACAAAAGCTCACCGTTAACCCGCTCAACGCCCGCCCCTCATTTTGCTCTGCCGCGTGCTACCTGGTGCTTTTGCAAGCCCTGCAAAAGTGGGAGCAGCACAGCACCACCAAACTGCCCGCCGCCGCTTGGCAGGCCTTCAATATAACAGAGAACCAGGCGGATGGCCACGGCGTGTGGGGACGCGCCAATGCTAACGGCCCCGGCCTTGCCAAGCTGGTGGCAGATGTAGGTGCCGGGGTCAATTTTACAGATGTTGCACTCGCGCGCCCCGGAGACTTCCTTAAGATATTCTGGAGCCCGGATATTGGCGCCAAAGAGCGCGGGCACCTCGTGGTATACTTGGGTGCAGAAAAAAAGAACAACCGCATTTACCTGCGCTATTGGTCCGCCAATAAGCCCGAGGGGTACAGCACCAAAAGCGTGCCGTTGGACCAAATGCACAACATCATCTTCACCCGCATAACAGCCCCGCAAAACTTTGCCCGTGTTGTCAAATTACCACCATGCGATCCCCTGCTGGAGGCCATGCTCAGCAAAGAGTTTACCATGGCGCAAGTGATCAAAATGTGCCGTATTCGGGTGCGCAAACCCCAAAAGTGAAGTACCGTTTACGCAAGGCAAACGCATTAGACAACGAACCCTGTAAGTGATTTATTTACAATGCACAATTTAGCATTTGAGAATCTCTGAAAACTCTACTACCCTCACAAATTGGTAGTTGTGGGGAGACCCCGCGAGCGTTAGCGAGCCGACTTTTTGAGCCCCGGTGAGGGGCGCCATAGAATAGCCCGGGCGTGGAGCCGCGCCAGCGGCGGAACCCCGGGAAATATGCAAAAATATATGCGAACC
>SUVJ01000065.1 GCA_015062045.1 Akkermansiaceae bacterium
ATGCTCTAATACCGAGCTGCTGCGCCTTTTGGTAAAATACGGTGCAGATTTAAACCGCCGCGGTATAATGGGTGACTGTGTACTACATGCCATGGCGCGGCGCAATTCTGACCTTACCGCTTGTGCCTTAGAGCTGGGGGCAGACCCCACAATGACAGATACCGAAGGCAAAAGCGCGCTGATGATGGTAACCACCATAAACCCCGCCATTATGCTGCACCGTGCCGCTCCGCAAATGCTGCAACATCAAGATACCCAAGGCAACAACGCCCTGCACCATATTGTACAAAAGGGGTTCAATAACGACACGCCGTGCCCGCAAGACCTCAGCACGCTCCCCACACCCAACACTGCACCTGAAATCAACCGCAATATCGGTGCAGAGTTTGACGGGGTGCAGATTGTGCATTTCCTTATTAAAGCCGGCATTTCACCCGACTCCGTTAATAATATGGGGCAAACACCTCTGATGCTGGCCGCCGGCAAGGGTGATTTGAGCATGGTAACGCTTATGCTCAAGCTCGGTGCAAACGCCACACTAACAGACATCAATGGCAAATCTGCCCTCAGTTATGCGCAAAGTTCAGGTAATCAACACATCATTGACTTGCTGATAAAGCATGGAGCACCAAGCGGCGCAGAATCTGCCATATTGCAAGCAGCGGCAGCCGGTAACACGGCAGAAGTTTTGAGGCTGATACAGCAAGGCACAGATGTGAAAAACCCGCAGGGTATTGGTTTTGAAGCAGCACTTGCAGCCGTGCTCAACGGGCATGAGGATACCTTATCAGCATTGATGGAACAAGGAGTAAACCTGAATTCCATCAGTAATCGCTCCCGTAAAATGCTTAATGTTGCCGTTGAATATAACAACGAGCAAGCCGTGCGCATGTTGGTAAAACACGGTGCCAACATTAAAGATTCCAATAACTTACACTGCAATTTCGGAATGTATTGCAGGTATGGCACAGCGCTGGATGAAGCCGCTGCGCGTGGCAACTTGGCCATGGTACGGCTGCTGCATGAACTTGGGTGCCCCGTAGATACATTCTCCCACAGCAGCATGGCATTCGGGGTTATCGGTAATAATCCGGATGTGGTGAACCATTTGGCTGCATACGGGGCGAAGGTGGATGTGCGTTTGGGCGCGGGCTCCGACACCCCGCTCACTCTGGCAATCAATGCCAAAAACATGCCCATGGTTAAGCAGTTATTAGCACTGGGTGCTAATCCTAACGGTATACAGGGTGCATCCAACGGTGCACCCCTACACGCCGCTTTGCGGGCCCAAGATGATGCCTTGGTTTATCTTCTCCTGGAGTCAGGTGCCGATGCCGACCATACGGACCGCTTTAACCAAAGCATTTTACACTCTGCCGTATGCGTCAATTCTCCGCAGGCCATCGCCCTGCTCATTACACACGGGGCAGATGTAAATCGCCAATGCAAGGTTAACGGCAGATACACGACACCGCTCATCAACTCCATACGCTTCCGTAAAAAAGAGAACGCAGAGGTTGTACGGCTTCTGTTGGAGGCCGGGGCAAATCCGGCCACAAAAGATGCAGCGGGTAAAACGGCCCTTGACTATGCAAAAGAAAAAGGGTTCTCGGATTCTGCAACACTTATAGAACAAGCCGCACCATGAAATTATCTATCTTTTTCTTAATGTTCGCACTGATTGTCCCCTGCATTCCTGCCGTGGCTGCGGCAGAGGGAGCCCCCGGGCTTATTAACTCACTAAACGGTAACGTGGAGTATTCAGAATACTGCAACACGATTTCGAAAGAAGAGGAGCCTCTGATGTTGCTTATTCACAAAGCCGGATATAAAGGCGGATGGAACAGCATTAATCAAGAGTGGGACGATTACATACCTCTTGATGACGTGAATGAAGCCGTGCTTTTTCAATATTACCATTCTTGCCGCCCCGCTAGTGTCGCGGAAACGCAGCTGATTGAAGCGATAATAGATAATGATTTGCAGAGAGTGAAAGTGTTATTGGCATCCGGGGTGAACCCAAATGTTGCCACCTTACCGGACATAGAATCCCCGCTCTACCTCGCCATTGGAGATAAAAGCAATGCAGAGTGCGATGGCACCCACTTGAAAACCGAGTTCCGTGAGGGACAAACAGAATTAGCTAAAACCCTGCTGCAGGCCGGGGCATCCCCCAATTTGCCTTCTACCCTCTTGCTGCATACTCCGTTAATGGAGGCAGCAAGAACAGGAGATATTGTGTTAGCGAAGCTGCTGTTGCAAAAGGGAGCCGACATTCACGCCCGCTCTGATTCCGGCATGACGGCCCTACACTTTGCCGCCGCCGAAAGCACACCGAAAATGGTAAAGCTCCTTTTGGCGCAAGGTGCAACACCCAACCTTGCCACCACAAGCGAGGGCTTTCTGCTGGAATCCGATGCCACCAAAGGAGTTACCCCGCTGCACCTTGCAGCAGAGGCCGGTATGGCAGAATCCGTTCAGCTCTTACTGCAAGCCGGAGCGTATGCAGACACGCCCGATGCAGAGGGTAACACTCCCTATTTTTATGCAGCCATGAGAAATCATACAGACTGCATGCAAATACTGCACGCTGCAGGAGCAGAGACAAAATTCCTTGATAAAGAAAGAAATACACCCGAAGAGGCTGCCCATTGAGGGCGGTTAATCCCGGCTCGGTCCTATTGTACGGCAGATATTCTATGTCAGTCACGTATTTGCTGGCTGTGTTTGCCTTGACTAAATTTTGAGAGTCATGTTAGAATGATTCTTCTAAAATGACAGCGGATACAAAAAAGACAATAGCGGCGGTATCATCGGTGCTGTGGAGTGCCTTGCTCACGGTGATGAAATTCATTGTGGGTATTATAACGGGCTCGCTGGGTATATTATCGGAGGCCTTACACAGTGCCTTGGATTTGCTGGCGGCGTTGGGGTCCCTGTTCGCCGTAAAAATAGCAGCACGCCCGGCGGATGAAGAGCACCCGTACGGACACGGCAAGGTGGAAAATCTGATGGCCTTGGTGGAGACGCTGCTCTTGCTTTTAACGGCGGGCTGGGTTGTAAAAGAGGCAGTTGAGCGTTTGCTGAGCGATAACCCCGATGCCCTGCATGTGGAAACCAGCATTTGGGCGTTTGTGGTGGTCATCGTGTCTCTTGTTGTGGATATTAACCGCTCTGCCATGCTCAAACGTGTGGCCAAGGAAACCAAAAGTGCCGCGCTGGAGGCCGATGCCGCGCACTTTGCATCCGACATTTGGAGCAGTGCCGCCGTGTTGCTGGGTATTACCGGTGCAGCATGCGTAGGGTTTACAGAGCCGGGCAGCACCCTGCACTGGCTGTTGTTGCGTGCAGACGTGCTGGCATCCTTAGGCGTGGTGGTGCTGATACTGCACATTTGTTGGGAGCTGGGGCTTAAAGCCGTGAACAACCTGATGGATAAGGTAGACGGCGATGCAGCAGAAAAAATACGCAACTTAATGAAAACCCGCATGCCCGCATACCCCGTTACCCGCATGCGCGTGCGAGAGGTTGGCTTAAAAGTTTACACGGAAATTGAGGTAGCCGTGCCCTGTGAATTGCACGTGGACACGGCGCATGAAATTGCGGATGCCATTGAAGAGCTGATTGCCACCGCCTTTACCGAGGCAGAGACCATTGTACACATGCAACCCGGCACCATACCGGCAGACACCCCCGAGCTGCTCATACGCCGTATAGCCCTCACCCACCGTTTCGGTGTACACGGGCTCATCCTCATGCATGCGGATCAAGGCTTGGTCATCTTTACGGATTTGGAGCTACCGCAACACGCCACAATAGAGGGCTGGCACGTGGCTATACAGGCTTTTCGTAATGAGGTTCAGCGCAAGCTCAATGCGCTCTCTGTGGTGGTGCATGTTGAGCCGGATGTACGAGAGCTGCCGGATTTTCGCACGCCCATACCGCATGATTGGGCAAACAAGGTGCGCCACGCCATGATTTCTCTGGGGGCACCCCTGCCCACAGACATCAAGTTGTATACCCAAGGCAACCACCGTTTGTGCATTGTCACTATCCCCACGGAGTTCTCCCTGAATGTGCAAGAAAGCCATGACCGTGTTTCTTCCATCAACAAGAGACTGCGCGCCGAGTTGCCGGATGTTGCCAAAGTCATTGTGACTTACGAATAATTTCATTTGCCATATCTGCTCAAATAGACTACAATTGCGCGCGTGAGTTCTGCTGAAATGATACAGGGCATGAAGCAAGGCATGGTGGCCTCCCCCGCCATGCAATTAAGCATGCGTGCCTTGCAGGCTAACCAAGCGGAGTTGCAGGAGCTCATAGCAGAGGCCTTGGCCAAAAACCCGGCATTGGAGGAGCTTCACCCCGAGCCGGAGCCCCAAGATACCGCCTATACCGCCCGCAGAGATTTTGCCATGGAGAGCCTGAGTGCCACCCCTACATTGGCGGAGCACCTGGAGGAGCAGATTCGGCAAAGTGGGCTCGCCCCCAAAATTGAAGCTGCGGCCCTGCAAATGATACCTTGGCTAAACCAACACGGCTTCTTTGCAGAATCTCCAGCTACAGTGCAACAGGAGTTGGGCTTAAGCAGCAAGCTGTTTCAACAGGCTCGCTACGCTATTCAGGATTTGGAGCCCGCCGGTGTGGGGGCGGCAGATTTGAGGGAAAGCCTCATGATTCAACTGGAACGCTTGGGGGAAAATGGCGGATTACCCATGCAACTGCTGCGCATGCATTGGGAGGACTTGGTGCGCCACCGCTATGCAGATATTGCCAAAGCTCTTGATATTGATTCAGCAACGGCAGAAATGGCTGCCCGACGCATTGCCAGGCTCAACCCGGACCCCGGTAGCGGATTCTCCCGGGCAGAGCTCCATACCATCTCCCCGGATATAGAGGTGCAACAGGATGGTGACAAACTACTTGTCTCCCTCACCAAAGAAACCGGCCCGCAGCTGGTACTGTCTGCCGAATACCGGGAGATGATGGCACAACATGCGGATAAGGCAGAGGTGCGGCAGTTTCTCTCCCGCTGTTTCAGAGAGGGGCGAGAGCTCATACGCGCATTGGGAGAACGCCAAACCACCTTACTTGCTGTGGCAAAGGCTATTGTAGAGCGGCAACAAAACTTCTTTTTGCACAAAAACGCGCCGCTGACCCCGCTTAAAATGGAAGCGGTTGCAGAGGATACACAGCTGCACGTATCCACCGTATCCCGTGCGGTGAGGGGTAAATACCTGAAATGCAGCAGGGGCGTGTTTGAGCTGCGCGCCTTTTTCTCCACCGCCATTTCAGCAACGGAAGCCGTATCTGCAAATGCGGCCAAACAAAAAATTAAAGAGCTGATAGCGGCAGAATCCCCACAGCACCCGTTGAGCGACACTAAGCTGGAGGCCCTGTTGCAAGAGCAAGGAATCACCCTGGCACGCCGCACCATAGCAAAATACCGGGAGCAACTTAAAATTCTGCCTGCCTCTCTGCGTAAACGGCGTTGATTATGCTGGACAAAGCGCACCGCACATAGTATACTACACGTGTATGAATCCTCCAGCCATTGCTATAGACGGCCCCGCAGCTTCCGGAAAATCCACCGTAGCCAAACTGATTGCTAAAGAGTTAGGCTTCACCTTCATCAACACCGGGGCGATGTACCGTGCCGTTACATGGTATGTACTGCAACAAGGCATAGACCCGGCAAACACAGAGGCCGTCAAGGCTATTTTGCCCGGCATCCCCCTCTCTTTCGGCAAGAATGGCGCGGTTTCCACCGTTATGTGCAATGGCCGAGTTCTGGCAGAGGAGCTTACCCTGCAATCCACCAATGACAATGTGTCCACCATTGCCGCCATTCCCGAGGTGCGCGCCTTATTAGTGGAAAAACAACGCGAATATAACACGGCAGAACCCGTGGTGATGGAGGGGCGAGACATCGGCACCGTTGTATTCCCCAATACTCCGTATAAATACTTTGTGACAGCATCCGAGGAGGTTCGCGCTGCTCGCCGTGCGGCTCAGGGCCTCACGGACTCCATTGCCGAGCGAGACCGCAAGGACTCCGCACGCGCCTGCGCCCCCCTTACCATGGCTGAGGATGCCAAACTGGTCGACACCTCAGACATGAGCATTGAACAGGTGGTGGCACACATCGCAGCAGATATCCGCAGCAGAATGGCCTGATTTTTCTCACATCAACATCATCTCTCCCCCTCATATTATGGCAACCTTATCCATGAATCCGGTTTACTTTCTGGCCCACACTATTTTCAAAGGGTTCAGCAGAGCATTCTTCGGCGTTAAACTGATTAACCGCGACAAACTGATAGACGATGGCACCCCCTGCATCTATGTATGCAACCACCAAAGTTTTTTGGACCCGCCCCTGTTGGCCACCATCTTTGAGAATCCCGTTCACTTTTTGGCTCGCAAAACGCTGTTTGACCACTGGTTCATGAAATGGGCCATGCCCTTGTGCAACTCTTTACCCATTGACCAAAAACGCCCCGACCCGGGCAGCATCCTCAAGGTGTTGCGCCATGTCAAATCCGGCGGCAGTATTGTTATTTTCCCGGAGGGCTCCCGCTGCCCGGATGGCGAGATTCATGATGCCATGCCCGGCATTGGTCTCATACTGAGCAAGTTGGCGGGGGTACCCATACAACCGCTGCGTATTGAGGGTGCTTACGACGCCCTGCCCATTCATTCCAATAAGCTTAAATTCCGTCCGCTCACCGTCAGTGTGGGGGATCCCATTCCCTTTACGCCGGAGGAGCTGCGCCCCCGTGGTCGCGAGGGTCACTTGGCTCTCGGCAAAAAGATAATGGATGCCATACGAGCCCTGCCCACGCAGCCCTGATTTTATAGACAATGCTGCTCACCCTGAGACTGCGCAACTTTCGCTGTTACCCCACCCTCAACTGGGATATTCCCACTGAGGGTGCCTTGCTTTATGGCAGCAATGCACAGGGTAAAACCAGTGTGCTGGAGGCCATTTGCTTTGCGCTGACGCTGCACTCCCCCCGCACCTCGCGCATGGACCGCCTCGCCACGCACAACTCGGCGGAGTTCGGTATCTCTCTTGATACGGATGAAGGCACCCGCCGCCTGCTTTGGCAGCATAAAAAGCTCAACATGCAGGTAAACGGAGCCACCAGGCGAGATTATACAGACTACTTGTACGATGCTCGCCCCGTGGTGTGGCTGGGCAATACAGACATGGCACTGGTGACCGGCTCTGCAGATGCCCGCCGCGATTACCTGGATTTTTTAGGTTCACAATGGCACCCGGCATACCGCCCGGCTCTGCTGGAATATCGCAAAGCGCTCAAATCCCGCAATCTGTTGCTGCGCAATCCCCGCCACACACAAGACACCCTGCGCAGTTATGCCGCGATTCTGGCACGCAATGGTGAAATCCTTTGCACCCTGCGTGCCCGGTTGATAGAGCTGCTGCGCCCCCATATCTGCCGTTTGCACTCCGGTATCTCCGGCGGGGAGGAGGATATCAGCATCTCCTACCGCCCCTCTACCACCTTGCCGCTGGCAGAGGCTCTGGAACAGGCAACCGAGGCAGATACCCGCGCAGGCTTCACCACCGTGGGCCCGCATCGGGATGATTTTGAGCTTTGCATCCGTGGGCGCAGCGCCGCAGAGTTTGCGTCCGAAGGGCAGCAACGCACCCTGGCCACGGCTCTTGTATTAGCGCAGGCAGGGCTGCTTCAAGTGCAAACAGGCCACGCACCCACGCTGCTCATTGATGATATTTTCGGCGAGCTGGATCTCACACGCCGCCGCGCCTTGCTGACCCACCTGCCGGCAGACTCGCAAATCTTCATCACCACCACGCACACAGATTGGTTGCAGGACACCCCCGCCCCTTTACCGTTGCTCAAAATTCACGCCGCCCATATTTCCCCGGAGGCGTAAAGCGCCGACACAGCCTTTTCCCGTACGCGTGGGAACAAATAGTAATTTGTTTATATCGTAGGGCGGGACTTCAGTCCCGCCTTTTATTGGTGTAGCTTTCAGAAGTAGGCCTGAGATAAAGAATCCCCCCTCGGATAATTGCCACCCGAGGGGAGAGGAAAAACAAGTGGGGGGGCGCGTATTAATCACCCGTCTTGAGCACATTGATGAAGGCCTCTTGCGGTATGTTGACGCGGCCGATGGATTTCATGCGCTTTTTACCCTCCTTTTGCTTTTCAAGGAGCTTGCGCTTACGGGTAACGTCGCCACCGTAACATTTAGCTGTCACATTTTTGCGCATGGCAGATATGCTTTCACGGGCTATAATCTTGCCACCAATGCAAGCCTGAATGGCAACGGTGAAAAGTTGTCTTGGTATCACATCTTTGAGCTTCAGCGCAATTTCACGCCCCTGCGCTTCGGCTCGCTCGCGGTGAACAATCATGGAGAAAGCATCCACGGGCTCACCGGCAATCATCATATCCATCTTAACAAGCTTGGCAGCTTGGTAGCCGTCATACTCGTAGTCCATGGACCCATAACCACGCGTGGTGGATTTGAGTTTATCATTAAAGTCTACCAAAATTTCTGCCATGGGAATACGGCAGGTGAGCATCACACGAGTGTCGTCAATGGTCTCCGTATGGACCACTTCACCGCGCTTCTCCATCACAATACGCATGATATCGCCAATGTAGTCGGCAGGTATCATCACAAACACCTTGACAATGGGCTCGCGTATCTCCTGAATCTCCTGCGGGTCGGGCAATATGCTGGGGTTGTCTACCAACAGCTCCGTGCCGTCCGTCTTGGTTACTTCATAAATAACGGAGGGATAGGTGGAGATAACATCCATGTTGAACTCACGGCGCAAACGCTCCTGGATGATTTCCATGTGCAGCAGCCCCAGGAAACCGCAGCGGAAACCGAAACCAAGTGCCACGGAGCTTTCTCCCATGTAGGTGAACGCCGCGTCATTAATTTGCAGCTTTGCCATGGCTGCTTTAAGGGCCTCATAATCAGAGGAATCTACAGGGTAAATACCGGAGAACACCATGGGGCGAATCTCCTTAAAGCCCGGCAGCGGCTCCGCACAGGGATTTTGCAGGTTGGTGTAGGTATCACCAATCTTAACATCTGCGGCGGATTTCATGTTGGCAATAATGTAGCCCACGTCACCGGTCTCCAACTGCTCCGTTGCCTGCATTTTGGGGGTGAAAATGCCTACCTCCTTCACCTCGTAGGTTTCATCTGTGGCAAAAAGCTTCACCTTCATGCCACGGGCAACGCTGCCACTGACCAAACGCACGTAAGAGACAACGCCGCGGTAGGAGTCGTACACGGAGTCGAACACCAATGCGCGCAAGCAGTCATCCTGTGCAGCTTGGGGGGCGGGCACACGCTGCACGATAGCCTCCAGCACCTCCTCAATACCAATACCGGCCTTGGCGGAGCAAAGGATAGCCTCTTCTCTCGGTATGCACACAACATCCTCCAGCTGTTTGTATACTTTAGGCAAATTGGCACTGGGCAGGTCAATTTTGTTGACTACGGGGATAATCTCCAACTGCTGGTCAAGGGCTAAGTGCATGTTCGCCAAGGTTTGGGCCTCCACGCCCTGTGCGGCATCCACAATAAGCACGGCACCATCACATGCGGCAAGAGAACGGGACACCTCGTAAGAGAAATCCACGTGGCCGGGGGTATCCAGCAAGTTAAGGTCATACGTGTTGCCATCCTTGGCTTTATAGCTCATGGTAACGGGGTGGGATTTGATGGTAATCCCCTTCTCTCTCTCCAAATCCATGGCATCCAGCAACTGGTCTTGCTTGTCTCGCTCGCCGATGGTGTTGGTAAACTCCAACAGGCGGTCAGACAAGGTTGTCTTGCCGTGGTCAATGTGAGCAATAATGGAAAAGTTTCTCTTAAAGCGGATATCCGTAGCCATGCGCGCGCCACTATACGCTTATTCCCACCATTTGTCAAGCCAAAATCAATAACTGAAAGAACAATACACCGACCCACGGCTGCCTTTATCCAACGCAACGGAGCGCAGCTTATCTACCCCCATGGCTGTGGCTGCGCTCTGCAATTTGGCATGCGCCGCAGACTCCGAGCGCAAGTGCTGCAATTCATCTACATATACCGTAACACTCCACGGGTAACCAACGCGTTGAGTGGCAGCCCAATACAGCATCTCTTGCACAGAAGCAAAGTGGTGCCCCATGCGCGTGGGATGAAACAAGGAGTTTACCGTGGCTTTCGGAAAATCAGCACGTTTCCATTGGTGATTGGTAGCTATGCGGGCATCCGATGCCCCGAAATAAGAGTGCAGAATACGCCCGGTCTTATCCGGCTTGGGGTCATCATAGGTTACATCCACATGGGTCCAACTGCCGTTCAGCTTCACCAGGTTCCAAATATGCTCCACATCATCCCCCTTACCTACAACAAATTGGTTTTCAATACCGGCCATACTGAGCAGCAAGCCGTAGGTGTGGGCGTAGCCATCGCACACGGCAACGCCCTCGTTTAGTAGTTTTGTTGTGGCATCTGCCTGAGCAGCAATCCCCAGGCGTGATTCATAGCGGGTATTCAAGGCAATATAATCATGCAGCGCAACGGCCCGCTCATAATCTGCCCCATATTGCCCACACACCTGCGCTACGATTTGCTGTGCTTTGCTTAATGCCTTTTGAGTGGCGGGCGTAAGTGTGCCTATATACGCGGGGTTGCGGTGCGCACGCAGCATCAGCACACAATCCGAATACTCCGGGGTGAAAACAACCCGGCTGCCGGTGCTTTCCATCTCCATGGCTACCGCCAAGCCGGTATCCAAAAGATCCTGAGCAATGGCTGTCATCTCCGTAGCAGGGTTGCCATACTGCAATTCAACGGAAAAAGCCGGGGCCACTGCATTCAGCTTAGCACGGCAAAAGCTGATAGCACTACCCCGATGATGCGCCGTAAAAGCCTGTAATGATTTTTGCGCAGAGTAAGAATCCACCCCCACGGCACTTGGCTGCACATGTGCAACCGGAGCATATTGATATGCCGTGTTACAGCTCACCATGGCAAAAGATGCAAGAATGACGCTGTATATTGGTAAACTCAATTTGCGCATGCGCCCAATTTAGCACAAAACACACTGACTGTAAAGTTAAATAAAAGTACGTATTCGGCATAAAAAATGCCTCTGACTCAACAGGGAGAATCAGAGGCATTTTGCAGCGCTTCGGCCGCGACTCGAACGCGGGACCCCAAGCTTAGAAGGCTCGTGCTCTATCCAGCTGAGCTACCGAAGCAGCGTAGCGCGCGCATCTTACCAAAAAATCGGCAAGTTCGCAAGCTTTATTTCATAAAAAATTGTTTTACCAACGGCTCTTGCACGGCAAAAAGCGCCTCGCGGTCTGCCGGCTCATAGTCCAAATAGCCATGTAAGTGCGTGAGCCCGTGTACCATATAGCGAAAAAGCTCCTCCTGCGGGTTCAGCCCATGCTCTTGGGCATAGCGCCATGCCGTATCACAGCTCACCAAAATCTCACCGTACGGGAAAGTGATGGCATCCGTCTCTGTCGGGTCATCCAAAAACTCAGCATGCACACGGGCAATGGCCTCATCATCCACCACGGCAATCTCTACCACCGGCAAATCGGATAACACGTGGTCCGGCCCCTTGGGGGCAGCCAGCAGCACGGGCAGCAGCTCTTGCAAGCTTGCCTGAAAACGCTCTATGAGTGCTTCCGTCACCCAGTCACGCTCCGTATTCAGGTATAATTCAATTTGAGGAGTCATCGTCCTGTTGCTGTTCTCTGAGTTGTTGTTTACGCAATTTGGCAGCGGCGCGTGCAGCACGGAAAAAGCTCTGAAACTGCTCCAGGCAGGCATCCCCCAGCACCCCGCCCTCTACGGCACATTTATGATTTAACGGTGGGTTAGAGTCCAGCAAGTGAATCCACCCCCCGCAAGCACCGCCCTTGGGGTCTTTAATACCAAACACTACGCGGTCCGGGCGGCAATGCACCATGGCTCCGGCACACATGGGGCATGGCTCCTTGGTAACATATACAGTGCAACCCTCAAGCCGCCAATCGCCCACTGCGGCCTGCGCAGCGGTTAGCGCCAGCATCTCCGCATGGGCGGTGGCATCCTTGAGGGTTTCCACCTGGTTCCACCCGCGGCCGATAATACGACCGTCTTTAACGATAATACAGCCGCAGGGAACCTCGCCGACTGCGCGGGCTTTCTCAGCCTCGCGCATAGCCAGCATCATATATTGTTCATCCTCTGTCACGAGGGGAACCGTAGGATATTAACGAATCGTGACACGCTCATCGGTGTCGAGAATCTGCTGCAGCTCCGGCCAGCCCTCCTCGGTCTGGTTCTGGAACATGTGCAGATACACAGATACGGCACCGGCGGGGTACTTATCAAACAGCTCGTTCACAGCCTCCGTAAGTTTCTCGGAGTCAAGAGTCTCGGGCAATACATCCACCACACCGTGGCCGTTGTGAGCAATGCCCAGCTTCTCAATGAAGGTAATCAGCATACCCTCATGCTTACGGATGAGCCATACCTGCAACAGGTGGTCAGCTATGGTCTCTGCCGGTTTCCAGGCAAGGGTCTTCTTAATCCAGGCAAACTGCTCCTCCAAGGGTTTCTGCTGCAAAAACTGCGGGCGCAGCTTTTTGAGAGCACCCAACTCACGCAGAGCGGCACGGTACACACCGCGCTCCTGGTCGCGCATCCATGCAAGGAAATTGTTGACGGTCTCGTCATCCGACTTCTGGAAAATGGTATAAGACTTCATTGTGCTGAAAAATTACGTGCGCCTAATAAAACATAATTCGAACCATTTGTCGAGTATAAGATGAGACATGAAGCGAAAAATCAGTTTTTTATCCCCTCTCATCCCCGGATTATTTAGATTGACACCTTGCCTCTAACCTTATAAAGTACGCAGCATGAACACATCAGACACTTCAACCGTTACCATGTTAACAGGCGATTTACGCTGCCACAGCGCTTTTAAGGGCAGTAACGCCACGTTTATTACAGACATTCCCACTGCTCTGGGCGGCAGGGGCGAGTACCCGCCGCCATCCGCTATGCTCGGCGCTACCCTGGCCTCTTGCATGATGAGCATGCTCGCCTACACCGGTAAACGCAAGGGTTTCCCCACAGACGGCATCAGCGTGCAAGCCACCTGCCGAGAAGACAATTCCGGCATTTGCGCCTTCGACCTCAGAATATCCGTACCCATGAATCCCCCCCAAAATGTTCGCGCCCTTATGGAGGCCGCCGTACGCTCCTGCCCCGTGGGTAACGCCCTGCGCCCCGATATCCCCAAAAACATCTCTTGGGTATACGCCGGCGACACCCTGCCCGACTAATTACGACATATCTTCCCCGTTGTCTCATTTTTTTCTTGTCAAGCCCCCCTTATTGTGCTTGAATACCCCTGCGCAGCATCCGCTGCCCACCCCTGCTACAGTGGCGGAATGGTAGACGCAGGAGACTTAAAATCTCCCGCCCTTCAACAGGCGTACGGGTTCGAGTCCCGTCTGTAGTATCTCTAAATAAGCGGTTTACGTTAAAACGTAAGCCGCTTTTGTTTGTACGTCAGGCATGACACGTAACTGGGGTGAAAGGCCCCAATGAGCCGCTGACAGGGCGGAATCAAATAGCCAAAGGCAACTGCGTCACAGTAATGT
>SUVJ01000066.1 GCA_015062045.1 Akkermansiaceae bacterium
GGAGAACCCCTCTTTGGCATTCAACGCCATGGTAGAGCACTTCATGAAAGCCGCCAATGACTTTGAGCCGGGCATTGCCCCGAGTGCCATTGTAGACCCCACCGCCAAGCTCGACCCGACCAAGGTGCGCGTATGCGCCGGGGCCGTTATTGAGGCCGGGGCAGAGATTGGAGACGGCAGCGACATTGGCCCCGGTTGCGTTATCGGCAAATCTGCCGTGCTGGGTAAAGACTGCAAGCTCTACGCCCGAGTCGTGGTGAGAGAGCGTTGCATACTGGGCAACAAGGTTGTTATACAACCCGGTGCCGTTATCGGGTCGGATGGCTTCGGGTTCCTGCTCAATAACGAGACCGGGAGATACGAAACCGTAGACCAAGTAGGCATTGTAGAGATTGGTGATTGTGTAGACATTGGCGCCAACACCACCATTGACCGCGCCCGTTTCGGCCGTACCATCATCGGCGAGGGCAGTAAGATTGATAACCTGGTGCAGATAGGCCACAACGTTGTAGTGGGCAAGCACACGGTTATTGTATCCCAAAGTGGCGTGGCCGGCAGCACCAAGCTGGGCGACTATGTAACCGTTGCAGCACAGGTAGGCATTGCCGGGCACATCTGCGTGGGAGACAAGGCCGTGCTGGCAGCCCGCACGGGTGTTATGTCCTCTCTGGATGGCGGGCAAGTATACTGGGGAGCCCCCGCTGCCCCCTATAAGGATGCCGCCAAACAGTATGCAGCCATTCGCAAGCTGCCCGATGCCATGAAAGAAATGCTGGCTCTCAAGAAACAAGCTGCCGAAATTAAAGAGCTTATCGACCAGGCTTTGGCAGAACAGGCAGGCAACTAAAGCCACTTGCTTTGTTATCATTTTACCCCTCATCGGCAAACATACCGATGAGGGGCTTGATTTTGTAAGATGAACATTAATGAGCCGGAGCCACAAACACGCCCTTGGCCGCTTTCAGGCTGATACCCTGGTTAGCGGCATAGGCACGGCCGGCAGCTGTGTGTATGGCTGCGGCATCTTGCGGGGATTTCAACCAAGCTGCCAAGGCCTCGGTAAACGCCTTACCGGCAGGGTACATATACTGTTGGGTCATCAAAACGGGGCGACACCCCAAATTGCGAATACGGTCGGAGAACCACTCATCGCTCATGCAGCACAGCACCACGGCATCCGTACTACGGGGAGCGCGCTCGCCTCGCTCCGGCAAATCAACATCCATCAACCCATTGTGCCCTATAAAAGCCACTAAATCATACCCGCCACATGCTAGGGCTGCCTCAAAATCACGCATACAGGCAGCAATGGAGTCCCCCCTGTACGCAAAGGCATACACTGTAGCGGCAGAATCGGCCCGCGTGCATACCACCGTATCAATCACCTGCGTTTTTTTACCGGAGTATGAGGCATAATACACGGGGCGCCCCCAGTCTCGGGAGGCTCGCATCACCTTGGGCAAGGCATCGCTGCACCCCCAGTACAAATTATGGGCGGGGTCTTGCCCGTTGCCGATTTTCTCCGGCACGGGGGCAATTCCCTGGTGTTCATTATCACACAAGGCCACAAAAACTGCCACCTGCTTACCGGCACCCTTGGGCAAAGGGGCGGAGTTATCACCGTAAACATTAAGCAGCAAAAGACAACACAACAGCAAGCCTATAATAAAACTTTTCATTTGCGGATTATTGAATCGCTAAAGCCGCCGTTACTTTCTCTTGCAAAGGTTCAATGGCATACTCCCCTGCCCATTTTTTGAGCTCTTTACCGGTGTATGAGGAAAGGCCATCTGCCGTGAGCTGCCGGGCCAGCACCCCGGCAGGTATCAACATGCAGAGAAAATCCGGCTCCGTAACATACCCCGTACGCACCTCACCCCCGCGCGTCATGATAACACCATCCGCAGGAGACATGGAGTTCAGCTCCACAATCGCCGCCGTCAATGCGTCCCGATCTATTTCATACGATACCTTCTCTGCGTTATCCATACACCGAGTTATAACGCAAGAGGCTCGAAAATGCAAGCAACAAATGCAGCAACACAGAAGAAGCTTGACTTTTACCCATGTTATGGTGTAGGCTCATGGCATGACCAAGATAGCTGCAATGAGCGCCCTCGGGGCTGTGTTATTGTGCAGTGGCTGCATGTGGCAACAGCAAAAGGCTGACGGCACAACCACGGCAAAGGAGGAAAATGTACTGCCCCCGCTGCACTTGGGTGCCGTGCACCAAGTGTACCCGGAGCAGGGGTTTGTGTTGCTGCGTATCATAGGCCCCATGCCCCGGGCTGGCACCGTGCTGATATCTCACCCGGCAGACGGCAGCAATACCCGCATCGGCAACTTGGTGGTTACCTCTGACCAACCCGCCAAAAATCGCATCATCGCGGCAGAGGTAAGAAGCGGCACCCCCATGAAGGGAGACCGCGTATTCATGTACCGCAGCATTGCGCAGCCCGTAGAGCAACCGGAGCCTGCGGAAGAGCCGGCAGAAATCAACGTGCCCGCAGTTGCCCCCGCCGACCCCATACCGGTGATTCCGCAAAATGTTAAACAAGACCTGGAGCCGCAGGAGCCTGCCACACCCGTAGAGGAAGAACCGAAACGCCCCAAAAAAGATAAACAACAACCGGCAGAAACACCCAAACACATTTGGGATATACCCGATAACATTGACGACTGGGACTAACCTTTAAGTAAAACACTGAGCATGAGACTGCAATACTATGTAGACGAAGAAGGCGAGAGCGTGATTGGCCTTTGGGTGCCCAAACGCGGGGCTTTTATTGATGTAACCGTGCAAGATGACCAAATATGGGCAGCCTTGCAGCCGAGCGGTAAAAAATTGCGCAAGGAGATAGAAACCTGGGTATCAAAAGGAGCCCCGGATGGCGTGGCGGTGGATATGGAGGGGCTTGTCACATCGAGCGCGCTGCATGTTCAGCCCTGCACCATTGCCTGCTTGGGTAAGTGTTATGCTGCGCATGCCAAAGAGTTCAGCGGAGATGAGCTCGGTGAGCCCTCCCTTTTTCTGAAAGCAACATCCGCCATCAGTTCAGATATCTCCTATGTACTCAACCCGCAGGGGGCCACAAAGTTGGATTACGAGGTTGAGCTGGCCGTGGTATTGGGAGACACCCTGCACCGCGCCACCCCGCAGGAGGCTAAAAAAGCCATCTTAGGCTACACACTGATGTGTGATTACTCGGAGCGCTCTTACCAACTGGAGCATGGCGGGCAATGGACCAAAGGTAAAAGTTATGATACCTTTGCCCCTTTCGGCCCCGTGCTGGTATCTAAAGATGAAATCCCCAACCCGGACGCCTTGCGGCTGCAATTGAAAGTAAACGGAGAGGTACGCCAGGATGCAAGCACGGCGGAGCTGGTGATGCCGGTGGCAGATTTAGTGGCCTATGTATCGCAGTTCCTTACCCTCAACGCGGGGGATATCGTATCCACCGGCACACCGGGAGGCGTGGGCATGGGGATGAATCCACCCCGCTACCTGAAAGAAGGGGATGTGGTGGAGTTTGGTTGCGATGCCATCGGTTGGGTTACTCAGCGAGTTGAATGTGAGTAATTTTTCTCAGAAAAAAGATTGCATTCAACTTAAAAAATGATAGAATGAGAGCGTAAAGAAACTATCAAGACTCCGTTCTCTCAACCACAGAAATATTAAATCTCAGCAGACAATGAAAATTCTCGTTACAGGCGCAGCCGGATTCATCGGGTTTCATACCGTCAGCCGCCTCATTGGCGAAGGGCACCATGTTGTAGGCATAGACAACCTCTGCGCACCCTCCACTCATGGTATCAAGTTAGCACGTCTTTCCATGCTCGGCATTGATATTGCAGCCTTAACTAAGGGCGAGCCCCAGCACAGCACAGCCGGTTCCTTTGAGTTTATCATTATGGACATTCTGGACCGGAATGCCATCAACCGCCTTTGCCTGACAGAACGATTTGATGCAATTATTCATTTAGCGGCGTTAGCCGGCACCAAGCCCTCCATAGATGCCCCGGCAGAGTTCTTTGATGCCAACACCCTGGGCACGCAAAACATGCTGGAGGCCGCCAGACTCGGCACGGTTAAGCACTTCTTCTTCTCCTCCAGCTATGTGGTACACGGCGCACATGCGCAATCCCCACTTAAAGAAAATGATGATGTGGATACCCCCATGAGCATGTATGCTGGCTCCAAGCGTGCAGCAGAGCTATTGTGCCACACCTATGCCAGCGCCTATAACTTGCCCGTCACCGTGTTCCGATTCTTCACGGCGTTCGGCTCTTGGGGGCGCCCGGATTCCAAACCCATGCGCATTGCCAAAGCCATAGCAGAGGGCGAGCCCCTCACGCTGCTCAACAACGGCCATTTAGTGAGAGACTTTACGTATGTGGATGACATTGTTGACGGCATGATGATGGCACTTACCATGCCTCCCTCAAGCGTTCACAAAGTACCGTACGCCTTGTACAACATCGGGCGCTCCAAGCCCATTTCCCTGCTCTCCTTCATCCAGGCAATAGAGAACGCCATGGGTAAACCCGCTATTATTGAAACGGATGCCGCAGCCCCCCTTACCAAGGGAGAAAGTGTGGAGATGTATGCCGACACCGGCAAACTGGAGGCAGAGCTGGCTTACTCCCCCGTGTGGGATTATGAGGAGGCTGCCCCCATCTTCGGTAAATGGTTTATCGACAATTACAAAGTCAATTTTAACATGTAACAACCCCGCCGCAACTCACGGCAGGCATGGGTCTGCCGTGAAGCTCGGCTGATTTATTGTGTCCCCCATATTATATAATCTGGCAAAAAGCGTACTGTTCCGCTTCACCCCCGAAACCGCGCACGAGATGACTCTTGCAGGGCTTCGCATGGCGGAAAAGATGAGACTCCTCTCCCTGTTTGCACCGCGTAAGGTGGAAGACCCCATCACCGTCATGGGGCTCAGGTTTCCCAACCGCGTAGGGTTGGCCGCCGGCATGGATAAACAGGCCAACACCGTGGCGGCGTTCGGCAGACTCGGGTTCGGCTTTGTAGAGGTAGGCACCCTCACCCCGCGCCCGCAACCCGGCAACCCCAAGCCGCGTTGCTTCCGCTGCATTCCTCAGCAAGCCATTATCAACCACATGGGTATTAATAACCCCGGTATTGATAAAGGCGTGGAGAACATACGCGAAACCAAGCGTTTTAACGGTATTCTGGGGGTAAACATCAGTAAAAATAAGGTAACCCCCAACGATGAGGCCAGCAAGGACTACTTGGCCTGCATGAGAGAGGCTTGGCCCGTGGCAGACTACATTGCCATCAATTTCTCATGCCCCAATGTGCCGAACCTGTGCAACCTGGCAAAAGCCGCCCCTGCGGCAGAGCTGTTAGCCCTGCTCAAGAGCGAGCAAACCAACCTTGCCAATGACACGGGCCGCTATGTACCCATTGTCATGAAAGTTTCTCCCGATATGGAGGAGACGCAGGTGCATGAGCTTTCTCAGGTATTCTTGGACAGCCAGTTGGACGGCCTCATTTGCAGCAACACCACCACCACGCGTATAGGGGTGGAGGATCACCCCGCTGCGGCACAAAGCGGCGGTATGTCTGGCAAGCCGCTTTACAACCGCGCTAATGAAACACTGGAGGCCTTTGCCAAAGATTTCAAAGGGGCTATCCCCATTATCGGCGTGGGAGGTATTACAACCGCAGAAGATGCCGTTAAAAAGATTCAGCTCGGGGCCTCCCTGGTGCAGCTATACAGCGGCTTTGTCTATAAAGGCCCCAACCTGATACGAGACTGCGCCAAAGCCATTAAAGAGCAGTGCCCGCATTAACGGGATAACATGACAGATTTTACCTGTTACTGCGTCTCCCGATGCTTCATCGGGAGACGCATTTAGTTAAAAAAACATAAGTTTTTTTCTTGACCGGAAAACGATAACTGATAGAATAAAAGGGATGAAAGCAATTACCTGCATGATAATAAGCCTTTTGGCAGTGATACCGAGCCAGGCAAAGCTGAGCCCGGAGGAAGCCATCACCCGCATGGAAAGCTATGGGCTCATTCTCCCTACAGACAATGAGGGAAGAACCCACGGGATAGAATTGAGATGGCATATCAACAAATTAGTGAATGGAGATGAAGCGATTAACGAGTTTCCGTGGCTCATCGAAATCATCGATAGAGGAGATGAGCGAAACCGCGTACCGGTATCATGCATCAAGCCGTTTGTGGAGGCCGGAGCCACCCTTGCGGGGGATGGAGAATACACCCCCCTATCTACGGCGGCAAGCTCGGCTAATTGGAAGGCCATGCGCTATTTGACAGAAGCCGGGGCAGATGTGAATGAAAAATATGACGGTAAGTTGCTCCTTGATGTAAAAGAGGGAATACTTGCAGAATCATACCGTTTAAGCAAAGAGGCAGAAGCCACTATTCTTTTCTTGTTGGATCAAGGTTACCGCGCCACGGAAAAGGAACTTGAAGAGCTGGCGGCTATTCCGGATACGCACAACGTAATGAAACGCCTGATAAAAGCAGGGGTGCCGGTAAGCTTCATAACGGCGAACAATGCGCTCGGGGCATTGAATGCAAAAGGTGTTGCATTACTTTTTGAGTTGGGACACATTGTACCGATGGCTGAGGGTGCAGAAGATGAATCGGTGACGCGCACCGGGCTTTATCCCTCCACCATCGCAAAATATATAGAATCTCATATAGGCCCGGGTAAAGCACTCCGTTATCAGGAGGAAATACTGTTGACGGAAATGCTGGCCTTACCCTGCATCAAAAACAATACAGACGGAGCCACCATACATGATGCCCTGAGCCTCCAAGCAAATTCTTGCAGCAATGAGTTCCGAAGCCTCATCTGCGACTTGTTCCCACTCGACGAGGAGGAAGTGGTGGAGGATGAAGCGGCAGAGTATGAAGAGGAGGAAGAATAGCTTTTCTTACAGTTCAACCGCCAAACCATCATACGCCGGGGTAATAAACTCCGGCGTTTCTTTGCATGCGGTATCGTAATCTACAGCATGCCCGCAATGGGTCAGGTAGCCCTGTTTGGGGGCAAGTTTCAACATCAGCTCCGTGCATTGATCAACGGTAAGGTGCGTGTGGTGCTCACGCGTGGTGAGGGCATCCATGGCAAGGGCATCCAACCCGCGCAACAGCGGTACAGAATCCGCGGGCAGCACCTTAATATCCGGCACGTAGCCAAAAGATTTGCCACCGCAACGGAAAACATAGCCGTATGTTTCTACAGAGGCATGTTGAACAAGAACAGGCGTTACCTCAATATCCCCCACGGTAAAGGGGTGGCCGCCGTGATTATGAGCATCGGGCCGAATATAACCTTTGTAGGTATTTTGCGGGGAGAATGCCCATGCGTACATACGCTTCAATTGCTCCAAACATTGGCCGCCGGCATAGAGGGGGAGGCGGTCCTCTCGCTTCCAGCAAAAGGCACGCATATCATCAAAGCCGGCAGTGTGGTCCAAGTGCTCATGGGTGTAAATAACGGCATCTATAGCGGTTAAATTGTGGCGCAAGGCTTGTTGGCGCAGGTCGGGGCAAGAGTCTACAAGAATAGTAGTAGTTTCAGACTGAACAAGCAACGATGAGCGCAGCCGCTTATTCTCAGGCTTATCAGAGCAACAAACCCCACACGTACACCCTATAACCGGCACGCCTGTAGAAGTGCCGCTACCCAGAAAAAGTACCTTCATCATTCGTTTTTCAGTTTGAATTACGGGGGATATTATGCCATAATATGCGCGGAACGCAAAGCAAATTATGCTCACACTGCTAAAGATACGCAACCTGGCACTGGTAGATGAACTCGTATGGGAACCCGAGGCGGGCTTTTTATCCATTACCGGCGAGACGGGCGCAGGCAAATCCGTCATTATGGGCGGCATTTCATTGCTACTGGGAGAACGCGCCGATAAAGGGCGCATACGCAGCGGAGAAACCCAGTGCAGCCTGGAGGCCGCGTTTCTGCTGCAAAGCACGGCACACATAGACCCACTGTTGGAGGAAGCCGGCGTGCCCCCATGCGAAGACGGTGAGCTGTTGTTGCGCCGCAGTATCACCGCAACGGGCAACCGCCAATTCATTAACAACAGCCCCGTTACCCTGCAACTCTTGCGTAAAGTGGCAGGCGGCTTGGTAGACATGCACCACCCCGAGGCTCACAGATCCCTCACCTCTCAAGAGCGACAGCTGGATTTGCTGGATGCCTACGCAGAAAATGCCCCCCTGATTTCTGCCTACAATGCAGCCTACCGCACCTGGCTGGATGCCCGCGCCGCTTACAGAGAGCTCCAAGAAAGCGAGATGGCCAATGAGCGTGAACTGGATTTTTTGCGTCACCAAGTGCAAGAGATTGAAAGTGCAGGTTTTAGTGCTGATGAGGTTAATGGGCTGGAAGCCGGCTGGCAGCGGGCGCGCAACGCCTCCCGATTGCGAGACACCGCCCTGCCCATGGCCCAAATGCTGGATGGCGATGACGCCTCCATCCTCAACCGCATGCGCCAGTTGGTGAGATTGGGGCGCGAGCTGGAGCGACTGGATGCCGACACGGCAAAATGGCTCAGCCCCATAGAGGGCTTGGTGGATGAGCTGTGTGACTTATCCGCCAACATTGAGGATTATGTGGATAACCTGAGCAGCGACCCGCAGGAGCTGGCGCGTTTAGAAGAAAGAATCGGCCTGCTGGATACCCTGAAACGCAAATACGGCGCAGATTTTGAAGCCATACAAGAGCACTTGCAAAGCTGCCGTGACAAGCTGGCGGCTATCGACAACCGAGAGGAAAAACTCGCCGAGCTGGCAGAAGCAGAGCGTGCCCGCAAAGCAGAGCTCAAAGTAGCCGCCGCCGCACTCTCCGCCGCCCGTAAAAAGGCAGCCCCCAAACTGCAAGAGGCATTTTTGGAGCATGCACGGCAACTGGGGTTCCGGCAATCTCTCTTTGAGGTAGCACTTAATCCGCTAGCCGAGCCCGGCCCGCATGGTGCGGAGGAAACGGATTTTCTGTTCGGCCCCAACCCCGGGGAGCCGCTTAAAGCCCTGCGTTTAATAGCCTCCAGCGGAGAATTAGCACGTGTCATGCTCGCCCTCAAGAGCGCCTTGGCGGGACAAGATGACACCCCCCTGTTGGTATTTGATGAAATTGACGCCAACGTGGGCGGTGAAATTGCCCGCGCCGTGGGGCTAAGATGCGGGAGTTGGGGCAAAATCACCAAGTGATTGCCATTACCCATTTTCCGCAGGTGGCAGCACTGGCCAACCACCATTACCTTATCTCTAAAGGGATGGCAGACGGGCGCACCGTCTCTCGCCTGCATGAGGTAAATGACAAAGCCCGCGTGGCAGAGCTCATGCGCATGCTGGGCACGGGTGGAGCCACGGCAGAGGCACACGCCCGAGAGTTGTTGCAGCACTGAGCCGCCCATGCCCCATGTAGCCCTTAAAGAGATTTGCACCCTGCGGCAGTGGTCTCCCCTGCCCCGCAAATCATTCACCACAAGTGGCTACCCGGTATACGGAGCCAACGGGCAAATAGGATACAGCAACCGCTACAACCATGAGCAACCGGTTATTGCCATAGCTTGCCGCGGGAACTCTTGTGGCAATGTGAGCCTAACCCCACCCTTTTCATATGTAACGGCCAACGCCATTTGTGCAGAGAACGTGCGCCATGATATTTTACCGCTATACCTGTATTATTACTTGAAGCAGGCGGATTTCAGCCGCTGCATCAGCGGGGCAGCACAAGCTCAAATCACCCAAAAAGCGTTGGGTGAGCTCCCCATACCCGTGTGCTCACTACAACAACAGAAGCTCATTGTCAAACGCTTGCAAACCGCAGATAAAATCATTCACTTGCAGCAAGAGCAGATACAAGCCATACATACACTTAAACATTCATTTTACACAGAATGTTTTACAACATACCCACGCGAGCACGCGTGCCCCTACTGCACTTTGGCAGATATTGCAACCATACAATGCGGCAAACAAAATGCCGGCATTGCCACCGGGGTTGGGCACTACCCGTTTTTCAGCTGCTCCAAAACCCCGAAACGCGTCAACCATTACCATTTTGACTGCGAATGCGTGCTGCTTACCGGTAACATAGATTTTCAGGTTCATTACTTTAACGGCAAGTTTGATGCATACCAACGCACCTATATCATAGAATCTGCTCATGCAGACTTTTCCGTACCTTACCTGTATGCCTTTTTGGAGCATTATATACCCACCCTGCAACAACAGGCATTGGGCGGTGTTATCAAATACCTTCGCCACTCCATGCTCTCCGCTATACGCGTTCCCCTGCTCCCCGCCTTCAAACGACAACAGTTGAGTGAATTCTCGCTGAAAATCTCACGCGTTTCACAAAATGCCACCCATTCACTTTACCATACTCAGCAATTATTCTGTCAAATGCTGCAACAAGCTTTTTCATAACATTTTAAAGCATACGTGTCCCAAAGATTTGGATCACGTTGATTTACGAATTGGGGATCTCGAAAAACTCACCTAAGCCATTAATCTTCCATCCTGAGACTTACCGAGGTCCCCACAAATTGGTAGTTGTGGGGGAGAAAGCGCGAGAGTTCGCGAGCCGAATTTCAGAGCCCGTGAAGCGGGCGACATTTCAAATAGCGAGTGGTGGAGCCGCGCAGCGGCGCAACCACTCGATTTAATTAATTATAAAGGGAACCCGTGAAACGGGTGACACTTAAGTCATGTTAAAATCCATAGAGATAGATAATAAAAAAACGCTATGAAAATCTGAGCACATAAGCATAGGTGTCAACTCGGAATCGAACTTAACTATCACCCGTTTCACGGGTTCGGTGTATTATTTATCGGTTCGAGTGGTTTCGCTCGCCGTTGGCTCGCTGCACCACTCACTAAATAAAATGACGCCCCGCAGAGCGGGGCTTACAAAATTCCGCTCGCCTGCGGCTCGCTACCCCTACAAATTGCCATTTGTCGAGTTTTTAAAGATGCCCAATTGGGGGACCTCTAAAAACTCCGGGGCCCCCTCAAATTGGTAGTTGTGGGGAGCCCCCGCGAGCGTTAGCGAGCCGACTTTTTGAGCCCGTTGGGGGCGTCATAGAATAGCCCGGGCGTGGAGCCGCGTAAGCGGCGGAACCCCGGGAAATATGCAAAAAAATAGATGCGAACCCCGCCAGGGGTGGCATAATGTTGCGCTTTGAATTAAGGCATTATATGTATTTACCCCCATATTTAAGCCACGCATTATGTCACCCCTCAACCGGGGTTCCTATTTGTTTGTCCGTTTCCCCGGGGTTCCGCCGCTGACGCGGCTACACCGCCGGGCTACCATATATCGCCCCTCGCCGGGGCTCTGATTTCGGCGGGCATTCGCCCGCAGGGTATCCCCTACAAATTACCATTTATCGAGTTTTTAGAGATGCCCAATTTACGATTTACCCGTCTTCACCCTACGGGTCACGCCGAGAAAAGTAAATTGAAATTAAGCGGCTTACGCCGATGTTGGCATAAAAGAAAACTTACGACAATGAATGGACTTCATGATACCCCTGCCATGAAAGATTCGGCAAAATACGCCGATTTTGAGTACACAATGGCTATCATTTCCCCAAACTTTGGGACACATAACATTTTAAAGCCTCATGCCGTGTTTTTTTGTTGTCTGCCAACACCCCATATGCTAGAATCTGCCCGATGAGAGACAGTTTCGAAAACGCGGTAAAAGAATTAATCCACCGCTACCCCCAATATTCAGCAGAGGCTTATGATTTTGTACGAGCCGGGCTGGAGCATGCTTCTGCGCACTACAGTAAGGGGGAAAAAGCCTCTCACCTCACGGCAGAGCAACTGTATGCCGGTGCTTGCAGTTATGCCCTGAGCGAATACGGGCCGCTGGCAACCAAGGTATTACAATTTTGGGGAATTTACTCGAACAAAGATTTCGGGGATGTGGTTTATAAATTGATAGAGGTTGGCGTTTTCGGCAAACAAAAGGGTGATACTCAAGAGGAATTTGAAACGTTACCCCCACTGGCATCCATGTTAGATGCCCCCTACAACGGAGACTTGGATCCCGCAACAGATGACATTTATGACGAGGATGAAGACAGTTGACGCCATGCAAGGGGCTGAGCTCAACTGGCCCGCAGAGTGGGAGCAGCAGGAGGCAGTGTGGATCTCCTGGCCGCACAGAGATGACCTTTGGCAAGGCGGCTTAGCAGAGCTGCACGGGCATTATGCAGACCTGGCAGCCCTGATAGCCCCGCATGCTCAGGTGCGCATCAACGCAGCAAAAGCGCTACACCCTCACATTACCCCCCTGCTGCAAGCCCGCAACATACAAAACTATGCCCTGTATGACCACCCCACCAACGATGTTTGGTGCAGAGACCACGGCGGCATCTTTGTGCGCAGAAACGATGGCTCCATGCAAGTGGCAGACTGGACCTTCAATGCCTGGGGGGGTAAGTTTGCCCCGTGGAATCTGGATAATGAGATACCCACGCGCATGGCAGAATCCCTGCAACTGCCGCGCCTGAGCAGCAAGCTCATCTTGGAGGGCGGTGCCATAGAGGGCAATGGAGAGGGGCTTATCATCACCACAGAGGCCGTATTGCTCAACCCCAACCGCAACCCCGGTGTCACCAAGGCAGAGGTGGAGGCAGAGCTGCACCGCATGATGGGCACCAAGCAAGTATTTTGGCTGGGTTGCGGCATTGAAGGCGATGATACGGACGGCCACATTGACGACATGGTACGCTTTGTACATGCAGAGGCCGCCGTCTCCATTATTGAGCCGGATGCAAAATCCCCCCATTACCGCAACTTGGCAGAGAACAACGAGCGCTTGCAAGACCTGCGCACCCCGAGCGGCCACAATGTGGAGATTATTCCCCTGCCCATGCCGGAGCCCGTTATAGCCAAAGATTGGCGTTTGGAGCAGTTGCCCGCCAGCTATGCAAACTTCCTCATCTGCAACGGGGCAGTCATTGTACCCGTATTCAACCAGCCAAAGGAAGATGACCGCGCTTTGGGAATACTGCGAGAATGTTTCCCCGGTAAACAAGTTATCGGATTCGACGCGCGCCGACTCGTCATTGAAGGCGGGGCTATTCACTGCATCACGCAACAACAACCTTTATTCTGATATTAACTACTCCATAGACTACCACCATGTACCATATCACACAACCCGGTGGTACCCCGCACGGACCATACACGCTTGAACAACTGCAAGCCCTACAGGCAAGCGGCAAAATTAACGCCGAAACGCTCTATTTTACCCGAGGCATGGATAATTGGGCTTCCATTTGCACTCTTTTACCAAATGTGATGCCCGTTGTACCAACCGCATCCAATGAAAAATCGCGGTTGGCATATATTATTTTAGCCATCTTGTTCGGCACACTGGGAGTCCACAATTTCTATGCAGGATACAACGGCAAAGGGCTTACCCAACTTCTCATGACACTGCTCTCATGCTGCATATTGGCCCCCATCGTTCTCATCTGGTGTATCATTGATATCTGCACCGTCAGTCAAGATGGCAATGGTATGCCATTTTCCTGAACAGACGCTTCACTAATAATTTGAGGCGTAAACTTGCTTTTGCGGCTTTACCGCTCCCCCCCCCCCC
>SUVJ01000067.1 GCA_015062045.1 Akkermansiaceae bacterium
GCAGGCGTCGCCCGGGGTCTTCCATGCTTACATAGTCATAGGTCGGGAATAAGTGCCTTGCCAGCGTTGTCTTGCCGGATTGACGTGGCCCGCAGATAGTGACTACCGGGTACATCCCCGCTACCTTTTTTACATAGTCACTTATCTGTCTTTCTATGTATTTTTTCTTCATAAGCATATTATATATAATAAGTCGGAAAATGTAAAGAGTAACTTTATATTTTCCGTGATTTAATCTGATCTTTTTGCTATGTTCCGCTAACCGGATGACTGAATGGGCTTACATAGGCATAAAAACACCGCAGCTTGCGGCTGAAGCTGCGGTGTAAAATCACTGTTGTTTACTCTTTATCCGCGTCTGCGGCGGCGCGCTACCAATGCTGCCGGCGCCAGTAAGCTCAGCGTTGCCGTGGCGGGCTCGGGGATTACTTGGTTCACGCCGGTTACATATACTGAGCCCCATCTGCTTGGTATGTTGAGCCGGCAGCCAAGTCTACATTACCGTTAATGATGCCGCCAAGCTTTTCATTATAGATGCTCACCGTTTCGGCGGCTGCTAAAGTAATGACCTCGTCGGGTGTGACCTCATTTACTGCGCTGAGTGTGCCATCTTTTTCAATGTAAATATTTCCTCCTTCTATTCTAGTGTGAAACGGGGCACCGCGACATCAGTTTGTTGAGAACGCGGTATGTGGATATGCGCGGGGTGGAAGCTGCCGCGTTGTTTTGGAGCTGAGGGGTAGCAGGCGTGCAAAAAATACGTCACATTGCAAAAGCCTGCTTGCAAAGTGGGAAAATTATGGTAAATTAAGGAAAGCCGCAGAGCGAATGCGGGGAAAATCTACAACACGAACACACGATTATGAAGGATCTTAAAGGTACCAAGACAGAGCAGAACTTGGCTACAGCCTATGCCGGTGAGTCTCAGGCACATACCAAGTATTTGTACTATGCATCCAAGGCCAAGAAGGACGGCTATGTGCAGATAAGCAAAATTTTTGAGGAAACCGCACACAACGAGCGCGAGCACGCCAAGATTTGGTTCAAGTTGCTGCACGGGGGCAAGATTCCCTCCACCACAGAGAACTTGGCAGATGCCGCCAGCGGCGAAATGTACGAGTGGACGGATATGTACAAGACCTTTGCCGAGGAGGCTCGCGCCGAGGGCTTTGACGAGATTGCCGAGCTGTTTGACGGCGTAGGCAAGATTGAGAAAGAGCACGAGGAGCGCTACCGCAAGTTGCTTAGCAACATTGAGGGCGGCTTAGTATTCTCCCGCGATGGTGAGCAGATTTGGCAGTGCGGTAACTGTGGCCACATTTGCGTGGGCAAGAAAGCACCCGAGGTATGCCCGGTGTGTGACCACCCGCAGGCTCACTTTGCCATTCTGGCTCAAAACTATTGATTTTTATGTGGCAAGCTAATAAATGGGGTATTATAGCCTTGTTGGCAGGCTTGTTTGCCGTGGGGGCTGCTTATTTTAAGCTGCACGCTGCGGGTGAGGCAGATTTGGCCAACAAAGTGGGCGCCACGGGCGTGTGTGCCGTGCTCTTTATTGTGGGGCTTGCCACATTTTTAACCGCTCGCCACGGCAGCGGTGGGGATGATGATGCAGAGGAATAATCCCTGCTCCTGCACCCTATATGACAAAAAGGCCGCAGTGTAAAGGACTGCGGCTTTTTTGTGCTGTGAAATGGGGGAGGGGTTACATTTTGAAATCCTCGCCGAGGTAAATCTTGCGCGTTTTGGGGTCGTTGGCAATTTCATCTGCATTGCCTTCTTTAATGACCTTACCTTCAAAGAGAATGTAGGCGCGGTCCACAATGCCGAGGGTTTCACGCACGTTGTGGTCGGTGATGAGGATGGAGAGTCCGTCCGTCTCTCGCAGGGATGCGACAATGTTCTGAATATCCTGCACAGCGATGGGGTCCACACCGGCAAAGGGCTCGTCTAGCATGAGCAGCTTGGGGTTGCTGGCCAAAGCGCGGGCAATGGTAAGGCGGCGTTTCTCCCCGCCGGAGAGCTGAATGGCGTGGCTCTTTTGCAGTTTGGTGATGTGGAAACGCTCCAGCAGCTCCATCATTTTATCCTTTTGCTCTTTGCGGGAGAGGTCGGAGCGGGTTTCCAAAATAGCCATCAGGTTTTCCTCCACCGTTAATTTACGGAAGATTGATTCCTCTTGCGGCAGGTAGCCCATGCCCAAGCGGGCACGTATGTGCATGGGCAAGCCGGAAACATCCTTGCCGGTGAACATGACACTGCCTTCATCCGGCCGAACAAGCCCCGCCACCATGTAGAAGGATGTGGTTTTGCCGGCACCGTTGGGCCCCAACAGCCCCACGATTTCACCGTTGCCGATTTCCAGGCACACATTGTCTACCACTTTGCGCTCACCGTATGTTTTGCAAAGTCCTTGTGCTTTGAGAAGAAGTCCGCTATTGTTCATGGCTTATTTTTTAGATTTTTGCTGTTTTTCGATTTGTTTGCGGAGGTTGCTTGCGGAAGTGCTTTGTTTGGAGCCTGTTACACGCACGTTGTTATGTTTGTCGAGAATAACGGCAGCATTAGAGCCGGAGGCGGTGTGGGTGTTATCCTTATCTTGCAGAATAACCTTGGAGCCGCTCAGGCGTTTTTCCCCGGTTTTTCCGTTGATGCTGAGTTTGTCTCCGTAGGCGGTGAGGAGTCTGCCGGTGGAATCTTTGCCGGTTATGGCTACATTGCCCTCTGCCGTAGCCATTTCAATGGCAGACACCGCAGATTCTGCCTTGTCTGCCGTGCTCATGAGCACATGAATCTTGCCGGAGCAGCGCATGGATGCCTGCGTGCTCTGTATGGTTCCGCCTTGCTCGGTGTCTGCCTGCTGCATGCCGTCGAAATTGTAAACCAAGTGCGGGAACTGCGGCAGCAGCGGCCGAGCTTTTTCGGCATCACCCCGGCGTAAGGTGATGTAGAGGGGGCCGTTGGCCGTGAGGCGCCCCTGCGGAGCATCCACAACTGCGCCCGCGCCCAGCTCCAATCTGCCGGTTTCTCGTACCAGTGTGAGGGTATCGGTGCAGTATACCGTGGCGGGGCCCTCGTTGGTGGGCAGCGTGGCTGTCAGTTTTTCACCATGCATGCTCAGGTCGCCCTGCGGGTTAAGCACCAAAGATGTGTTGCCGCTTGATGATTCTGCGGTAAGGTTGAAATCTGCGTATGAAATTTGCGTGCGCCCTGCGGAGGCTGTGGTAAGGGTGGCAGAGCCGTTGAGAATGTCGATGTCTGCCTCATCTGCCGTAAGGGTGAGTTCTTGATTGTCTTTGGTCTGCACATAGCGCAGGCGTACACCCCCCGTTGCTTTGACGGATTCTACATCCGAGTAAGCGGCTATAGCCGTGTTTACCATGCCGGTTTTGCCGGGTTCTGTGGGCTTGGCATCGGGGGATTTTGCCAGTTTAATCTCAACTGCCCCGGCTACGCTAAAGTCGCAGAAATCATCCTTAATACAGATGCCGGAGGGTATGCGAACCATACCATCTGCTGCGGTAAATTGAATCTTACCCCCGGTGCGGAACGTGCCGAGCAGGGGGATAGCATCCTTTACCTCCTGCGGGCGGGTGTAGGTGCCGTTAATGATATCCCCTTGCAGCGTGATATCGCCGTTGCTTGCCAAGTGGATGGAGCCGTTGGTGGATAAGGTGTTATCCCCGTAGTGCAGGGTGGTGCCGTTGCCGCTTATGGAGCATTCCCCGGTAGTGGCATCGTATGCCAGATTTTCACCCGTGACAGATGCCGCCTCTACGGTATCTTGCGCAGAGCGAGAGGCTTTTACATTGCCACTTGCCGTGGCGTTGTTGATGCCCACAATGCGCATGCGGCCAAACTGCGGCATAATCCCTTCCTTATCGTCAGACTCTCGCGGCTCTTGCTTGAGGATCACACAAATTTCCTCTGTGCAGGATATAGCACCATCCGCCGTCACCAGTGAGGATTCTCCCGTCAACAGCAGTTTGCCGTCTTCTGCGCGGTAATAGGCAGTGCCCCCTTTGTTCGTTAAACGGTTAAGGTTGCCGTTTTGATCCTTCCACTGCATATCCATGGCCCCGGCGGTGATGACGATGTCTCCGTTGGCATCCACCAATGCTTGGGCAACCGTGCCGTTTGCAGACTTCAACAGCATGTGGGTATCCCCCTGCACAATGCGGATGGATTGTTCCCCTGCCGTATTACCGATAAGGAGCGCTTTGTTCTGCACGGTGTTAATCATAACCGTTGAGGCCTCTACCTCAAACGCTTCTTTTGTGATTGCCGAGTCCGGCTCCTGTTTGGTGTTGTCCTCAGATTTCGTTTCCTTTTTCCCGGATTCGGCTTTTATAACATCTTCTGCGGATTTTTTACCCTCGTCAAGCGTTTTTTGCGGTAACTGTATGTACAGTCGCTCTGTGCATCTCATGTTGAGCCGTGGATCCGTGACTCTCACATTGTTGATATAGACCATGCGAGCGTTGGCAACATCAAATAACATGCCGCCGTCAGCTATCGCAACGGTCTCACCCTCTGCTCCCTCGGGCAGGCCGGTATCGGCATTTTCTACCGGGGCAGGTATCTCATCTATCAATGAGAGTATCGTTTCATCTACCCGCTTGCGGTTTTCTTCAAAGAAACGCAGGGTGGGTTCACGCTCGGCAAGTGCCTCCTGCAACCATTCTGCATGAGTACCAGCCCAAGCGCAGCTGCACAGAATCGAGAGTACTGAGAGGGAAAGTTTCATCCTTTATTTTGTATTGGGAGCTGTGCGAATCGTGGTGCGCACGGGACCTTTGATGTAGCCCATTCTGCCGGCTGTGCTGAAGATGACTCCACTGCCATTGGCAGAAAAATTGGGGTGCTGAACCTCTGCCTCAGCTTGTGCTACAACGGCTTTTTTCTTGAAATCGTAACCGGCCAGCAAACAGCACACTGTCGTAACCTCACCGTCCTCTGCATACAGCGCAGCGCGGATGTTGCTCAGGGTGATTTCTCTGCGTGATATCACCTTCATTTCGTCTGCCTGTAAAAGGGCGGATACACGGTGATTTTCATACCGCGGTAAAGACAACCCCTTAACAACACTGCCGGGGGGCAGCAATTGAAGCCCGGGGAACTCGTCCTCCGCCTTGTTGACATTGGCAGATTGCGCCCCGAGCATACTGCTCAGGGCACAGAAAAGAGCGATAACGGTGAATCCGCGTTTCATAGTTTACGCCATTTGGTCGTAGGCTTGGCGAACAAGTTGCATGTTGGTGATGATTTTCTCCAAGTCGCAGAGCTTCACTTGGTTGGGGCCATCACTCATGGCGTGGTCGGGGTCGCTGTGTACCTCCATGAACACGCCGTCAATGCCGGTAGCCATGGCAGCATTGGCCAGCACGGGGGCAAGCTCACGGTCTCCACCCGTTGCACCGCCCAAACCACCGGGGCGTTGTACGGAGTGTGTGGCATCAAACACCACGGGGCAGCCGAATTGGCGCATCCAGTACATACCGCGCATATCTACCACCAAGTTGTTGTAGCCGAAGGTGGTGCCGCGCTCGCAAAGCATGTACTTATCGCAGCCGAACGCCTGCATCTTCTCGCAAATGTTTTTGCAATCCCACGGGGCAAGGAACTGGCCCTTCTTGATGTTGACGGGGCGGCCGGTCTTGGCGCAGGCCTCCAGCAAGTCGCTCTGGCGGCACAGGAATGCGGGGATTTGCAACAGGTCAATGTACTGGGCGGCATACTCGGCCTGCTCCTCCGTGTGTACGTCTGTCACCACGGGGATTTGCAGCTCTTTACCAATCTCAGAGAGAATGCGGCAACCCTCTTGGATGCCGAGGCCTCGGAAGCTCTTGACACTGGTGCGGTTAGCCTTATCGTAAGAGGCTTTAAAAATAAAGGGAACCCCCAGCTTTGTGCAGATTTCTTTAATACTGCGAGCCATTTGCCAGGCAAATTCCTCATTCTCCAAAGAGCAGGGCCCGAGCAGGTAAAACGGAGCCTTGCCGCCGATTTCTACATTTTGAATATGGAAGGACATAATATGCACGTATGCTGTTGCATGTATTATGCAATATCAGCTGCGTAAAGTCAATGAGATTTCGCGTTTCTTTCTTCTTTTTTATGTGTTTTTTTGAAGCGGGGCTCCGGTGGAAAAACTGTGTAAGCTCTGCAGTGGCTGCGTTCTTAGTCTTTTCTGTTGACAATCATGGTTGCATGTGTTATGTTGCCCGTATTCTTGCAGAACAATTTATCTGTATAGTTATGGTGAATATCAGACAATGTGTGGCGGCATGGGAGCAGCGGGCGCAGGTTTCTCCGTACAGGAATTTGTTGTTATGGGGGGCGTATATTCTCATATTTCTGTTTATCTATGGTGCCATGTTTGTGCGCAGTGGGTACCACTGGGATGAAACCCTGGACTTTGCGGGCGGGGCTATAGATACCTATGTGGCCAACGGGCGTTGGGGGCTGGTGTTGTGGCGTTGTGTGTTTGGTATGGGGTGCGCGGTGTGGACCTCTGCGGTGTTAGCGGCAGTTTTTGTAACGGCTTCTTTAGTGTTGCAAACGCATTTGTTGAAGATAGAGCGCTTTGGTATACAGTTGTTGTATGGGGCGCTTTATATGGTGCAAATTCAGTTTGCGTACCAAATGGATTATTTCTTTTTGTGTGATGCCGTGGCGTTCGGGCTGTTGGCTGTAACAGTGGCAGCGGGCTTGGCAGAGCAGGGGGGCATGCGCCGAATGGCTCTAGCCGCTGTGTTGGTAACTTTTGCCGTTGCCGTTTACCAATGTTTAGCACTTAATTTTGTGGTGTTGATGCTCCTGTTGATGCTGCGGGATATGTTGCAGGGGGCATGCCCGCACATGGTGAAGCGCATGGTAAAAGCTGTGCTCATCAGCATGTGCGCCGTTATTGTTTGGTGGGGTATCAAGTTGCCGGTGCAATACTTTGTGCCGGTGGATGCAGATGCTTTGGCCTTTTGCCAAGAGTATGCGGCGCGCCTTAATTACCGCGAGCAACTGTTCAGTGCAGAGTGGTATCTGTACATAGGCAGAATGCTGGGTGTTATGTTTGAGCATGCCCTGTTGCCCATGTCTTATGACGGAGAGCCCTTTTATGCCGCATCCATAGTGCCTTTGGTGGTAATGTTGGTGTATATGCTGCGCCATGCGGGTGGCGCGGGTAAAAAGTTTGTGGCTGTTTTGTTGTTAGTGGTGCTTTGGTTAGCACCCTTTTGCATGTATATGGTCATAGGCGAAACCTGGCCGTGTTATCCGCATACCAAATTAGCGCAACCCGTTGTGTTGGCCTCTTTTTGGGCGCTGGTAATCCCTTTGGTAAAGTGGCCCGCTGTATGTAGGTGGTTGGGCGGCATTGCCTTGGTGGTGTGCATGGTGCAGGCGTCATCCCTGGTATCCCGCCATGCTGCAAATATGCAGGCTGCATTTGAAGCGCGTTTGCTGCGCCTGCACCAAACGGAGTCGGATGGCGTGCGTGTGGCTCTGGAAAATGGTATCCCCCTGCGTAAGGGCTGTATCCTGTATTACCCCGCCTCTCATCATTGGGAGCAAAACGGCTATGTAGACTTTTGCGGGGATTACCCCGCCCTGTTGTACATGGATGGTGCCACGAGTGCAGAGCTTTACCGCACCCGCCACAGAGCCCATTTGCAGCAAATGTCTGTTTGGCCGGCAAAGGGAGCCGTGCGCGTGGTGGATGATATTGTTATTATTAAAGGCCCCGAAATCTGAGCTTTGTGTACAGACAATGGGCTTGCAATTATGTGCAACAGATAGTATCCTGACGCCGTGAATGTTTTTTCAACCTGCTGGAACAGTTCTCGCCACAAAGAGGGGGGGCCCATTTGCGATGAAATCCGTGAGCTCGGGTTCGACTGCATTGAGGCTTCTCACGGCCTTGCCCTGTCAAAATTGCCCGGTATTATTACGGCGGTAGAAGAAAAACGAATCAAGGTGAAAGGCGTGCATAATTTTTGCCCGGCTCCCATAGATGTGCAGGGTGACGCCCCGGATGCCTTCCGCTTTACGTCTCACCGCCCCGAGGTGCGGGAACGCGCCATGCGCTTAACTTTGGAGACCTTGCAGGTGGCCGCCCGTTTGGGGGCAGAATACGTGGTGCTGCACATGGGCGAGGTAGAGCTCTTTCAAGGGCACGAGGCTACCCGTACCTTGCAGCGTATGGCTCGCCATGGTTATGTGGGCACTACAGAGTACGCCAAAAAGAAAGGTGAACTGGTGCGCAAACGCGCCAAACTGGCACCCATTTATTTAGCCCGTGCTAAAGATGCCCTGTACCAATTGATTGATAAAGCTAAAGAATATAACCTGGTGCTGGCGGTGGAGGGGCGTAGCCATTTTGAGCAAGTACCGGGTGAAACGGAGTTCCCGGCTCTCATGGCAGAGTTTGCGGACAATCCGCACGTGCGCTATTGGCATGATTTCGGGCATATTCAGCGTAAACACAATTTGCTGCTCCTAAATCACGACCAGTATTTGTCGGGCCTTGCTCCCTACTTGTACGGCGCGCATGTTAATGATGTTCAATGGCCGCAGCGGGATCACCGCGCCCCGTTTATGGGCGGAGATGTGGATTTTGACCACCTGTTGCCCAAGTATTTCAATAAATCCATGCCTCTCACCTGGGAGCTCTCTTCCTCCGTAACCGTATCTCAAATTCAGGAGGCCAAAACCCGCTGGGATGCCCTGCATGTCACCCTGCCGGAGAAAGAAGTTTGATTTACAGATTTACCATTTACAAAGTGTGCAGCCAGGCGCCCTGCGGGCGCAGGCGAAGCCTGCATACTCAATAACTTTGTAAATTGTAAATCGTAAATTGGGCATCTCTAAAAACTCGATAAATGGTAATTTGTAGGGGATACCCTGCGGGCGAATGCTCGCCGAATTTGATAGCCCCCTTGTGGGGCGAAATAATATAGGCAGGGGCGTAAGCCCCTGCTAACCGAATAAAAAAACGAGCCCGAGGAGCGTAGCGACGAGGCCGACAGATGAGCATAGCGCAGGGCGTGAGCCCGGAGCGGGGAGTGACTCGGGGTTAACACCCCTCGTGGGGATTGTGTCGGCCTCCTCGCGTTGCTCGTCGGGCTCTATATTTTTTGATAATCAGCAGGGGTCGCGCGCGCACTGCGTGCACGCTTGACCGCCTGCCTATGTTATTTCGCCCCACAAGGGGGCTTGGAAGTACGAAATGTGAAATACAAAATACGAAGTAAGCAAAGCCTCTGCGACGGCTTGAGATGCGCACAGTTACACAGTAAATGAGTGCACGCCGAATTCCCAAGCCCCCTTGTGGGGCGAAATAACATAGGCAGGGGCGTAAGCCCCTGCTAACCGAATAAAAAAACGAGCCCGAGGAGCGTAGCGACGAGGCCGACAGATGTATATAGCGCAGGGCGTGAGCCCGGAGCGGGGAGTGACTCGGGGTTAACACCCCTCGTTGGGATTGTGTCGGCCTCCTCGCGTTGCTCGTCGGGCTCTATATTTTTTGATAATCAACAGGGGTCGCGCGCGCACTGCGTGCACGCTTGACCGCCTGCCTATGTTATTTCGCCCCACAAGGGGGCTTGGAAGTACGAAATGTGAAATACAAAATACGAAGTAAGCAAAGCCTCTGCGATGGATTGAGATGTTCACACCTACAAATTGCCATTTGTCGAGTTTTTAGAGGTCCCCAAATTATAAATGCCGTGCGTCTTATGAACGGCGCGTTGCCGCTCTTTTTATTGCGGCATGTAGGTATTGAGCAGGGCCACGGCATCTGCCGCTAAACGGCGTATGGCGGGTTCTTTGCCGTGAATGGCGGGTAAGCTCCACAGGGTAAATTCATTGTGTGCCACAATATTGAAGTACATACCGCGCAGGCAGGTGAGGCACCACAGCCAGTCTGCACGGTTCATGCCGGGAAAATACGCACTGAGGGCATCCTGCCACTCTTGCAGGGCGTATGAGAAGTGGGATTCATACACATCCCTCGTTAATTCAGGTGGCTCGTACCCCATTTTGTTAAGAAAACACAGCACCTCCTCGCCCGTGGCAACGGTGGAGTCTTGCCAATGGGTAATGGGGGCAGACAGCCAAGCGTAGATGAGCTCCTCCGGGGAGTTGGCGGCTTTTGCTTCCTCCAGCGCAGCCAGGCAAACCTCGTTATATTGCTCGGATATATAGGCCAGTGTGTCGCGGTACAAATCTGCCTTGTGCCCGAAATGGTAGCGAATGAGCCCGATGTTGACACCTGCCTCGTTGGCAATATCCCTCACCGCCGCGCCTTCATAGCCCAAGCGGGTGAATTGAATGATGGCCGCGCGCATGATAACGGCTTTGGTGGCGTCAGATTTGTTCATGGCTCTGCATCAGCGAGTTGCTGAGTTCTCTGATATGGACTCCAGGTAACGGATGTCTTCTTTGGAGAAACTCTCCAAGCGCGTCTTGGTGACTTTTCCACCCGGCTCGCGGAGGTATACAAAGTTGTTTTTCTCATCAAAGCGCATGAGCTTGGCAAAGATGGTAGCCTTGCCCCGGCGTTCCGTCCATTCACGGAAACCCTTGGCTTTCAGCGTGCGCTTGTAATCCTTGTAATCTTGCTCTGCATTTTCCACGCCTTTTTCAATTTCTGCGTGTACATCATACAGGTAATCGCCCATGCCGTTGATTCTGGCTGTTACCTTTCCCCCATGCGGGGATACCACCACAATACCCGGTTTGCGGTCTATGCCGTATTTGTTTGCCAAGCGGTTGATGGAGGATAAGCTGTAGCGGCTGGTTTTGCCGGGGCTGTCATCTATAGCGGCTCCGGAGTCTATTTTCATGCGGATGACGCGGTCCGTACAATACTCGTCAAATTGTTTGGTCTCCAGCAGGGTGCGCCCCAGCTCCTTGCTCTTCGGGCTGGTAATGGAGTCGTGAAACCAAATGATGAGCGGCAGCCCTTGGCGGCGGGACAACTTGAGTGCCTGCCCGTAGTTGCTGAGCCAGCCGTTACCTTGCAGCTTCTTTTCAAACACGGCGTTGAGCTCTGCGGCAGACTCCTCAAGGTTGTCCGGGTCCGTCCAAATGATTTCATCCTCTGCTGTACCGCTTTCCACCTTTTTCAAATCCGCCTCAGAGGTCACCTTCATGTTGATGGCATCGGGGTTATTGGCACCGGGCAACAAGGTGTTGCCCATAAATCCGGCCATGTCCGGCGGAAGATTCTTGGTGGCGTTGGTTGACTCCTCCGTTATGGTGCGTTGGCTGAACACGGAGCAAGCCTGCAACATAAGCAGGCTACCCAACACGGTGATTTTGAGGAGTGCGCTTTTCATATGCTGTGCTGTTTAACTTCGTTCCTCCTGCTTAGCTGATTGCCAAGCCTCTTCCATTTGCTCTGTTGTGGCATCCGCAAGGCTGATTCCTTGGGCTTTGAGGGTTTTCTCCAAGCTGTTGAAACGGCGCTCAAACTTGCGGTTGGCGGCATCCAGAGCCACCTCGGGGTCTATACCACGGCGGCGGCACAGGTTGACGGTGCAAAACAGCAAATCCCCCAGCTCTTCTTCCACCTGTGGGTCTGTATCCTTCAGCGGTAGGGTTGCGGCTACTTCATCCGTCTCTTCTCGTATTTTGTCTATTACCCCGGCGTGGTCCGGCCAATCGAACCCGACCTTTGCTACTTTCTTGGTAATTTTTGCGGCGCGTAAAAGAGCCGGGAGCCCCTTGCCGCAATTTTTGAGGTAAGGCTTATCCTCTATAGCCTGCTCTTTGCGTTTAATGGCATCCCACTGGGTGAGCACGCCCTCCGTATCATTCACGGCAGAGCTTGCAAATACATGCGGGTGGCGGCGCACAAGCTTGTCGCTCAGCTCGCAGGCTATGTCGTTGATATCAAAGGCATCCTGTTCGGCCTCCGCTGCCAGTTCCGCATGAAAAAGCACTTGCAGCAACACATCGCCCAGCTCTTCTCTCATGTGCGGGCGGTCGTTGGCGCGTATGGCGTCTATGCACTCGTAAGACTCCTCCAAGAGGTTGGATATGAGGCTCTCATGCGTTTGCTCGGCATCCCAGGGGCAGCCGCCCGGGGCGCGCAATCTGTGCATAATGGCAATGGCTCGCTCCAACTGCCGCTCCGGCACGCGGCAGTGTATCATCTCATCGTCTGTCATCATTTTTTGCGTTGATCTCGGCGTTCATTGGTGGCTTTGCCTGCCAAAATGTCATCTATATGGGCAATCAAATCCCAAGATACGCGGCGGCGTTGGTATTTACGCCACAGCAAGTCTCTCAACGTGCGCCAGTGTTCTTCCGTAAAATCGGCAGGGGTGGGTTCTACCTCATCTTTCATGGAGCGGCCCACCTTGGGGGTGCAGGTAAGCTGCCACCAGCCACCAAAGTGCCCTGCCTCGTAGATAACCTTGTTTCCGTTCTCGTCGCGGTCTTGCCAAGAAAATGTTTCCATGACTATTGTATATTGAAAAATCAACGTCTATTGCCACGGGGCAGCGTGCGGTGGGCACTCTCCACATCGGCATTGATGGTGGGGGCTAACTCATTTGCCCCGCTGTTGAGGGATACGATAAGCGGTTTCGCTCTTTCGCCATCGGCATTATAACGGTAGATAACACGCTGCACAAGCTTTCGATCATTGGCTGTAAACATGCGCTCCTCCACCAAGCGGGCCTGGCGGTCGTAACCGTATGATACCTTGTAAATGGGTTGGCGGGCACTGTTGTATATAGTGCAACCAATGAGTTGCCCGTGCTTGCTTTCCGTGTAGTCGTTAATGGCTGCCAATTGACCATTAGCCGTGTAGGTGGCACAGCGCATACCTTTCCACCCCGCTTGGCGTTTGTAGACAGAGCGGGAGCCGTCCGGGTGTCGCATCACTCGCACCACATCGCGGTCCTCGTGAGATACATCCGGACTCTGTGCAACGGCAACAGGCATGGCGGATACGGCGGCTATTGCAGCCATGGCAATAAGGAGCTGTTTCTTCATGCCCGCGATTGTACTACGATACAACTGTTAAATCAAGCACTAAGTATGGCTGTGCCGGGCATTTTTCTTGACACGTGCGCGCAGAACCGTCACAATATCCCCATGCAAGTCAAAAAGCCCGTCAATGTTCGCAAGCGAGAGGTGTTGGAGCGAATCCGCAGCCAGGTGGACCAATACAAAAGCCCCTTGGTGCAATATATGCGTGAAAATGGGGATGTGCTGCACTGTGGCAATACGGAGGTATACTTGGCTTCATCCTTCGGTTTTTGCGATGGTGTGAAACGCGCTATCGAGATTGCCCACGCCGCGTGCGATATGTTTGCCGGTAAGCGCATTTGGTTGATTGGCGAGATTATTCACAACCCGGTTGTCAATGCACGTTTGGAT
>SUVJ01000068.1 GCA_015062045.1 Akkermansiaceae bacterium
TCAATGTGCAACGCTATCCCGTGCAAGGTTCGTGTGAGGTTGGTGTGAAGTTAAATTCTGCCTCGTCTGTGTCATATAATGCATTAGTCATCAATGCGCAATGCTATCCCGTGCAAGGTTCGTGTTAGGTTGGTGTGAAGTTAAATTCTGCCCCGTCTGTGTCATGTAATGCATTAGCCATCAATGTGCAACGCTATCCCGTGCAAGGTTCGTGTGAGGTTGGTGTGAAGTTAAATTTCACCCTGCCTATGTCATATAATGCATTAGCCATCAATGCGCAACGCTATCCCGTGCAAGGTTCGTGTGAGGTTGGTGTGAAGTTGAATTTTACCCTGCCTGTGTCATATAATGCATTAGTCATCAATGCGCAACGCTATCCCGTGCAAGGTTCGTGTGAGATCGGTGTGAAGTTAAATTCTGCCCTGCTTGTGTCATATAATGCATTAGTCATCAATGCGCAACGTTATCCCGTGCAAGGTTCGTGTGAGGTTGGGGTGAAGTTAAATTCTGTCCCGTCTGTGTCATGTAATGCATTAGTCGTCAATGTGCAACGCTATCCCGTGCAAGGTTCGTGTGAGGTTGGTGTGAAGTTAAATTCTGCCTCGTCTGTGTCATATAATGCATTAGCCATCAATGCGCAACGATATCTCGTGCAAGGTTCGTGTGAGGTTGGTGTGAAGTTGTGCAGAGTAATCCCTCCCCCATGGTGGTGCGTGATAGCGCAGCCATATCTCGTCGGGTGGCAGGACAGGGTAAACGCATTAGGCAATGAACCCCGTAAGTCTTTTATTTACAATGTACAATTTACCATTTACAATTTTCTAAAAACATCGACCTGAGTGCAGCACGATGTTTTATGGCCTCAGCATTGCGCAAAAACATGTTTCTCTTGCTATGTAGCCGGGAAAAGATGAGACCTTATGTTTGGCTTTCAGTTGATGAATATTTATATAAGAGCTTGTAAATTCAATAACTTTGTAAATTGTAAATGGTAAATTGTCAATCTGAAGAAAGTGCCATAATCCTAATGCAGTTGCCCTGTATTCTTCCCCCATGGTGGTGCGTGATAGCGCAGCCATATCTCGTCGGGTGGCAGGACAGGGTAAACGCATTAGGCAATGAACCCCGTAAGTCTTTTATTTACAATGTACAATTTACCATTTGCAATTTTCTAAAAACATCGACCTGAGTGCAGCACGATGTTTTATGGCCTCAGCATTGCGCAAAAACATGTTTCTCTTGCTATGTAGCCGGGAAAAGATGAGACCTTATGTTTGGCTTTCAGTTGATGAATATTTATATAAGAGCTTGTAAATTCAATAACTTTGTAAATTGTAAATGGTAAATTGTCAATCTGAAGAAAGTGCCATAATCCTAATGCAGTTGCCCTGCATTCTTCCCCCATGGAGGTGCGTGATAGCGCAGCCATATCTCGTCGGGTGGCAGGAGGAGAATACAAAATTACGCTATGGCTTCCAAAAAGGCATTGAGCTCGTTGAGGGCTCTTTGCTGGGTGGGGCATATGCGGCGTCTGTCCCCCAGGGCTAAGCTGCATTCTTTTTTGCCACTGAAGTGGTATGTGTTGAGGCCGATGCGGCGCAGCCCCTCCATGCGGCGGCGCAGCTCGGTGTAAAAGAAGAGGGGCAAGGGGGCTTCCTCTGCCAGGGTGTCCAGCTCAATATCCACCGGTGGGGTTTGTTTGCGCAGATTGGCGGCGATGAGGGGCAGCCCAATTTGCTCCAGCAGGCGGCGCATGCGGTCAAATAAGTAGTCCAGCGGCACGGCATGCAGCGGGCAGTTTTGTTCTAAATACAGCAAAATACCTTGCGCAATTTCATCTTTGAGCGGCAGGGTGGTGCCGGCTTGCTCTGCTGCCTCTTGCAAAATGTTGCTCAGCCACTCGCGGTCGTAGTCGGATATCACGCAGTGGCCGGTTTGCAGCAGGGGTCTGTTGTTTTTGAAGGCTATCATCCCAGTGAAAGTTTGCCCTGTAAGGGGTCGTTAATGGTTTTGCGCTCCATCTTGCGCACCAGGTCAATGAACTCATCCACGTTGGAGAATTGACGGTATACGGATACGTAGCGTATATAGGCCACGGGGTCAATGGCTTGCAGTTTTTCAATCACCTTCATACCAATGATGGAGGAGGGCACCTCCCTCTGGTGGTCTCGGTGTAGCTCTGCCACAATTTCATCTGCGGCAATGTCCAACTGGTCCATACTTACGGGGCGTTTCTCGCAGGCTTTAATCATGCCGCGCAGAATCTTTTCGCGGTTGAGCGCCTCGTGCACGTTGTCTCGCTTAACCACGCGCAGCTCCGTACGCTCCACTTGCTCGTAAGTGGTGTAGCGGTAATTGCAGCGCAGGCACTCTCGCCTGCGGCGTATACAGGTGCCGTCCCGACTCATGCGTGAGTCGATTACCTTATCTTCCATGTAGCCACATTGTACGCATCGCATGCACGCATATTACCACAATTTGTTGTACCGTCAAGATGATTTTGGTGCCATATATTCTGTGTGTGTGTGTTATGTTTTTTGCCGTTTTCTAAGTTTTCTTTAGTATTGTGCCGCATGTAAAAAAGAGGGGCGATAAACCGTGTTTTTTAGCTTGTCTTGGCTGTGGATAGATGGTAATCTGGCAGGTATGAGAAGCTTTATTTTGATGGCATTGGCATGGGTGAGCATGGTGGGGGGCCTGCAGGCGGCATCCGATACCTCGGACCGCGTGATACACGGCCTTTTGCGCTTGGGGCAGAATGCACTTGAACACGAGCTGGACCGCCGCAATGAGCAAAACATGGCCAAGGCAAACGAGGCGGCGCGAACCACTCAACCGAAGGAGCGCACGTGGGCGGATCGCGGGGTGGATATGGTGGGCACCTTTATCGGCACTGCTACAGATGAGCTGGGCAAGCGCTCCTCCTCTGAGGTGCTGGCATTTTCTGTTAAAGATGCTCTCGATGTCTTTATAGATGAGTATAAAGAGCAGTACAAAAAAGAGGGGCGGGAGTACGCCAAAGAGCTGGGAGACCGCATGGTGGAGCGCGTGCGCGAGGACCCCAAAATAAGCTCTACCCTCACGGCGATAGAGATTCTCTGCTGGTCCATCATTGTGTACCTCACCTTAGTGACGGTGTTTGTGTTCAGCTCATTTGTTGCCTTGCGCCGTGGTAACAAAAAATTAAGGCGAGATTTTGCAGAGCTGGAGAAAAAATTTGACGCGTTGCGGCAAGAAATATCCACAGCGCACCAAGCGGAAAAGGAGCGCTAAATTACACGCTGAGGGCAAATCCCAGGCCGCGCAGGGGGGCGTGCTCCATTTGCAGCCCGCGTGTGAGGGTGCGCAGCAGCTCCAAAGAGCCGGCGGCATCGTACAAGGCATCGTGCCAGCGTTTACCGGGTACCAAGGCATCCACCTGCGGGGTGATGCGCAAAGCATCGCACACTTTGCCCAATGAGTGGTCTTTGAGGGTGGGCAGGGCTTTGCGTGCCAGTTGCAGGGTGTCCAACCATGGGCCGAACCCGTGCCCGGGGAATGTGCTCAGAAACCGCATCTCGGTAGCAGGGTTGTGCCCCACCACCACGCAGCCGCTGAGCATGTGCTGAATTTGCGGCCACAGCTCGGCAAAGCAGGGGGCATCTTGCAACATGGCGGTGGTAATGCCGTGTACCTTTGCCGCGCTCCAACATACGGGGCGCGGGCTGTGTATGTAGGAGGTAAAGCATTCCGCCGCCGCAAACAGGGATTCCGCCCGCACAATGCCAATCTGCACGGGGCAATCTGTCTCGCCGGGGGCGGCACCTGCGGACTCAAAGTCTATGGCGGCAACGGGCAGGTGCGCCAGCGGGGTATCCATCAGCTGCGTACCCATGCGCGTGCTTTCCGAATCTCTTGAGAGAGTGCTTCAAAATCGCAGGTCAGGAACTTGCCGTCGCGGTACAGCTCCTTGCCGTCCACCACTGTTAAGCGGTTTTCTGCACCGGTGGCAACGTACACGATGTTGGACACGATGTTGTGCACGGGCTGCATGTTGGGGCTGCTGAGGTCCACGGCAATAAAGTCTGCCTTCATGCCGGGCTCCAGTGTGCCGATCTGGGGGAAGTGCAGGGCATCTGCCCCGCCGCGGGTGGCGAGGTCGAGCGCGAGCTGAGCGGGGCAGGCGGTGGGCTCAAGGGTGTGCACCTTTTGCAGCAGGCTTGCCACGTACATTTCACGGAACATGTTTTGGGCGTTGTTGCTGGCGGGGCCATCCGTACCCAAGCCCACGGGTATGCGGTAGTTATTAAACGTGCCGATGGGGGCAACACCGCTTGCCAGTTTCATGTTGCTGGCGGGGTTGTGCACCACGGCGCAATGCCCCTCTGCCAGCAGCTCCATGTCATGAGCATCTGCATGCACTACATGGAAGAACGTGCTGCCCGGCTGCAACAGCCCCAAGCTGTGGCAGTAGGGTATGGGGCGCATGCCGTGCTCTTTGAGACAGGTGTCTGTTTCATGCTGCGTTTCTGCCAAATGCATGCCGAAAAGACTGCCGGTTTCTTCTGCCAGAGCATAGCATTTTTTGAGCAGCTCGGGGTTGGTGGTATAGGGGGCATGGGGAACAACGGCTTGGCGAATGCGCGGGTGGCCCTTCCACTCCTCTGCCTGTTGGCGCACTAAGTCAAAATAGGCCTCTTGGTCTTGGCAGGAGAGCGAGGGGAAGAACTGCGTGACGCTTTCTCCCAGCACGGCGCGCATGCCCATGGCATCCGCCGCTTTGAAGACGCTGCGCTCCCACATGTACATGTCGTAAAAAGCGGTGGTGCCGCTGCGTATCATCTCTGCCAGGCTGAACTGTGCGCCCAGCTCCACCAGCTCGGGGTTCAACTTGGCCTCTTGTGGGAAAATATCCAGCGTAAGCCAATCCATGAGGGCTTTGTCATCCGAATAACCGCGCAGCAGGCTCATGGGCACGTGGGTGTGGGCGTTGATAAGCCCGGGCATGATGGCGGCATTGCCCAAATCCACCCTGCGGGCGTTCGGGTACAGAATCTCCAGAATATCCGTATGCCCTACGCAAAGGATGTGGTCCTCACACACGGCAACGGCCCCCTGCTGTATGATGTCTCGCCCGTCATTTTGGGTGACAACGTAATCTGCCGTGTAAAGTGTATCGCAAACGTTTTGCATGGTGAGTGAAAAATGCGTTAATACCAGAAGGCGATGGCACACACCAAGATGGCTGCCCCCCACACGGCGCCTATGCCGTTAACTACTTTGTAAAGCAGGGGGCGGGCGGTGAATTGCTCCATGTGGTCGCGGAACAAGTAAGGCTTGCCCACCCAGAACATGGCCAGTGTGAGCACCGGGTACCACCAGCACGGTATGAGCAATCGTGTGACGGGGTCTTTCAAAAAGGCTGCGGTGAGCGGTACCAGGGCCATCAGCAGCAAAAACAGCCCCAAGGCACGCGGAAACAGCAGCTCGCGCTTGCGGTTGTAGTACAACAATACGCCGCAAATCACGGGGCAGAGTATCAAGAGAATACTGCGTGCTTTGTTGAAGTCAAATAGATTCATGGTCAGCGGGTTCCAATTCGCATCCAGCAACAGCAGAAAAATCCACACAAAGTCAAGCACCAGCAGTTTTTGCGCTGCGCTTATGTTGGTAGCCGCTTGGCGCAGGGCGTTTTTTGTGGCCTCGGGTTTCAGCAATGCCAACACGTGCAGCAGCACCAGTGCCAGCCCCATTACCACCCCGGCTGTCCCCAGGGAAATCTTCTCGTATGCGTGTAGATATTCGTCGTACATGGTCTTACTGCGGGCATTCTACCCGTAACAGCTCCCTATATCAAGCTAAAAGCAAGTCAGACAACAGTTTTTACCCTCCAGCTTCGTACCTCGTCCTTCGTATCTCGTCCTTCGTACTTATCTACGCTCTGTTAATCATCAATTGCAGGCGCACAAACTCGGCGTAGGCATCCAACGGGGTGAGTATGGTCCAGTTGGAGGTGCTGAGGATGTTGTTAAATATCACCCTGATATCTTCTGCGCGAGGGGATGCCGGGTCAATCATCGGCAACAGCTCTCGTGCCGCATTCTGAATATCTCTGCAAGAGCTGCGCGGGGCTCGGGTGCCGGCCTGTGCCAAGTTGTCCAAGCGAAAACCCAGCCCCATAAAGTGCGCGTTTTGCAGAAAAAACGGGGTAGAGGCCACACCCTCTATATCATACCTGATACACGTGCGTATCAGTATCAGCATCAACTCACAAAAAGTTGCGGCACTGCCACGCTCGCCCGATGCCAGCAATTCATCCAACGGGGGGCCTTGTATTCGTTCTCTGGCAATGTGCCAGGTGTCCTCCGCATACAGAAGCTCCAGCACGGTGGCTACAAACTTGCCGCCCATTCCGGTTTGTGCCCGCGCGCTCTCCAAAAAGAATTGCACCTTGTGGGGATCCGCCATGCGCTCGGGGCGCAGGGTTTCCACCACTACTTCTCGGCGCAAATCTTTTTGCGTGGCGGCGTACACCACCGTGTCTACGGTCTCACGCAGCACGGCGGTCAGCATGTACTGACCGCTCAGCAACTTGGGCAGGCTGTATACGGAGGAGGTTAACATTATTGCTCTTTGCGGTGCTTATCATTAATGCACGATATCCTTAACGCGGATAACGGGCATAAACTCCACGGCCTCTGCCCAAGCTTTGGCAGGTATGCTCAGCTCCAGCGCGCCATCCTTCATGCATGCGGGCACGGTGGTATCTGGCTGCCCGAGCACCTCCACCTTGAGGCTTGCGGCATCTGCGGGCAGTTTAAGCCCCGTTGCAGGCACGGAGAGCTGCACGGTGGTTTCCATGGTAATGCCCAGGGAGGGGGCAAAAATGTTGAGGTCTGCCCCGGTGTGGCTGCACATCCACCCCTCTGGCATGTGTACGGCGTAATTGGGTTTGCTGCCGTAAATGGCATCGCCGTTCACCTGCATCCATTGGCCCACCACGGTGAACACCTTAACCACGGGGCGGGGTATGGAGCCATCTGCCTTGGGGTTGATGTTGAGCAGCAGGTTACCGCCCTTGGCAGAGCATTCCTCCAGCTGGCGAATCACCATAGTCGGTGTTTTGTAGCGCAGGTCGTAGCGGTTGTAGCCCCATTTGTCGCCCACGGTCATGCAAGACTCCCAGTCAATACCCGGGTACCCTTTCTCGGGTATGCGTTTCTCGGGGGTGGTGTAGTCGCCGCAGCGCAGGTCCAGCTGCACGCCATCGCGAGAGGTATCGAACCCGGAGAAGGCATACAAGCGGTTGTTCATGATAATGCCGGGGTTAATCTCGCGGCACATGTCCATCAGCGCGGGGGCCTTCCACCCACGCTCGCCGGATGCCGCACCCTGCGAGTAATCCCACCACATTACATCAATTTGCCCGTATTTGGTCATCAGCTCGCGCACCTGTGCGTGCAGGTAGGTTTGGTAGGTGGCGTGGTCACGCGGTATGCCACGCTCCTTGAGCATTTTCTCCTGGTTGTCGGGGTAGCACAGGTCGGGGCAAATGGTGTTGTCGTAAGCGGGGTGGTGCCAGTCAATCACGCTGTGGTACAAGCCCACGCGCATACCCTGCTTGCGGGCGGAGTCCGTAAACTCTTTCACCAAGTCGCGCCCGTGGTGTTTGGCAGAGGTGTAGTCGGATGTCGGGGTATCAAACAAGGCAAAGCCATCATGGTGCTTAGAGGTCATCACCATGTACTTACAGCCGGCTTTTTTGGCAAGCTCTGCCCAAACATCCGTGCAGCCGGGGGCGGGTTTAAACAGCGGCAGGGCCTCTGCGGCGTAGGTGTCGGTATCCAGCTCCAGGTTTGTTTGAATCCACTCAGAGCCACCTTGCACCCCCTTAAACTCACCGGCCAAACCGGAGTACAAGCCATAGTGAATGAACATGCCGAACTTGGCATCTCGCCACCAAGCCATGCGGGCATCTCGCTGCTCATTTGTCTCGGTAATAGCGGCGTGGTCTTCATCTCCGGCAACGGGTAACACCTGCTGCCCGAATGCGGCCATGGAGCATGCCGTCACCAGTGCAATCGCAAAAGTTTTCATTTTCATGACTCACATGTTAGCAAAGCATACGCCCCATGGCAAGCCGTAAGTTTATTTTTTATCCTATAATTTTGCCATGAAAATACAAAAAAAGCCATGCAGTGAAATGGCGTTGACTTTCACCGCGTTGTTGGCTACAATACTCGCCATGGAAATCAAAGCTTCTCAAAACAATAAAAAGCCTGTGTATCCGGCCGTTGTTAAAACCGTAGCCGTTGCTGCAACCGCTGCCGCAGTTTTGGCTACTGCCTCATGCCGGCAGCAACAACAGCAGCAACAGGGTGGTGCTCCCCCTATAATCACAGGCGGTGTTGTTATTCTTAAGTAACAGCTCTTCCCCGCTTCATGGCAGACTCCGTATACACACGCATGGCTAATGCGCCTTCCGGCAGCTACGACTTGTCGCTGCGCCCGCCCGCTTTCAGTGAATTCTGCGGGCAAGAGAAGGTGAAAGAGCGCCTCATGCTCATGGTAGAGGCTGCTCGCATGCGTGGGGATGTGCTGGACCACGTGCTGCTCAGCGGCCCGCCCGGGTTGGGTAAAACCACGTTGGCCAACATCATCGCCAACGCTGTGGGGCATAAGCTGCACACTACCTCCGGCCCGCAAATTGAAAAGGCGGGTGATTTGGCGGGTATCCTCACCAATGTGGAGAAGGGGGATGTACTCTTTATCGATGAGATACACCGCCTGCACCCCGCCATTGAGGAGTACCTGTACCCCGCTATGGAGGATTTTCGGCTGGATATCATCATAGACCAAGGCCCCAACGCACGCAGTATTCAGCTCAACCTGCCCAAGTTCACCCTGGTGGGGGCTACCACGCGTGCCGGTATGCTTACGGGGCCGTTGCGCTCTCGATTCGGCCTGGTGAACAGGCTTGACTATTATTCTGCAGAAGAGCTCTGCAACATTCTGCACCGCTCTGCCGGCTTGCTGGATATAGACCTGCACCCCGCCGGGGCCATGGCTATTGCCCGCCGCTCCCGCGGCACACCCCGTGTGGCTAATGCCTTGCTGCGCTGGGTGAGAGACTTTGCCCAAGTGAAGCACGACGGCCATATTACGGACACCGTGGCTCATGCCGCCCTGAGCATGATTGATATTGATGAAGACGGCCTGGATGAAATGGATAAACGCCTGCTCGAGACCATGATTTACAAGTTCAGCGGGGGGCCCGTGGGCTTGTCATCCCTTGCCGTTGCCGTGGGTGAGGATGAGTCCACCATTGAGGATGTGCACGAGCCTTTCCTCATCATGCAGGGGTATATAAAGCGCACCCCGCGCGGGCGAGAGGCCCTGCCTGCCGCCTACAACAAAATCGGCGCGCTGCCCACAAGCGGGCAGGGGGAATTGCCGTTGAGCTGATACGATTTTTTAAGATGATGCACAGAATCCTTTTTACCTTACTGGCGTTGTTCACGCTGCTGGCGAGCGGTTGCTACCAAATACAGATGAAACGCCAAGCGCGAGAGTCCAACATTGTGGTGCTTGATATTGGCCACTACTACCACCCCGAGCGCGGTGGGCAGGGGGCCCGCACCCCCAATGCTCAATACGGGGTTATTGAGGAAACGGATTTTTGGTACCGCTATGCCGGCTACATGAAACAAGAGATTGAGGCCGCCGGCTACCAATGCATCATCTGCAACCGTGGGGATATGCCCACCGATAAAAAATTGGCAGCTGCTGCCAAAAAAGCCGGGGTGCACCATGTGAAAAGCCCCGTGCCCACCGGTGTGTACCGCTCCAAACACCACCCCCGCCGCATGGCCGTGGGCATGCTCAGCACCAACTACGCACTGGACCAAAAACCCGCTGCCGTTATCTTTTTGCACCACAACAGCAACTCTGCCAAGTGGCTCGTTTGCAATAAAGGGGCCTTTTATTGTAATGAGGTAGGCATACCCTTAGCCTCTACCATGGCCAAGGTGATGAACGAGCAGCTCATGAACCATGGCTTGCCCAACAACAACCAACCCTGCGGTATTGTGGTGCGCAATAATGGCCGCTTGGGCGGTGGGGATTGGCTCAACGCCTGCAATGAATCTTATGTGCCCGCCCTCATTACAGAGATTACCTACCTCTCCAACCCCGAGCACGCACGCTTCCTCTCCAAGCACGACAACGCCGTCAAATTCTCCCGCACGCTCGGCAAAGGCGTGGTTGAGTTCCTTAAATCACGCTGATATTATTGTTGCGTGTGAGCTCGACCGGAAGCCTCGGAAATTTTATTTCAATGTTTGACACAGAATCAAATCTGTGTTAATTTATCAGCGGTATCAGTTGAATCATGTCACCTTTTGAGCAAAGACAGTATAGCGGTAAACAAATCATCAAAGCCGGCGATATGCTGCGCGATATAGATGAACTTACTCCTCAAGACAAAGAATGGGCACTAAGTGTGCTGGACAATTTTCGAGCCCTCCATGCAATGCCGCTCAATACTTTTCAATCTACATTAAGAAAAAGGATCAATTCACTCAAAATTTCGGATGTCATCATTGCCCAACGCATCAAAAGAAAACCCACAATTCTTGACAAATTACACCGCTTTGAGGGCATGCAACTTAAGCGTATGCACGATATCGGCGGTATTCGGGCTATTTTTCCGAATCTCAAAAAATTAAACGAACTTAAGAATCTTTACGCTGTTTCATCGGAGCGACTTTCGCATAAACTTGTTCGCGTTGATGATTATATATCTACCCCGAAAGAGTCCGGGTATAGGGGGGTGCATCTCATATTCAGTTATCACTCTAAACACCCAAGTAAACAAGACTATGATGGCTTGCGTATTGAGATGCAACTGCGCACGAAACTTCAACATATTTGGGCTACTGCCGTTGAAATATTTGAGGCCTTTATGGGTGAAAACTTTAAATCCAGTAAAGGAAGCCGGGAATGGTTGGACTTCTTTGCCTTAGCATCCAGTGCCATCGCCATTAAAGAGCAACTTCCCGTACTGAGTGCTCATACCCACTTATCGGCAGATGAAATATGCCGCCTTTTGCTCCAAAAAACAGAGCAGTTGCATATTTTTAATGTCATGAAGAGTTTTACTCTTACGGACACTCTTACCTCTGCCAATACTAAAAAAAGAGGTCATGTGCTCTTGGTTTTTGATGCAGCTGAAAAAGTAGCTACCGTGCGCCAATACTCTGACCATGAGTATGATGATGCCTACGCTGCGTATGTTAGAGAGGAACAAAAAAATACATCTGAGTCTCGGCGTCAGGTCGTGCTCATTAAAATGGATTCCATTCATCAGTTAAAAAAGGCTTATCCCAACTACTTCGCTAACATTAAACTCTTTCGTGACCTCCTTATTCAAATTTTACACCCGTATACAAAATCGGCAGATGAAAAAAATCATAAGTAGTTCACGCGTATTATTTCCCTGTGTGAGCTGTAGGGTTCTTGCGTGCTTATGGGGCGGTGGGGTGTAAGCTCGATGATACCGAGCTATGAAGAACGGCTGCGCCGTAGTGAAGAAGCCGCCTGACGGCGGCTCGTGAAGAGCGGGCAGATACCCGCAATGAAGAACGCCTGACGGCGTTGTGGGGAGGGGTAGCCCCCCTCATTAACCCGCCAGAGTCACGCTGCGCACGGTAGCATCCACATGCTTTAACACCAGCCAGCGCGTATCGGCAGGCATCAGGGCTCCGTCAAAGCGGTCTGCCCACTCCACCAGCAGCACGCTGCCGCTGCTCAGGTACTCATCCCACCCCATGCCCAGGGCTTCCTCTGCGCTCTTCATGCGGTAAAAATCAAAGTGGGCTGCCGGTATTCGCCCGTCCGCATGCTCATGCACCAGTGAGAACGTGGGGCTGGCCGCCGGGTCTGCTGCCCCCAGCCCGCGTAAAATACCCTGCACCAGGTGGGTCTTGCCGGCACCAAGGTCGCCCACCAGGCCCAGCACCTCCCCACCTTGCAAGGTTTCTGCTAATTGTTGCCCCAAAGCCACCATCTCTGACTCTGAGTTCACCAAAATTGACCCGTTTTTGAAAATTTTATGCATTATTTTGCAAATTTTTTAAAAATTTTTAATTTTAGACTTGCCAAAAGGCTCGGCATGTATATAATGTGCCAGCCCGCATGAGCGGGTGCAATCCAAAAATTCAGAAAATTATGGCATACGCAGTTTTCACATCCGGCAACAAGCAGTACCGCGTGACGGTAGGTGACGTGCTCACCGTAGACCGTATCTCCGGCCTGGTGAACGACGGCGAGACCACCTTTGACCAGGTGCTCCTGGTAGAGGATGGCGACGCTACTAAGGTAGGCACCCCCACGGTTGCCGGTGCAACAGTAACGGCCAAGGTTCTTGACGCTGAGGCACGTGGTGCCAAGGGCATCGCCTTCAAGTTCAAGCGCCGCAAGGGTTTCCACAAGAAGAAGGGCTTCCGCGCCGCTCTCACCAAGGTAGAGATCACCGCTATCAACGCCTGATTATTAACCACTAACCAATAGATTTTACTTAGTCATGGCACATAAGAAAGGTCAAGGTTCCGTTCGTAACGGTCGCGATTCCCGCAGCAAGCGCCTCGGCGTGAAGAAGTTCGGTGGTCAGTCCGTCATCGCCGGTAACATCATCGTTCGTCAGCGTGGTACCAAGTTCCATCCCGGTAAGGGCGTGGGCATGGGCCGCGACTACACCATCTTCTCTTTGGTAGATGGCCGCGTGTTCTTCGACCGCGAAGGCCGCCGCGTCAATGTTGCTCCCGAGGCCTGATTGGCCCCACCCGCAACAATCCCGTTTTTAATGAGCCGCTGCACCCCGCAGCGGCTCATTGTGTGTAGTACGAATTTAGAATGACGAATTCGGGAATTCCGCTCACTCTGCTCGCAAGGGGGAGAATATTTCGTGTTTCGTCATTTGGGGACCTCGAAAAACTCGCCAAATGGCAATTTGGGCATCTCTAAAAACTCGCCAAATGGCAATTTGTAGGGGGGCGAGCCGTAGGCGAGCGGAATTTTGTAAGCCCCGCTCTGCGGGGCGTCATTTTATTTAGCGAGTGGTGCAGCGAGCCAACGGCGAGCGAAACCACTCGAACCGATAAATAATACACCGAACCCGT